>NZ_JADPRX010000043.1:0-24940 GCF_017347125.1 Sporosarcina sp. E16_3
CAGAAAACATGGTTTCCTCATTCCTATCTTCCGTTGTAAAGTTAAGATTTATGTTAAATCCCCTGTATTTTCATGCCGAAGGCATTTATCACAGAACTTGTCGCGCTGGCCCTTTTGTTCAATATTTGTGCTAATCCTTATTCATGTATTACGCCCGATTATTGAATACACTTATTCGGCACACCCAATCACTTAAGGGGTCAATAATAAAATATTTTCCTTAATGATCACTAATAATATTCGCACAGCTCAATCCTCTTTCCTGAAAAGGTCCTTTACTGTTACTACAAACAAGTACAGTGAAACGATAAGGAACAGAAGTGCAAATAATTTATGTCTAATTTTTTTAATCTCCACTAATAAACATTTTTATATCTTCATCCAAGATAGAAGTATCCCAAGGATGCCAAAAATAGGTATCCCCATCGAACTGCATATTATATTTGTAGGCAATTGGGTCTTCTGTATAAAAAATCATTTCGTAAAATATAGGATCTGCTTTTTCTGTGTTAGGCTGGAAACTGGGGTTTTCTTCACTATTTACTAATAGTTGAAGGAAGCTCTTGACTTCTTCGTTCTTTGTCAATTCAGAAATCATTTTATTACCTTCTGGTGGATTAGCTTGGTAAATCTCAATCAACTTAACTTTTTCAATAGGCATATCTTTAAAATGCCATTGGTATTCAATATCATCTCTTGAAAAGTACACACTATATCCATTTATAGAATCAGTATTCTTAACAGCTATTAAATGAGGATGATCTTTAATTTCAAAAATCCCAGTTCCCTTTTCATGGAAAGCAGCATCACCGTTTCTGATTTTATATCTATGATTGGTTACGTTGTCCGCCACCTTAAATTTAACCGTACCAATCTTTTCTCCTACATAGTGCTTGTCGGCCAAAACCCCAGAATGGATTCCATTGTATTCTTTTCCATCCAACACAATAAAATCTACCCACTCAATTATACTTTGACCATCAAAAGGCGTTGACCGGCAACCCGTTAATAATAGCAATATAAAAACAAAAGCAAACATACTCCGTCTCTTCATTGACATCCCCTTTTTTCCATTAGACGAATACTCTTGGCATTTCGTTCCATACCAATTTGTCTTTCTCATCGCACTAATTTCGGGTACTAGGTTATAACAACAACTCAGAATCTGATGAGAACCCAAGACCCTTCGCTTGTTGAATAAAACTAATGAAATTATTCCTAACTTCTAAAAAAAATCGGCTTACCGAAGTTCGATAAGCCAATTCCATACATACTGTATTATTTTGATAATGCGATTTTTATATGGGCTAAGTGGTGCTCTTCGTGCCAAGCTAATTTTGCAATTTTTGTTGCAACTGTTATTTTACCGTTTTGCTGGTGAGTAAAAACTCGATCTAATTGCGCTTCAGTTAAACTATGTCCTAAAGATACGATGCGTTCATTTATTCCTTCTAGCATTTTAATAGAACTTTCTATCGGAAGTTTTGTATCGGGTTGAATAGCCCACTTTTTTTCTTCAAAAGCTGGTACTGTTGGATTCTCATCTGTTAAAGCCAGCTTCAAACGTTGATACATGTTCAACTGAGAATCTGCAATGTGATGAACCAGTTGACGAACTGTCCAACTACCATCCCGATAGGTTCTGCTTAATTCCTCATCACTTAATAAGTCAACAGTTTCTCTTAATCGAATCGTGTAAGTTTCGATTTCCTTTAGCCATTCTTGACTATTTTCTACTGTACCTTTTTCAGGAACTTGTAATTCCCCAATTGGATATCTTACATTCATTTTCAATCCCCACTTCCCATTTCGTTAGTTCTATTACATATTCATTATCACATGAATTATTTAATAATTCTATTTATAATTTAAAATGAATATTAATTTTCCTTATGAAGTGTTAGTCAAGAAGATGAGCCGATTGTTGATGTTTAGCATTGTACGTTAGTTTGCTATAGAACTGGATGTTTTTATGTATCTCTTTTAACCTCCATGTTCTTCAATTATCCGTATTGTAATGCCCGTTAACTCGCTATGTTCAGTAAATCGCTCACTAAGTGTGTTTTGCAAGATAAAAGTGCAGAAGATTGCAAAGAAAAATACACAAGCCTGCCAGCCTTCAATTCAGTATTTATTTCTGACGTGATAAAGCGTTTGTTACTCTAAAGCTATCTCCTGTAAAATTCAAAATATGGGCATGATGTATCACTCGATCTACCAAAGCAGCAGTCAATCTAGAATCGCTAAAAACACGATTCCATTGGCTAAATTCTAAATTTGAAGTGATAATTAAACTTTTCTGTTCGTACCAATCAGAGATGAGCTGAAAGAGGAGCTCTGCTCCCTCCTTATTGAATGGAACGTAACCCATTTCATCCAATATAATTAAATCCACATTTTTAAAGCGGCTTCTAAACTGAGACAACTTGCCGTCTTGCCATGCTCTTTCCAGGGCTTCTCCCAAGTCCGAAACTCTATAAAAGCGAACCCCTAGACCTTGCTTACAGGCCTCGTATCCAATACCGGTCGCTAAATGAGACTTTCCAGTTCCAGGAGCACCGGTTAAAATTAAATTTTCATTACGGCCTATAAAATTTAGTGTACATAGCTCATGCGAGTCAATGTGAGCGGGAAAATGAATCTGTTCTTTCCATTGAAATGTGGAAAGTGACTTCTTTTGTAGAAATTTTGCCTGCTTTATTAATCGTTCGACTTTCGTTTCTTCTCGCAACTGAAGCTCTTTTTGAAATAAGTCTTCTAGAAATTGAGCTGGATTTTCATATGATATTCCAGAATAAATATCGTTGACATGAGCTAAACGTAAAGTTTTACACATAGTATTTAAATTTGTAGTCACCGAACCTCACCTTCAATCTCTGGTGCTTTCTGAAGCTGATCATACTTGTTCCAATCAATGTCATAAGGGTGTGCTTCGGGGTCTTTTAAAGCGTCTGTTTGTCCATTCAATAGATCATAAAATTCTTTATTGATTTCATTCATATCATGAGTGGCTAGTAGTGCTAGTACCCAATTTATACGTTCCTTACGAATCGAAAGATTCGAGATATTAAAGTATTCATATACGCGACCTGGAAGATAGGTTGAAAAACGAGAATAGGGTACTGAACGCGGCTTGCTTAACCACGCTTTTAAGATGGATTTCCACGGAATCTCACGATTCTTGTGCATATACGGACGATTATCTTCATACAAGATTTCTCCATGGGGAGATAGTACCTTGAATCGATTCCAATATTTCACGACAGATAAACCTGTATAATTGTAAGCTTTCGGAACATAGACTTTTACTTTGTCTAAAGTGATTTCTCCATATTTATTCGCTTTCACTTTTTCTTCTTTGAAAACAGGATACTCCTCTTCAGGTAACTCCAAAAGATATTGATGCTCTTCCTCCAATAGCTCTTGTAACGGTACTTGTTTTTTATAGTGTATGCGTTGACGATCCGTTGTAAGCTGTTGTTCAAGTAGCCGGGTTAGATGTTCCAAATCCTCTATGACGGGTGCTGGAGTTATGAAATTATATCGAACGTAGCCGACTTTATTTTCTACACTTCCTTTTTCATTGCCGGAATATGGATTACAGGCTTGGGGTTCAAATCCATAGTGATTCGCAAAGTGAAGAAATTCATCTGTGAATACAGCCTCCTCATTTCTGTTCCTTGGTTTAATGACGGCTGTTTTCATGTTATCAATACGGATTTTCTTAGGAATCCCTGCTAGTTGTTTGAATATCATTTTCATGCCATATAATAGACACTCTTGATTTTCCGCTGGTAATGGAATTACATATGCAGCGTTGCTAAAGGGAAGAGACATGACTAGGCAATGGACATCTTTATATTTTCCATCCTGGACAGCTTGCATCAACCCAAAATCTAATTGTGCCTCAGCGGGAGGGTGGATTAAGCGCTCGTAGTTTTTATCTTTAGTCTCATCTTCAATATCTTCTCTTCCTTCGCGCCATTCTTTAATAAAATACGAGACAGTCCGGTAGGACCCCTTAAACCCCATTTCTTGTAAGGCAGAAAAGATTCCTTTGTTATTCCTTCTTTCTTTTCTTTTTAGCTTCTGATCTTCCCAAAGCCAATCTCCAACAATTTCTCCCCATTTTTGTTCATACATCATTCCTGACTTTTTTCTTTCTATTTCTACAGGCAAATCATCTTCATCTGCATACTTTTTAGCAGTTCTCCAATTGATTCCAAGAGTTTTTGATATGTGATTAATAGATAATGATTTCTGATTCCTCATTAATTTGATACAATTAATTTCAGGCATTGCCAGCATTCCTTTCGACCTCCACTGATTTGATTCGACACCAATACAGTAGAGAAATTTTGGAAGGCTGGCAAGCCTTTTTTTATTGAAACTTGTGTTGCAACGTTATGTACTTTTCCCTTGCAATACTATGTACTTCTATTTTGCACTACACACTAAGCATATCCGTAAGAATATGTTCTAGGAAGTATTCTACACAGTTCATATCTTGAAACAGCAGTATTGTCCTCAATGCTTCTTCGTATATCTCTAAAAACAATGGCTCTGGATTATCCTTTTGAATCTCACCAAATGCTTCATAAAGCAAATCAATTTTATCAGCAACAGATAAAATGCGCCCCTCCAATGTCTCGTCCTTCCCTTCTTTAAATCGCTCCAAATAAATGGCTTGAAACTCAGTGGGAAGTTCCTTTTCCACAAACTTTCTTGTCATTTCTTCCTCTACTTCACTGAATAGTTGCTTCAACTCTTTCGAAGCATATTTTACAGGCGTCTTTATATCTCCTGTAAAAAGTTCCGCGTAATCATGGTTCAATGCCTTTTCATACAAGATTCTCCAATCCACTTTCCGCCCAGATTCCTCTTCGACTGTTCCAAGAAATTGAGCAATTTTTGTCACCTTAAATGAATGACTGGCGACGGAATGCTCCTGGTATTTGAACTTTCCTGGACAACGAATAATTTGTTCTAAATCAGATAAGCTTTTAAAATATTGATGTACACCCATCCTATTCATCACCTTTCCATATTTTTTGGGGGCTGTCGCATAGAAAACCTAGTCATACAGACGAGTCATATTTACGACTAGACTAACACGATTTATTATGCTTTTTTAACAGGGCTGTGTTCACTTTAAGCGTTGTCTCTCTTTACTTTCCCTTGTTCTCACTAAATTATGCGAAAAAGGGATTAATATCTTACAACCAAGAATTTAATCGGTCAATTTAGTCACACAGGACGTGCTTCGGTAATCCGTAGGGCTATTTCTTTAGTGTCATGTAATCGTGCACAGAAACAATTAGTTAACTTACTATAATTGTATAATAGCAGAATGAAAATCAGACATATTGGCGAATGTCTCCATTTTGTATGTGTATTCATTTGTATGAATTGTTTGTCTCTGCGTGCCCTAAAGTTAACAACGTTTAGGATTATAAATGATGAAAAAGCCTAACCCCTCTGTATCTTGAACGAGGAATTATGCTTATGATTTTCAACAATAGTGTCACTTTGTTGAAGTAAGTTTTAGGGTCTTTGAATAAAATAGGGTCCTATCCAGCCATTTTCATGCGTTATCATAAAGGTCCAGTTATTTTCCCAATCCATAACGTAAATGTCGCTGTGATCCATATCCCAATCATCGTATGGCAAGTCCTTCACCTTGAGATTGTTAGCATTTTGAACTAAGAATGCTTCATTCGTGAATTGATAAAAGATCGTGCATTGATTCTTTTTTTGCCTTTCGAAAGCATTTATGGCCGCTTCCTTTTCAAGACATATCACCTTTTCGTAACTACAGAGGTGCCATAAAAATGAATCCATATATATTTCCTTTTGTTCTTCATTTGTTAAATGACCAGCAAAGTTTTCTAGCCATTTCCCTCGTAAATAGCGTCCCCACTTAGGTATTTCCAAAACCTTTAATTCCTTACTTTGCATTCTTTTTAACCTCTTTCAACAAATATTAAGTGAGTATTATCAGCATGACCAACTTATATTTCCTCGTATTTCTTATTCGTAATCTAGCTTTATTGTGGCACATGTCTGTTCAGCTATCGCGAAGGATTATTGAATGCACTTATTCGGCACACGCATTCGGTTTAGGGTACAAAATTAAAATAGTTGCCTTAATGATCACTAATAATAGCTGCACTGCTTAACCTTCATTCGTGAAAAGGTCTCTTACAGTTACTACAAGCAAGCACAGTGAAACGATAAGGAAAAGAAGTGCCCATTTATCGCACAAATTGATACTTACTCTTTAGGCATAACGAATGTCGTAGAAACACCATTGTTTTCTTCGATTTTCATAAATATTTCATTTAAAACTTCTAATGCTCTTTCATTTGATTCATACTTCCCTAAATCTTTACTCCATTCATCTAAAGTCGAACCGCTAACAAAACCTTTTATTTTTTTCCCTTTTACAGTAACTTCTTTTACATTTATCAAACTTTGCTTATCTTGTGTAGAAATCCATAACATAGAAAAACTCATCTCCTTCGTTCATATCGCTCCAAATTATACCATGATTACATCAATTTAGTGTTACTTGCCTGTGCACCACACAATAAAAAAAACACCGTTCCATTAATATTTCACAAATGGAATCGGTGTTTCTTCGTTTTTAATTAGTATGCCGAAAAATCTTCTCCATCACTTTACCTTTTGCTAACTCATCGATCAGCTTATCCAAATAGCGAATTTCCTGCATAGTTGATTCTTCGAAGTCTTCCACTCGGACACCGCAGACCACGCCTTTGATCAAAGCCCGCGAAGGATTCAGTTGGGGAGCTTCCGCAAAGAAGGTCTCCATGTCTGTCTGTTTCTCCAGTTGCACTTCTACCTCTTCCTGGCTATATCCTGTCAACCAACGGATGACTTCATCGACTTCTATTTTCGTACGTCCTTTTTTCTCCGCCTTCGTAACATAACAGGGATAGACTCTTGCGACACTCATAGTATAAATCTGATGTTTGGCCATGATAGATTCTCCCTTGTTTATTCCGTTAATTTGCCCTGTAAAAGAAAAGGAGCGCTAATCTTTACACCAGATAAGCGCCCAATTGTGAAACTTCTTACACTCCATTTGCAACTAGATTACTCTGGCAAGTTCAACTGCCAGGATATACCAAACTGGTCATTCAGCCATCCGAATTTCTTGCTGAATCCATAGTTATTTATAGGCATGAGTGCTGTGCCATTTTCCATCATTTTAGCATAAAGGCTGTCAATTTCCTCTTCGGTATCACACGTAAGATAGATAGAAAAAGACGGTGTAAACGTAAACTCATGGTTAACATGGCTGTCGATACACATGAACTCCTGCCCCTTTAACGAGAATACAGCTTGTATAACTGTTCCTTCTTTACCCGGCCCTTCAGCCCCGAATCGAGAAATGCTTTTAATTTCTGAATCCTCGATGAGTGATGTGTAGTATGTCATAGCTTCTTCGGCAATACCGCCTTGAAACATTAAAAATGGTGTTACGTTTTTCATATTTATCTTTCCCTTCTTCACATGGTTTTTAGTTTTGTTTCGCTGTTTCAACTAATTAATCAAACGATTTTCAACCTGTATAGCTAACTTTCCCTGTCTCAACTAATTCCTTAAGTCCCATAAACATATAATTCCAGCCATGTTCAGTGCCATCATGCATTTCGCCAAGCGCTTTTTCGATATCAGACTCTGTCCAATTCTCTTCTTTAGAAACATGGATCACTTGTGTGAACGTCATCTCACAGCTTAGCTGGAGTTCTTTTAGCTCAACTGTAATCGTATCTTCTAACTCGCTGAATTGTGGCATCTTAAAAGTGAACACGATTTTTTTCGGAGGATCAATTTCAAGGTACTCCCCAATCGCACGGTAATCTTGTCCATCCCGATGGTCAACAATTTCCCATGTACCGCCTACTTGAGGATTATTTTGCGTCACTTTATTCGTTCCTTCCAATGTAAAAAACCATTTTCTCATCATTTCTGGGTTCAGCCATGCGTCGAAAACTCTTTCACGTTTTACATTAAATTCTCTTTTCATTATTAATGTTCTAGTTAAGATGTTGTTCATAAAATTCCCCTTCCGATGATTTAGTGCTCGTTCTTCTTAGCCTTCAATAACTCACTTTCTAGAAGATCAAAACGACTACTCCAAAACTTTTCATAAAAACGGAGCCATTCAGTAGCCTGAGACAATGACTCTGTATTTAAGCTACATAGATGCGTTCTTCCCGTTACACGCCTGACTACTAAATTTGCTCGTTCCAGAACCTTTATATGTTTTGATATAGCTGCTAAAGACATATCAAAAGGCTCTGCTAACTCTGATACTGTCCTTGCTTTTTGAGCCATCATATGAACGATTTCTCTTCTTGTTGGATCAGCTAAAGCATGAAATATTTCATTTAATTGATTTTCATTATAGTTAACCATATAGTTAAATATAACAGTTTCCTCTTTCACGTTCAACCGTTTAGTTAAATGATTTAACTATAAAACTGATTACAGTAATTAACTTCACTACGTCCCAGTTTTTTTAATTAGCATGTCCGGCACACTATAACGCCATTTGAAGTATCTTCCATATACTATACTGTGCGAAAAATGACTGCTCTTTTGGTTTCATATTTGTGAAGTGTATCAGTGCATCCAACTACAAAAAATGATAATATGTATGATGAGCAAAGCATTATGCAATAGATAACTATCGTTTTTATATGTTGCAATAGGAGGATAAAAATGAATAACGAAGATAACTTTTGGCTTGATTTACCGAAGCCGTTTTTTATATTAGCACCAATGGAAGATGTCACAGACGTTGTGTTTCGCCACGTCATTAGTGAAGCAGCAAAACCAGACGTATTTTTCACGGAGTTTACAAATACAGAAAGTTATTGTCACCCTGAAGGAAGAAACAGTGTACGTGGTCGGTTAACATTTACAGAAGATGAGCAACCGATTGTCGCTCATATTTGGGGCAATAAACCAGCATTTTTTGAACAGATGAGTATTGATATGAAAAAACTCGGGTTTCGTGGGATCGATTTAAACATGGGATGCCCAGTACAAAACGTCGCAGCCAATGGAAAAGGATCTGGCTTAATCCGACATCCTGAAGTTGCAGCAGAAATTATTCAAGCAGCAAAAGCAGGTGGCTTACCAGTTAGTGTTAAAACAAGATTGGGTTACTCAAATGTTGACGAGTGGCGCGATTGGTTAGGACATGTATTAAAACAAGACATTGCGAATCTTTCCATTCACCTTCGTACCAAAAAAGAGATGAGTAAAGTAGATGCACACTGGGAACTAATCCCTGAAATTAAAAAACTTCGAGATGAAATTGCTCCAAATACGTTATTAACAATTAACGGAGATATTCCTGACCGAGCAACAGGTTTAAAATTAGTAGAACAATACGGCATTGATGGCGTAATGATTGGCCGCGGCGTTTTCACGAATCCATTTGCTTTTGAAAAAGAACCTAGGGAACATAGTGTGACAGAGTTTCTCAATTTATTACATTTACAATTAGATCTTCACGACAAATATTCAAGTGAAATCGAACCGCGTTCATTTAAGCAACTTCACCGCTTTTTCAAAATCTATATTCGGGGATTTAGTGGCGCAGGCGAACTTAGAAACCAATTAATGAATACAAATTCAACGGATGAAGTCCGTCGTTTAGTAAATCAGGTTTTAGATAACGAATTAGATTGAGGGATCCCCACCTGCACATACTTATATAGACTTGTTTTAACAGCAAGTCTATTAAGCAATAACTACAGGTACGCCGTGCGTGGCACTAATCAAATAACTCATTACAATTGAATAATTACAGAATGCAAAGCAGACATATTAGCGAATGTCTGCTTTTTTTATGTCTATCCCGATGTGTGAATTGTTAGACTTTCCGCGACACGGGTACCCCTCACTAGTTGTGTTTCAATTGTACATCATTCACCTTCTTTTAATTGTTTGTTTTATTGATTTTCTATCCGAATCCAATTTTTCAATATGCACAGTAAGTTTTCGAATTGAATCCTCGGTCAATTCTACTTGCCCATCTATATGATATTTCTTCCACGCTTTCACATTTTTCCGATACAGTTGTTCTGATAAATGATAGATATCAATATCCTTTTTTATCGCTTCTTCATAAGTGACCATAATTTCTTTTTCTACTTCTTTTTTTATACCCTTGGCAAGGCTATCAAACGTCACCTTACCTTCGATGGTACTGACGGTCGCATCCAACCTTACATCAATGTCGAACTTCACTTCGCCTTTTTCGACAATCGGCTCCACTATCACGTTCACTTTTTCAATAGTCATCGTGACATAATGTCCCCCATCCGATTCAAATGTGACCTCCCCCTTTTTCGTTTTATTCGTCATCCACTGAATCCCCCGTGCTTTGTCCCCTGAAATGAATCCCTTAAAGCCTTTTGGCGTAACCACCCCTACACCTGATAAAACAGGGGCTTTAATGGACTCTGTCAACGATTCCCAATTTTCTTCGACGGTAATTAGAGGTATCATCACTTCGTGGCTTGGTTCATCCAACCCGATAATTAACTCACGAAAATTTAGTGGCTCAACAAAAGATTCCTGTTGAAAGGAGTTTTTGGGATCACTTAGCTTAGACGACGTAATAGCTTTATTAAGGACCGGTCTTACTAATAGAACGTCTTTCACAGGGTCTTTTGTAACATACGTCCAAATTCGATACCGTGTTTGCCTAAAACGGGTAAACATATCGACAACTGGACTAAGTTTCACATTTTTCAGCAATTCTTCCGACACAACCACGTAATTTAAATTCCCCCAGAGTATACTTTGATCAACTGAATGATACAATTCATGGATTGCTTCATCCAACGTCTTCCCTTTAGCATAGCCTATTTCGGACTGCGGTTGATCAGTAGGGGGCTGATCGGATTTTGCGATATTCGCAAAACTAATAATTTGGGCATATACCTCGTATTGTCCATCTTTATAGTCCGCACCGATTCCATTGATATAAAGCATCCTTTCAGGCTCATTCGCATCCCAACACCCCGTGAGTATTGTCGTTAGCAGCATCAGCAAAATAAGTTTTTTATGATTCATTTTTCTCCCTCTTTGCTCTGCGTCTTATCCATAGGATTTAACATATTGGGACGCTCTTTATATTGTTTCGCCCGTAGGCGTAGAAGAGTTTTTTGATTGTCTTCCAGTTTAAATCCGTTGCGATATTCATGTAGGAAACACCAACATTTCGGATACTTGATAAATAAAGAACCGTGAAGTAGATTGACGTTAGGTAACCAAAACTATTGGTTTTCTAAAGGTTCATTCTCCCCTTATTATCGCTTTACACTCTTTGGGCGGTAATTCACTTATTTTTAATTGTCTCTTTTATTGATTTTCTATCCGAATCCAACTTCTCAATATGCACAGTAAGTTTTCGAATTGAATCGTTGGTCAATTCTACTTTCCCATCTATATGATATTTCTTCCATGCTTTCACATTCTTCCGATAAAGTTGTTCTGATAAATGATAGATATCAATATCCTTTTTTAATGCTTCTTCATAGGTGACCATAATTTCTTTTTCTACTTCTTTTTTTATACCCTTGGTAAGGCTATCATACGTCACCTTGCCTTCAACGGTACTAACGGCCGCATTCAACCTTACATCAATGTCGAACTTTACTCCTTCTTTATTGACAATCGGATCCACTTTCACCTCCACCTTTTCAATAACCATCGTGACATCATGTCCCCCATCCGATTCAAATGTGACTTGTCCCCTTTTCGTTTTATTTGTCATCCACTGAATACCCCGTGCTTTGTCCCCTGAAATGAATCCCTTAAAGCCACTTGGCGTAACCACCCCTACACCCGATATAACCGGGGCTTTAATGGACTCTGTCATTGATTCCCAATTTTCTTCGACGGTAATTAAAGGTATCATCGCTTCGTGACTTGGTTCATCCATTCTGATAATTAACTCACGAAAGTTTAGTGGCTCAATAAAAGACTCCTGTTTAAAGGAGTTCTCGGGATCACCTAGCTTGGACAACGTAACGGCTTTATTGAGGACTGGTTTTACTAACAGAACGTCTTGCACAGGGCCTTTTGTAGTGTACACCCAAACTTTATACGGTGTTTCTCCGTAACGGATAAAACCATCGATGACTGGACTAAATTTAACGTTTTTCATCGCTTCATCCGATATAACCATATAAGAAAAATGTCCCCAAAACACCTTTTGGTCGATTGAACGATACAAATTAAAAATTGCTTCATCCTCAGTTTTTCCCTTAGCAAAACCAACTTCAGCCTGCGGTTGATTAGAAGTGGGCTGATCGGATTTTGCGATATTTGCAAAACTAATAATTTGGGCGTATACCTCGTATTGACCATCCTTAAAGTCTATACCGATTGCATTGATATACAGCATCCTTTCAGGTTCACTCATATCCCAACATCCCGTTAAAGTTGTTGTTAGCAGAATCAGCAAAATAAGTATTTTATTATTCATCTTTTTCCTCTTTACTTCGCGTCTTATCCGTAGGGTTCAACATATCGGGACGCTCTTTATATTGGTCAGCTGGCAGGCGTAGAAGTGATTTTTTGATTGTTTTCCAGCTTAAATCGGCTGCAATATTCACGTAAGGTACACCGAATACTCTGATACTTGATAAATAAAGAACCGTAAAGTAGATGGACATAAAGAATCCGAACAAGCCCATAAATGAGGTGGCGATAATGAAACAAATACGTAATATACTAACTGCCGTCACAAGTGATTGGTTGACCAATGTAAAAGTCGCAATCGTTGAAGTTGCAATAATTACAATCATAGCCGGACTTGTGATACCCGCCCGAATGGCGGCATCACCGAGAATTAACCCACCTACGACACCAATCGTTCCTCCCAGTGCAGACGGAAGACGTAATCCAGCTTCGCGAAATAACTCAAACAAAATTAGCATGAGTAACATTTCAAGTGAAGAGGGCAAAGGAAGCCCAGTATTCGCTTGTACAATTGTAGCTAATAATTGTAATGGCAACTGGTCTTGATGAAACGTTGTTAAGGCTAGCCAGAATGCCGGTAAAAGCAAACCAATGACCATACCCAAAAGACGCAATAACCGTTCAAACGAACTATAAATGACGGGGGTCTCATTATCTTCACTTGTTTTCAACAGTAAAAACAAATTCACTGGTGTAATGATCGCATACGCTACCCCATCAACGAGAATTAGAAACCTTCCACTTACAAGCGCTTGAATAGCGTTATCCGGTCTCCCCGTATAATCAGTTCTTGGGAAAAGCTTTGCACTTTTGTTTACTCTCTCCATTAGTAAGTCACCGCTGGAAACTATATCTACATCCACCTTTTCGAGTTGCTTTTTTATAGTATTCAAAGTCTTTTTGCTAGCAATATCATCAAAGTAAAGAAGAGCTACCGCTGTTTTTGATCGTTCACCTATCTCGAATTTTTCCACGCATAAAGAATTAGTAGGTATTCGCTTTCGAATTAAAGCGATATTAACGGAAATATCCTCAATGAAATTATCCCTTGGCCCTCTTATGGGCACTCCTATATTTGTCTCCTCGGGATTGCGATTGGGCTTTTTAGCAATATTACTTGAAAACAGTAGCCCTTCTTCCTCAAAATAGAGCAGCAAATTGCCGGTGTACACGAGTGCAATAACGTCCTTTAGTTCCTCCACTTTTTTCAAGCTTGGAATGTGTAATTGCGCTACTACCTCTTCGTCTATAGGTTCATCTTTCAAATTATCGATAAAAAGTTGAACACGATGAACAATGACTTCATTTAATAGCTGTCGGTCAATCATTGCATCACACGTAATGAATACAATTTTATGTTGATTAAATGTATACAGTTGAAATTGAACATCTGCGGACTTTTGAAATAGTTTTTTTAAGGAGTTTATATCTATTTCCTTTTCAGCTGACTGCATTTCTTTTCACCATTTTCTGTATAGATTTTACGCTTAGACCTTCTTAGATGTTTTTCCCGAAACGAAGGCAACTATACCTAAAAGTAGTGATAGTAAGAACATGAAAAGAAAGGTACCTACCAATAAATAATCTCCTTTAATTTTTAGAAATAGATGGTCATTCAGAAGAAATAGGGGCAATGTCATAAAGAAAAGGGCAGGACCAAGTATTCTCCAAATACTTTTTCTATCTCCGTTTATATTCAATAAATCTGCCGCTATGAATAACAAAAGGCCTACTCTTAAAAATGCACCCGAGAGCCATTGATAAATTGATAGAAAGTCAAAATGCTCAATAAATTCTCCAATCGACCCAAGTCCCCATTCTTCATAGGCGGGATATCTTTGTTTTGCAGCTTCAATTGGACCAAACTCCGTAATGGCTCCCATAGTGGGACCTATTGTTAACCCCATTAGTATGAATAGCATAATTGCAAAGTGGTACCATTTAAAGCGACTTTTAACTTTATGTTGAATGAAAAGGAATAACAGTATCTCGACAAACCCGGATGCCGGAAACACTGCCGATGTTAGAACTGGTTGAAGACCATGTTCAAAAAAGGGACGCAGTAATCTATAATCTTTTACTTGTAAATTTGTAAACGCAATAAAGAAACCAAGGAATGTTATCATAAAAAGAATGAGTACGTTAACCATTGCAATTGTTTGTAAGTTTGTTGAGACAAGTAGGATGCAAAGAATGGTGTAAACAATTAACAGTAGCACTATAGGTGTAGTCGGTAAGAATGTTGACGAAACCCATTGCAATGTCTCGGCCATTGTAAAGGCAGCAAGGATGAGTAAAAAGATGGCTATCACATAACGGACAATTGTAGAAGCGACTTTCCCAATTTTTAATTTCAACCAATCTGTAAGATGCTCTTGATTTGATTTCTTATGAATGTAAATTAACAGAAAGACCCATGGGAAAATAGTTACTGTAGCTATAAGAATAGATATCCAACCATCTCTGCCCGCCCCAGTTAACAGCGATGGAATAATGGTTACGTGATTTTTCAAACCAATCACTGTCATCGACAAGAAAATAACATGTAGAACACTTATAGACCCGGCTTTATTCACATGAAAACCCTCTAACTATTTAATATTGCTAAGCCTTGACAAAAATACGCGGGATTATTCGCAAGGTGTACTAGTCATGAAGAATTCAATGTAGGTATCCCAGCAGCCTCAAAGGAAGACGTAATAAGTGAAGTTCAAAACCACTACCTGTTTCCAATTTATCGGTCGTTAATCTACTAGAATTTCAGGTAGGCTGTGCGTGATACTAATCAAGAAAACCACTACAATAAAATAATAATAAATTGAAAAGCAGACAAATTAACGAATGTCTGCTTTTTTTGTATGTTTATTCAGGCGTGTGAGTTGCCTGTCTTGTGTGACGCAGGTACACCAAACTATTTACTGTGTATCCTACTAGCCTTTAAAATAATTAATCTAACCTCTTTGGAATGGTAAGAATTACAGTTGTTCCTTCCATTATAGAACTTTCATAAAATAAGCCATATTCCGGACCATATGTAAGTTGAACGCGAAGATGAACATTTTGTACTCCATACCCTTGCGTTTTGGAAGTTAATAGTGTATCCATTGTTTTTTTTTCTATTCCACAACCATTATCAGATACCTTGAAGATCAGATCGTCACCTGCTTGTTTTCCTATTATTGTTAAAACTCCTCTTCCGGGGGTTTCTTTGTGGTCAATTCCATGATTTATAGCATTTTCCACTAATGGTTGCAATAGGAGATTTATCATAGAATATTTCAAAATTTCTTCCTCAATCTGATAATGAACATCAAATGAATTTGTATGCATCATACGCTGAATTTGAATATAGGAAGTTGTGTTCTCCAATTCATCACTCACAGAAATATTATTTTTTCCTCTATTTAAAGTTGTACGGTAAAACGTTGAAAGAAGTTGAGCCATTTCACTAATATCTCCCTGATCAGCGATAATTGCCTTACTGTTAATAAGAGACAAGCTATTATAAAAAAAATGAGGATTAATTTGAGCTTGTAATGCCTTCATTTCATATTCTTGCTTAGCGATTTTGCTTTTATAGACTTCATTAATCATATCTTGTAGTTTATGAACCATATTTCCAAACTTTTGTATTAAACTACCTATTTCATCTGTGGCTGTGGTAGTTACAGTTACAGACAAATCGCCTCTTTCAATTTGCTCCATATTTTTTGCTAGCATTAATAGCGGACGAACTACTACTTCGGAAAGAAAATAGATTGATAAAAATAAAATTAAAATACATAAATAGACGACTATGGTAAATGTGAATCTAATCGGATGAGTAAAATCATAAACCGTGCCCAATGGTCGATAAATGTATGCTGTCCAATTATAAAAAGGTAGATACTCTTTTTTATAAATATACTTATCATCTAATGTTCCGTTGTTTAATTTTACTAGGAGTTGATCGTCAGTTAATGAGTAAGCCATATTATTTTCTGTAAATTGATTAAATACATAAACAGGCTGATTATTTTCATTAAGAAGGATTAGACCATAATTTTCTTCAAATATACTAGAGGCTGTTTCAAAAACCTTATCATAATTAATGTCCATATAAACAATGTTCGTATTATTATACTGACGATCAAATATTTGACTTACAAGAAGGAAAGTACTGTCAGTTGCGGATGCAATTAATTTTGGTGTGGCAGTTTCTAAAATACTTCCAAACCAACTATGTTGTTGAATATCTGCCAACGGACGAAGTGCACTATCATGAGGATGCATTATATTATCGCTATAAATTGTAATTCTTCTAATGTCACTATGTAAAAATTGTGATGTATCTATTAAAGGATCGAGTGTATCTCGGTAAAATAAATACATTTCATAATTATTTTTATATGTAGAAGTAACTCCTACCTTTATATCTTCATTCCATACAATATTATTAATAACATTCATATAAGAGTTCACTTTATAATCTAGATTTGAAAGAGCTTGATGAAGAGATTCATCCAAAACCTCACTTTCGCGTGTTATTAATAACTTTTGAATTTGATAATACCCAAATCCCCCCAAAGTAATGACGGGAAGTAGGCTTGCTAATAGGCAGATATATAGAATTTTAGTTCGAAACTTTAAATTTGAAAACCAAGATTTGAATTTTTTCATACTAAAACGTCTCTTTCTGTTTTCTCTCCATTTGGCGGTATTTCTCTGGACTAGACCCAAAATGCTCTCTAAAACTTCGTACAAAGTATGAAATATTATGATAGCCTACAGTAGTACATATATCATTAATTTTCATATTTGTAGTAAGGATGTGATATTTTGCGCTGTCCATCCTAATGTTTTTAATGTATTTATTTATTCCACAACCGGATTCTTGAATAAAAATCTCACTTAGATAACCAGGAGTCAAATACACTTGTTCAGCTAGTAGATTCAGACTTAAATCTTCCGCGTAGTGCTCATGTATGTATTGCTGGACAATGTTGATAACGTGCTTTGGCGTTTTTTCCTTGAACTCTAATTTATTTATAACCTCATTTTGTACTCCAATTAAAATTTCTTCAATTTCGTAAAAATGCAAACAAGAATAAATTTCTTCCACTTTCTTATTTATAAATTCCTTCTCATAGTGTGGAAGCTCTTGACAAAGCATCTGTAATAGTCTTGAAAATAAATAGCGTACATTAATATGGGATATTTCTTGTTTAGTTTGATATTTTTTAATTAAATTATCAATGTTTTTTCTTAAGTTATTACTATCTACAAACTGAAGTGCTGTTTGTATGGCTTGAAGGATGTGTTCATCCTGTTCAAGATAGTCATTATTTTCTTTTGAAACGGCATCAACTGGATAAATATAAATATCCGTATAAAAGAATCTTTCCTCCAAATACTGTTCTAATTCATCGTATACGATTGGAATCATAGTTGGAGATGAAATCTCTTTGCTGACAGATAGGTAACAGTTTACTCCATAAATTGAATAGACGTGTTTTTGGATTTTTGCTGCTATCGGCAAAGGTTTCAAATCCACCCTATTTCCTTTAAATATCAACAGAATTTGAAAAGAACTCAAATTAATAAATTCAAATGAAGCATAGGGAATAAACTCCTTTATTTGTCTATAAAAGAAGAATGAGTCCTCTTCTCTAGGTAATCTATCAAAAAATGGTTCTTCAAACTCCATTAATATCATCCATGTATAGTCATTTAAAAAAGTAAAATCAATTCTTGGGTATTCATTCGAAAGAATATCGATAGGCGTCTTGTTGATTAGACGGTAAAGAATATGTGTTTTAAGAAATTCGGTATTTGCTTCTCTTTGTTCTAATTCTTTCTCTTGGCTTTTTATGGTCTCTATAACTGATGTAATCGTATTATGAAATTCAGTAGGCTTGACTGGTTTTAATATATAATTTGTTGCTCTTAATGAAAGAGCTTTTTTAATAAACTCAAAATCATCATGACCACTAAAAAAGATAATTTGGAGATGAGGATACATCTCTCTAGCATTAGTTGCCAGTTCTATTCCACCTATAAAGGGCATTTTAACATCTGTAAATAAGATATCTACAGGATGCTTCATTAACTGTAGCATAGCCTCTTTTCCATTGGCGGCTTCCTCAATATCAAGCTCGACACTATACTTATTTAGAAGAAAACGAATGACATTACGTTCATCTTTTTCGTCATCTACTATCAAGATACGGTACATGGCTGTCTCCCCCTTAAATTTAATAAAGATTATATCACTGAGATATTTTTATTACAATTTGAGTAAAAAAAGTTCGCAATTGTAAAAACTTGTGTAAAAGAATATATAAAAAAAGGAAGTCTTTTTTTGGGTAGAATTAAGTCACCACAACCAATTCCAGAAAAAGGTCTCCCTGTGAACAGTTTACAACAGATATTGTACAAGCTCTAGTCCAAAATCAAGATAGTAACGAAGTTTATCTTTCGCATTTAGAAACAGCTGTAAATACGCTACACGATGCCGTATCGGTTTATATGGAGCACGCGTGATGCAAGCTGAAATGCTTAAAACAACAGAAGAAAAAAGTGAAGGTATATAAGATAAGAGTGGATTGTCATTTACTTAAAACAAATTAATACTTCTAAATGTTCCGCAAAATGGTACATGAAAACGGTTTATTTAATATTTATGAAAAACCATAAGTCAATTACACTAAGAGTGTGTTAGAAACAAAGAGTTACTGCTTTCATTGTTTCAATAGGGCTATCAACAACATTAAAATAAAATTAGTAGGGGGAGAACCATGGAATACAAATCATTAGTTAAACGTTTTTCAATGCTATCGATGACGGCTTTATTGACATTATCATTAGCAGCATGTGTCGAAAAGTCAGATTCATCTAAACCTGTATCAGAGAATGGAGAAAAAGTTATCACAATGGGTCGCGTAACGTCTGCCAACCCAAAATTACCTCAAGGTGATAGTTACGAGGATAACGCGTATACACGTATTGTTAACGAAAAGTTAAATGTGAAGATTGTAGATCAATTTGAAGCTGAAGGCGATGATTATAGTAGACAGGTCGCTCTTGCCATTGCTTCAGGAGAATTACCTGATATGATGCGAGTGGATTCAAAGGATGAATTAAAAGAAATGGTCGAAAACGATTTAATCGAAGATTTGACTACCTACTATGATAAAAATGCAAGCGATTACATTAAAGATATATATGAATCTTATGATGGCAGAAGTTTGGCTGATGCTACATTCGATGGTCAGTTAATGGCGATCCCGGCAACAATTGGAGATGGAGCGCCAAATATGATTTGGATACGAAAAGATTGGTTGAATAAGCTTGGAATTGAACTTGATACTGATGGAAATAAAGCAATTACGTTAGACGAATTGGAAAAAACCGCAAAAGCTTTCTTGGATAACGACCCTGGTGAATCCGGAAATCCTGTAGGGATACCATTTGCTAGTTGGTTAAATGCCGGGGATTATGGTGGTTCTGCATTTGCAATGACCGCTATTGCAGAAGCTTTTGATGCCCACCCCAGATTTTGGTTAGAAGGAAATAATGGAGATATTATTTATGGTTCAACATCAACTAACACGAAGCAAGCACTAGGAGTTATGGCAGATTGGTTCGAAAAGGGAATTATTGATCCACAGTTTGGCACAAGAACTTGGGATGATATCATGGCACTTCTTACTAATGGGCAAACAGGGATTACTACTGGTCCATGGCATCTCCCAGACTGGGGACTATCTACAGTAAGAGCAAAGAATAAGGATGCAGAATTTGTCGCTTATGCATTGGAAGATGAAAACGGCAAAGTAAATGTCACACATAATAATCCAACTGGTCAATTTATCGTTGTAAAAAAAGGATTTGAACATCCAGAAATAGCAATTGAAATCTTAAATCTATTCTATGATGAAATACCAAATTCAAAGGATTTAAAAACTGAATACCCAGAAATTGAAAAATACGGCAAACTTGGAGTTGATGGTTCAACGAGACCATTTAATATCGAAGTATATAATTCGGAAAATTTATTAGAAGAATTCGCTTACATTCAGCAAGCAATCGATGGTGAAATAGCAATCGATGACATACCTTCTGCAGGTGTGAAAATTGATGCTCAAAGTGTTAAGGATTATTTAGATGATCCTGAAAGTGCTGAAACTTCAACTTGGTCAAAGTATCACTCTCGTATGCATGGACTCGGGATGATGAAGAAACTGTCAGAAGAAGATAAATTCGTATGGACAACGCCTGCCTATTTTGGAACAACGAAAGCAATGGGGAAAAAAGGGGCTAATCTTGCGAAATTAGAAGAAGAAGGTTTCATTAAAATTGTAACAGGTACAGAGCCCCTATCTTATTTCGATAAATTTGCTAAGAATTGGAAAAGTCAAGGTGGAGATGAAATTATTGCAGAAATAAAAGCAGAACTAGCTGGAAATTAGGTATGGATCATAATGAGGGCTGCCTGCAGCTCTTATTATGATTTGCAATGGAAGCAATTGAAAATGTAATACTATCACATCTAACTTAATTGAAGAGAAAGGCTTAGCTCAGATTCTATCCTCTCTATTTGAGTGGGTTATGTACTAAAGAATAATTGAAAAGGTTAGCAGATAGAGCTCTTACTACTAGTATACGAGGAGGGTCTTTATGAAATCATTGCAACAGGGAAACGCAAAAAACATTTATCAAGAGAAAAAATCTAAAAATTTGATAAATATAGGCCTACCTTATCATATTATGTTACTTCCTGGAATGATATTTCTAGTCATTTTCACATATATTCCGATGGCGGGAATCTTTATGGCATTTCAAGACTATGTTCCTGCAAAAGGTCTACTGGGTTCACCATTCGTAGGGCTGGAGAATTTCACTTATATGTTCTCGCTTCCTGATATAAGTAAAATTTTTAGAAACACAATTGTAATTGCGCTTGGTAAAATAATTTTAGGGACATTATTGGCAATTGTATTCTCAATCATACTAAACGAAATCCGACTTAAGTTTTTGAAAAATTCAATTCAAACAATCGTGTATCTTCCCCATTTTCTATCATGGGTTGTATTAGCATCAGTGGTACTGAATATGTTTAATCTTGATGGATCTGTGAACCAGATTTTAACTTTTTTCGGATTCGAGAAGCTGAATTTTCTAGGCAGTAACAAGCTTTTCCAACCGTTGTTGATCGGAACGGATGTGTGGAAAGAGTTTGGATTTAATTCAATTGTGTATCTTGCAGCAATTACAGCGGTTGACCCAGGGCTTCATGAAGCCTCTAGCATTGACGGAGCTAACTGGTGGAAGAGAATTTGGCATATAACACTTCCTGGAATGCTACCGATAATACTTCTTTTGGCCATTCTAAGTCTACCCAATATATTGAACGCTGGTTTTGACCAAGTATACACCCTATATACGCCAATGGTTTATGAGACTGGAGATATATTAGATACTTATGTTTATCGAATTGGACTAATTGGCCGTGAATACAGCTTTGGGACCGCGGTTGGTTTATTTAAATCAATTATAGGCATGGTTTTAATACTATCAGCAAACAATGCAGCAAAAAGATATACAGATCGCAAATTATTTTAAGGTGGTGGGTAAATCATGGTGCAGAATAATAGCTTTTCTGGGCGATTAGGGAAATTTTCCATATATACTCTTGTACTATTTTCAGGACTCGTTTGCCTGCTTCCTCTTTGTAATATTGTTGCTATTTCATTTAGTAGCAGTGACGCAGTAGCTGCGAATGCTGTAGGATTAGTACCCATTAATTTTACTACGGATGCTTATAGCATGATTGTGGAAGATAAACAATTCTGGCGTTCGTTTGGAATTTCGGTACAACGGGTGATCCTTTCACTTATTGTTAACATGATCATAATTGTCTTAATGGCCTATCCACTTTCTAAATCTAAGAGACAATTTAAAGGTAGAAATATATATATGAATCTTATAATTTTTGCAATGTTGTTTAATGGCGGAATGATACCTACTTATTTGGTCGTGAAAAATCTAGGTCTCTTAAATACAATTTGGTCTTTGGTTTTACCAGGGGCTGTGCAGGTTTTTAGTATTATTTTGATTATGAATTTCTTTATTGGTGTACCGAAATCTTTGGAAGAAGCTGCACTCATGGATGGTGCCAATCCCTTTCAAGTGTTAATGAAGGTTTATATTCCCATTTCATTGCCAGCACTTGCGACAGTTGCATTATTTAGCATCGTTGGAAACTGGAACGACTTTTTCTCAGGATTAATTTATATGACAAAAGTCAGCAACTATCCTTTAATGACATATATTCAGTCCTTAACCATTAACATTCAAGAATTGCTAAAAGCAGGAGCTAACGCCAGTGTTTTAGAAAATGTGGCGGCAGTATCAAATAGAAATCTAAATGCAGCAAAGATTGTGATTTCCACAATTCCTCTATTGCTTATATATCCAATGTTACAAAAGTATTTTATTACTGGTATTGTAGTAGGTTCTGTTAAAGAATAGTAGACTAAGATTTATATTAATGCCGCATCAACTGCGATCCATTAATTAAAGGGTATTCATGAGCGACGTTAGTTTCATTTCAATATGAATTCATGCCTACTTGAGTCAGAAAGCTTTCGTATAGGTATTGCGGAAATAATGAAATGGATTCGCAACATGAGTATTAGAAAAACAAACCATTTTAATCGCTTTTCTAAAGCTAGTGTAAATCTTACTTATTGAGGTGCTATATGAAAAATTTATTTGAAATGGAAGGGCCAATTTTTAGATTTTCATCTAGAATCGGTCAGCTGATGGTATTAAACGGTATTTTTATATTATTTAGCCTTCCAATTATTACGATTGGCGCATCAAGTACTGCTTTATACTCAGTAACTTTAAAAATGGTTAGAAATGAAGACGAAGGTGTATATAATGGATTCATACAAGCATTTAAGAAAAATCTAAAACAAAGTACACTTATTTGGATTGTCTTATTGGCAGCAGGATTCATCTTATTACTGGATTATAACTACTTACAGTCATATAAAGGAAAATTAATTTCATTAGTTATAGTGAGTCTACTGTTATTCACGTGCGTGTATCTACTATTACTAATATTAACTTTTCCTTATGCTGCTAGATTTGATAACACAGTAAGAAAAACGGCAGTTAATGTTTTGAAAATCGCAATTGTAAATCCTTTTCAAACTATTCCTGTGCTAATTTATTCTATCGTTCCAATTTTGCTCATGTTACTATCTCCACAGTTTTTTATTTTAGTACTCTATATAAGCATATTTTTTGGTTTTTCTTTAATTGCTTATATGAATTCATTTATCCTTCGAAGAATATATGAAAAATATTAATTTCATGCGCCTCAAAATTACAGAAGTAACAACTATTTACGTGTATTCTGCTTAAATAAACCATAAACGGGTAATCTAATTCGTACATGAATAGGAGTGATTTACCCATGTCCGATGTTCAAAAAAACTGTCCCCTTACATCCGTTGAGGCCATTGATACTATTGAAGAGGTAGCGGGGTTATATCCTGCCTATCGGCGGGCACATGCAAAAGGAATTGGATTTGATGCAACATTCTCTCCAAATGGCTGTGCCGCCCCTTACACAACTGCAATCCATCTACTACAGCAAAAAACTTCCGCAATCGTTCGTTTCTCACATAGCACACCAAATCCCAACCCTATTGAACAATTAGTACCTGTAAAAGGCATGGCCGTTCAATTTCAATTACCTGAAGGGAAAGTCACCAATCTTACAATGGCCACCATTCCGGTTTTTATTACGAAAACACCTGAGGATTTCATACAACTGCTGCAAGCCGTTAAGGGTGATAAACTTTCATTCACCGAGAAACTCTCCACACTAAAAAATAATCCCAATTTCCATGCAGCGGCGAAAATCTTAAAAAACAGTATACCACCGAAAAGCTTTGCAACAGGACACTACTACAGCATTCACGCTTATTATTTGAGCAATGAAAACAAACAACGCCAAGCCGTTAAATTTGAATGGGAGCCTGTAGATAACGGCAAGGACACTTCCCGTTTCACGTCTCTATCTAACAATGGAAATCCCATGGAGGATGAGCTAGTGAATCGCTTGAAGAATGGCCCAATTCGATTCAATTTAATGATCCAACTGGCACAACCAGGAGATTCTATTAATGACTGTACACAGGAATGGCCAGACAATCGTGAAAAACTTTGTATTGGTACACTTTCCATACTTGAAAGACGACCTGATAATGCCGAACTTCATGTATTCGACCCAACTGTCGTGCCTGATGGTCTTCAATGTTCGGATGATCCTGTGCTTCGCTTTCGCGGGGCAGCCTACGCGGAATCAGCAAAACGAAGACATCATTTTGTAGATTTAATGGATGAG
>NZ_JADPRX010000044.1:0-23815 GCF_017347125.1 Sporosarcina sp. E16_3
ATGACCCAAGGGGTTGGCGCCTGGAGCTAGACAATTAGAAAAGCGCAAGGCGCCGTCCAGCTCCGACAGGCATAAGACGGTTTGCGAGGAGGGCGTACTTCAGCCCCCACAGCAAAACGGCTTATGACCCGAGGGGTTGGCGCCTGGAGCTAGACAAAAAAAAAAAGAACGCAAGGCACTTTGAAGTGTGCGCATTGCGTTTTTTCTATCGAGACATCATAACGAATTTGTTTCAAATCACATGAAAGTTTCTCCATTATCGTAATTAAATTGCCACTCAATGCCAAACTTGTCCGTTATTTGGCCGTAGCATTTGCTCCAAAATGTTTCTTGGAGTTCCATAACTACCTTGCCGCCTTCTTTCAAATTACTAAATGCAGAGTTAATCTCTTCCAGATCTGTACTAACAAACGCAAGGCTTATATTATTTCCTTCAATAAAAGGCATGCCAGGAAATACATCTGAAAACATCACGTTACTTCCGCTAATGTTCAGTCGAGTATGCATAACCAACTCTTTCGCTTCTTCTGGAAGTGGATATTCCGGATTAGGCGGCGTTTCTCCAAAAGTCATAATTTTTGGTACTTCTGTTCCAAAAACCTCTGCATAGAAATTCACCACTTCGCGACAATTCCCATTAAAATTAAGATAGATATCAACAGCCATTATCTCCACTCCCTCACTATAATACCATTTTAGAACAAAACAATTGTCCAACTATTATAACACCTTAATCGCGTGGCTGTCATGCGCGACGACAAGGGAGGGATGCTACAAAGTAGCATCCCTACACATCTCGGTAATTTTATAGTAGTCATTCAATCCAAAGCAATCCAAACATACTATACAAGTAGCGCCCAGTAGTTGATCATGTTATTAACTGGAGATCCTTGGTTAATCAATAGGTATGCGTTATCAATTCACTAATTGACTAGCATCCAGCGATTCAACACATCCACAATTAAAGAGCCTTGCAAAAGAACAAGGTAGATAGTAAAGGCAATTCCAAAAGTAACGATATAGGCGATGACACAGTATAGCGGATCAATTCTACCTACTTCTTGGGTCAATAATTTTATCAGGATATAAAGCGGAATAATGAAGATCGAAAATAGGAGCGCGAAGGATAGAAGAAAGTTACTGTAGGTGTACGCTTTTAGTAGGAGCAAAATAAAGGAAAACAATAAGAGGAATGTGGATGGGATCAGGTGCGTTCCATAAATACCTATAAAACTTTTAAATGATTGCTCGGGACCAAGAAACTTAGTCGTCAGATACAATGAACCGACGATAATCACCGTGCTGATAATGACAAATAACAAACAACTGCCAACCACGGAGATAAATGATGGTTCGTACGAAGCTTCATTAAATGGAAATGGTACACGTTTCATGAAGGTAAATGAAATAAGACCCATAAAAAATGCCATAATACCTATATTTATTATGCCATTCGAAAACTCCTTTTCACCTAGTTTAAGTACTAAAGAAGGGTGTTTCAAATAGTTCAAGAAATAGTTCCAGTACTTGTTAGAAGCAATTTTAACCCTTTTGATGTATTTATTTGATTGGAGACCGGATTTTCCAGCCGCCCGACTTCTTGTTAGCTTCACGCCCAAAGGTATTCCACAAATTGCACAAAATTTCCCCTCACTTTGTCTGTGTCCGCAATTTATGCAGTGCAATCCATCCCCTCCTATTGTCAGTTGTTGTTAAAACCTCACTTTCAACAACATCAGTACACTATTCTATTCCTCCAACTGACCTTTTTATTCCCACAGGACTTTATTTACAACAATTAGCAGGAAATCCATTTGAAAACCAAAAAAATGTTTCGACAAAATCTGCATTTCCAGCGTCTGTGGGTAAGGTTACTAACGTTATACCTAGCATTCACTATACCCTGGTGGTCGTTGCAAACATGTTAACCACAGCTTATCCACCACCTTCTGTGGATAATGGAACGGTTGTTCTAAACCCAAATCTTTGGTAGATTAAGAGTACAACCTTGTTACGTACCATTTTATGCCTACACATTTCAATTTAGTACACATAATCGATAATCTATAAAATTGGAGGTGGAATCGCGGATGAATAAACTACCTGATGACTTGTTGATTGAATCCTATGTCAAAGCAAAGGACATCAAGCTAAACCCTCTCTTTATTCAATTATTAGAAGCCGAAATTCGTCGACGCTCTTTACACTATAAAGTTCAACTTTCTTCTTGATTCTGCCGATGCCCTTTTTAAGGGGCTTTTTTTTTCCACAACAAAAAGCACCAAGTTCCATTCGACTCAACATTTCTAAAGTCGGTGAAAACTCGGTGCTTATTTATTTGACCGATACCTCTAGGTAAATTCCCTGTTTCATCGGTTTATTGTGAGCATTTTTATAAAGTGGATGAACCACAAGCAGATATCTACTTCCCGACACCAATGGTTTATTCGGAACGACCGTAATTGTAGTTGCATTTACAACCTTTATAGAAGCCTTGACCTCTTGTCCCCCCAACTCGATAAGTTGAACCGCTGCTTTATCGCCATTTTTCCAATTCATTGTCGTATTCATTTCAACCGTAAACTTCTTGCTTACGGGGACATTCACAAGTTCAGGAAGTTTTTTGTATCCCTTAAACTTTTTAACTAACTGATCATGATGGGACACTTCGAGCTCAGCCTCTATTTTTGTTATGACATCTGGCTTAACACCGACTTTATCCACAGATTGCCCGCCCGGCGAATAAAATCTTGCTGTCGTCATCTTTAACACACTACCATCATCAAATCCGTACATTGCTTGCATCGTGCCTTTACCATAGCTCGTTTGACCGTATAACGTAGCCGACTTCTGCTCTTTCACTGCCGCAGAGACCATTTCTGAAGCACTCGCACTGTATTCATTAATCAAAACATGCGTCGGTCCGTTAAATTTTCTTGGTTGACTAGTCGATGGATAAGTCATTGGCTTACTGTTCTTTTCCCTTAATTGAAACGCATTTGCTGTATTTGGAAAGAATCCTGCAACGTCCTGTGCCGTTGTTATGTAACCTCCGCCATTGTTACGCAAATCAACAATCCATCCATCTGCCCCGCTTAAGGATTGAATTGCTTTGTTCATTTCTCTTGAGGATTCCAAAGCAAAACTGTTCAGTCGAATGTAGGCGATATTGCCGCCAAGCATTTCAAATTCAACATTCGGCAGACTAATTTCTTCCCGCGTAATTTTTTTCGTGATAGGAGCTAGTTGACCGATCCGATTAATTGTTAACGTGACCACTGTATTTTCTTCTCCGCTAATTAACGATATGGCAGTCTGAATCGACTTCCCGACGATACTTTTTCCATTTACATTTGTGATCACGTCGCCCGGTTGCATTTCCGCTTGCGCTGCAGGTCCACCCTGAATTACCGATATGACTTTGACACCTTTCAAATCTTCTTCAAGCACAACACCGATTCCAACAATTCGCTGCTCAATTCCATTTATGAATCCTTGGTACTCCTTCTCACTCATATAAATGGAATGGGGATCTAGCTGTTTTGTAATCTCCTTAACTGAGCCCTTCGACAACACCGATTCTGGCACGTCATCGACATAGTAATCTCGTACCAACTGACGGATCTCATCAAGCGGTTCGGCTGATGCGAACGTTACCTGCGGAAGAAATACGAATAGCATAGCAAATACTAACATAAATGATTTTAGGCTTGTCCTCATGCTGATTAATCCCTCCTCTTCATTTCAACTTTCTTCCATTATACGCTTTTCGTTGACTGGCTCCAAGTTAAATCAAAACTATTCGAAGTATTTTATAATTACCCACATCTGTTGATTGACCCTAATTGAGCAAGGAACATCTTGTACAAAGTACTAGTGTGCCCGAAATTGTATCTTCGGGCACTTACAATCTTTATAGAATTTAATTTGTTTGTAACCGTTTTCAAAAAAAGCTTTACAATCAAATTCCCAACCTGTATAGTACTGAATAGTTATAATATTATAATCTAGCTAAGGAAAAAGGGTGGGATGCATGAAAATCGATAAAACAGCGACAACACCACTCTATTCACAGATAGAGGTGATTTTAGAAGACAAGATTGTTACAGGTATTTGGGATGAAGGTGCTCAGATTCCAACAGAAAACGAATTGGCAGAGGCTTATGATGTCAGTAATATTACAATTAAACGTGCGATTATGAATCTAGTGGATAAAGGGATGCTCGTTCGGCAACGTGGCCGAGGGACGTTTGTTACTAATTTGCAAAAAGAAAAAAATATCCATAAATCCGAATTTATCAGAATGGATGATGAAGTAAGTAGTTCGCATGATTTACTTGCCAGTGGATTCAACCAGTCGTATCCTGGTATCGCCAAAAAACTTGGTTTGCCAGTAGATACAAAATTCGTCTATTTGGAGCGAATTGGTTACGAAGCAGGAGAGATTGTTTCCTTGGAGTATACCTATATTCCGCAGGAGATCTGGCCATCTATTGAGCAACCTCCGAATAAGGACGCGTTCATCTATGATGTGCTGAAAAAAACTTGTGGTATTTCCCTTTCACGTTCGAAAAATTACTTCTCTGGTGCAGTAGCCAATGAAAAAGAAATGAAACTGATTAATGTTCGACCAAATACACCACTCTTTGTTTGGGAGCGAATTACCTATTCTACTACGGAGAACCCTGTTGAGTATTCAAAGTTTATCATGAAACAGGATAAAGAGAAGTATTATGTAGAGTTTGATCTAACGTGAAAATTAGGTAGTTCGGTAATTTTCAAACCTTGGGTCACAGTAGTACTAGGAATTCCTTATAAAAACACCTTAAACCGTTTGTGTTAGTAGAAACTATGCATAGCGTAGTTTCTATAGTATATAAAGTTATAATGTTATATCTAATTAAACGAATAGATTATGCGAGCTAATTTGACTGAATGTTCCTAAAATATAAAAGGATGGTGGATTGAATGGATAAGCAGAAAAAGAAATGGAAATTGAAAGCACCAAACACAACTGCATTACTCATGTTGGTGATTGTTATGGTTGCGTTATTGACCTACATTGTACCCGCGGGGCAGTATGAACGGGTTATGGACGACAAAACGGGCAGGGAATTAATTGTTGCAGACAGCTTTTCTTATACAGAGTCATCACCCGTTGGACCTGGAGGTATATTGGCATCTGTTTTTAACGGAATTGTCGGTGCTGCTGAAATCATCGCGTTTGTATTGATTGTCGGCGGAGTCTTCGGTGTCGTCGTAAAGAGTGGGGCTATCAATGCAGCGTTGGCCAAACTTATTAAACGCCTTCATGGAAGGGAATCTCTTTTCATCGTTATTGCTATGACCGCATTTGCGATTGGTGGTGCAACGTTCGGAATGGCAGAAGAGACATTACCTTTTGTTGCGATTGTACTAGCAGCGACAATCGCTATGGGTTATGACCGAATTGTCGCGGTGTCAATTGTCGTCGTTGGGGTCTATGCTGGATACTCTGCTGGTCCTCTCAATCCTTTCAACGTCGGGATTGCACAAGGTATTGCGGGGTTACCTCTCTTCTCCGGTATCGGACTACGCACCATTTTAATGGTTGGCGGATTGATTATTGCAATTCATCATACATTGAGATATGCCAAGAAAGTAAAACTTAATCCCAAAACAAGCCTTCTCGCAAATGAAACAACTGAAGTGGAAACTGATTTGACATTGCTAGACAGCCTCACAATGACAAAAAGACATAAATGGATCATGGCTGTTTTGGGATTATCGCTTGTTGCACTGGTATTTGGCGTACTGAAATACGGTTGGTATCTTGGTGAAATTTCTGCACTAATGTTACTTATGGGCATTATCGTTGGTCTTATCGCATTTAATGGTAGCTTCAATCAATTTACAGATGAATTCATGAAAGGTGCAGCTGAAATGACAGCTGCTGCACTAATTATAGGACTATCACGTGCAATTCTTGTCGTTATGGCAGAAGGACAAATCATTGATACATTCGTTTATGCAGTGTCTGTTCCACTTGGGAGCTTAAATAGTGTCTTTGCGGCTTGGGGAATGTATATTTCACAAGGTCTCATCAACTTTGTTATTCCGTCATCTACAGGACAAGCAGCTGTCGTCATGCCTATTATGTCGTCCATTAGTGATGTCATCGGCATTAATCGACAAATTGCAGTCCAAGCATTCCAATCAGGAGACGGGTATTGGAATATGATTACACCAACACATCCAGTTCTTATGGCTGCACTTGGAATTGCGGCTGTACCATTCGGCAAGTGGATACGTTTTGCAGGACCACTCGTTCTGAAATGGACAATTTGGACAATGATTATTTTAGCAATTGGCGTTTGGATTAACTGGGGTCCATTTTAATTTGAAATATTATTATAATGGTTTAAAAATAGCTAATTAGGAGTAGATAAAGATGAAAACAAGCATGAAATGGACGATTTTAGGTGGCGGCAATGGTGGCCAAACAACAGCTGGACATTTAGGAATGATGGGCTTCGATGTCACACTTTATGATATTTTCGATGAAACGATCCAAGCGATAAAAAAGCAAGGCGGGGTCTATCTTGAAGATGCACTCATTGGATTCGGAAAAGTTAGCTGCGCGACAACGAATATCGAAGAAGCTTTACCTGATGCAGATATCATACTAGTCACGGTACCCGCTACTGCACACACAACTGTTGCTAAAGCATGTGCACCACATTTGAAAGATGGTCAAATTGTCGTCCTAAACCCGGCTGCAACTTTCGGCTCGCTAGCATTCAAGAAAACGCTTGAAGATGAAGGATGTACTGCGACTGTTACGCTGGCGGAAACGAATACATTGTTGTATGGCTGCCGGATCATCGAACCCGGTAAAACACAAGTATTCGGACTAAAAAATAGAATTTTAACTGCAGCCCTACCTGCAACAGAAACGTCAAGAGTCGTTGCGGCTTTACAAACTGCGTTTCCACAGTTCGAAGCCGCAGATAGCATCCTTGTAACAAGTTTTGACAATACGAATCCGATTTTGCATCCTGCAACAACACTACTAAATGCAGGTACAATTGAATCAGATCGCGAATGGCGCTTCTATATCGACGGGTTTACTCCGTCGATTGGACGCTTTGTTGAAAAAATGGATGAGGAACGGCTTGCAATTGGACGGGCTTTAGGCCTTGAACTACTCTCATGTCGTGAACAGCTTGAAGTGGAATACAGTGTGTTTGAAGATAACTTAGCAGAATCGGTGCGCAATAACAGCGTGTATCAGGATATCAAAGGGCAAAAGACGCTCAACACGCGCTATCTAACAGAGGATATTCCTATGGGACTCGTACCGTTCGTGGCTCTCGGAAACTTGCTTGGTCTACCAACAGCCCGAATGGTAACAATTATCGACATGGGCCAGTTGGTACTTGAACAAGATTTGATGACGGATGCACGGACGCTTGAGAACCTTGGCATTGATGGCATGACGCCAGAAGAGTTTGTTCAGTATGTAAAGACTGGCCAACGATAAGTTACAGAAGAAGGTGTCAGTAACTGCAACATGTGAATGCTTGGATATTAGTGAATATAGAAGTCATTCGGATTGGGTAACGACCATTTTGTAAACACTTCATACTAAACCAACTTTCGCTATTCTATAATCTATTTTTACCCATTTGCGATATTATTTGTAGGTCACCACATAGAAGCAGGAATTGAAAGTCCACAAATGACTAGGTTTTTAAATATGCTAAAAAGGTACGGGTTATTTAAAGGCAACAGCACGGCACTCAGAGTAAGATTGGCTGAGTGCTAAAAGCTTTTCTACTCATTCACTATTGCAGCTAGATGATAGAAATTCAGTGGTAAATTCATTCATTTGTGGACCTCTTCTTTCTAATTGTATTAATTTCATGAACCTTATCGCGCACCAACTGGCGGATTTCATCAAGCGGTTCGGCTGATGCGGGCGTTCCCTGCGGAAGTAATACGAATACCATAGCATAGCAAATAAAAACATAAATAATTTTAGGCTTGTCCCCATGCTGTTTAGCCCACCTCTATATTTCAACTACCTTCTATTTTATACGCCTACTGTTGATTGGCTCCAAGGTAAATCAACAGTATTCAGAGAACTTCTTAAAGTAGCGTTCGATTTGACTCCTATATGTTGCAATAAAGCAACCCATTGCATTTGCTACGGCGCTAGGGGATGCATCCCACCATAAGAAAGACAGCTTCGTCGGCTAGTCTTAGGGCTTCCGTTCCGCATTTTAAGGCGCTTTTCCCCGTTTATATAGGTATTGATTTGTTCAATATCACGTCTGTTGATTAACCAATATTAACCAATAAATAAGTTAATTACACACAGTGCTACGTGTATAGCTACATTTGGATTACTTTGGATCGAACGACTACTATACCGTTACACGGATGTCTTGATGTGTAAGGATGCGACTTTGTCGCATCCTTACACACTTTTTCGGTAATCGTATGGTGGTCCTTCATCCGCCCTGCTCCAAATGCATAAGTCCACGTAGTGCAGATGCTTTTTGGGACTAAAAAATAGCTGACTTCTTAAATGGAGAATAGCCGCCAAAGATGCAATTTTGGCGGCTGATGGTTTCTCTATGGTTTCCCCTTTTTCACTAGTAAAGAAGTATCACTTTCTATAAGCCATCACATGATTACATGCATACTCTTTGCTAAAAGTAAGCAAGGAACACATTATTCAACGTACAAGAGTGCCCGAAATTGTATCTTCGGGCACTTACAATTTCTATAGAAAGTCATCTACTCTTTTCTTCCTAAACAACTGCATTTTCCACTTGAATAGTGTAGGAACGCGACAGGCAACTATTCACAACAGTATGACTGTAAAGAGTGTGGCTAGAAGTGACGGAGTCGCTTCTAGCCACACTAGGATCCACTCAGTGAATCTGTCATGAATAGGTAGCCGTAAATAGTCCAGTGAAAATGAAGGTATCAAGCCCTTCTCACCAGTTTTTTATGAGAATAAATGGTTAATCAACGGACGTGGTTCAATATATAATATAATTAGCAGAATGAATAAGCCCATAGAAAAACCTATGAGCTTACACTAAGTCTGTATAAAATCTGCAACGATCACCTCGTACGATTGAAATACAAAATTCTACTGGTTGACCGTTCGTATCATATGCCGTTCGTTCTAAAAGTAATGCAGGTTTTCCAACTTCCGTCTCAAGAAGGATACTTTCCCCTTCTCTTATTAAAACTGGTTCAAAAGCTTCTTTCGCACGGATAACGGTTACGCCATAACGTTCATCTAACAAGTCATAAAGGGAAAGAGTTCCAACTTCATACAAAACGGACATGTCTTGAACAACAGATTTCGGCATAAATGACGATTCAAGAATAATCGGTTCTCCGTCAGCACAGCGTAACCTTTTCATTTCAATTACATTTTCACCTAATGAAAGCTGTAATCCCGCCCTCACAGTTGCAGAAGGTTCAACTTCCTTTACTTCAAGCACACGGTCAGTAGGATGAAGTCCTTTTTCCCGTAAAACACGGCTAAAGCTATAAAATCCAGTTAAAGATTGTTCAAATTTAGGTCGGGAAACAAAGGTACCTTTCCCTTGTATCCGATGAAGTATGCCTTCCTGGACCAATTCTTCAATCGCTTTCTTCGCTGTATTTCTACTAACCTGAAATATATCCATCAAGCTATTTTCCGAATCGATTTTATCGCCTGGCTTCCATTCTCCTGCTCGGATGCGCGTATCCAATCTTTGTTTCAATTGATGATATAACGGAATGATACTTCCTTGATCTAATGGTTTCATCGCATTTCATCCTTTTTCATAGTTCTTACTCTTCAATCTATCATGATTTCAACAAGATTCATATCGCTACCCTTTTTAAGGCGCCTTCACTTAGTTTAGTATAGGTGTTTATTTAACTTCACCCACGTCAAATGAACCATCCGATTCGCCTTTCAGACGGAAGATTTGTGAAGACATCCATGTTAAAAATAAGATCGATACACTGATACCGAAAAACGGAAGTAATCCAGGAATAATCAGAAATACTCGGTAAAATACATAAAGCCCCATTGCGGATCCAATCACTTGAACCGGGAATGAAATACTTAGTAAAAGTGATGCGGAGAAATAGCGTAAAAGTGGTAGTTCGTAGTAAGCAAATACTTGAAAAATAGTCATCACCATCACAGCATAAAGGATTGAAATCATGACCATCAACGTTATCATGAACAACCCGAAGGTTCCATTTATCGTCAGCACAATACGTAAATTAAGGACGAGAAAATAGCCAATGACAATCAAAATAACACCAATCTTATTCGAATTAATGAACTCTTTTTTATACGACTTCCAATAATGGCTTGTGAGCGATCGCAAACTGTCTTGACCTTGTAATCTTTTTCGCATGACAACGAATAACCCTACTGTAGCCGGTGATATCCCCAAAACAACTAAGCCAAGCAATGTCAGTCCTATCCACATAAGTTGTAGCACCGCGAGCATCGTTACAACTTCCACGAACCAATATAGTTTTCCTTTCCATCCGTTTGTGCCCATGTAATGCCCCCTTAAATGGTAAAACTCATATGAAGGAAACCCTTCATATGAGTTTTAGTTTTTATTGTTCTTTTTGCATACGCTCGTATGCTCCTTGAGCTACTTCAAGATACGATTGTAATCCCATCTTATCAAGTGTTTTCTTGTAGTCATCCCACTTGCTAAAGTCTTGTTTACCTGTGATAAATGCAGCAGTCATTTCATTCACATACGTTTGAGCATCTGTCATAACGGCACTGACCTTGTCATTTTCTTCAAGTGTATAGTTAAGTCCCGGAATAATATCTTCATCTTTTATGCGATAAGGCTTCGTTTGCGCGGCATTTGCAGCGGTAGCTTCTTTTCCTTCTGCCCCTTGGAAGTATTGCTGTCTAACAATTCCAGGGTAATAACCTCCCGGCCAAGTCAAGTATTCACTAATCGCTTGGTCCATATTTAAGCCATTTGGATTGTCTGTGATTTCAGGTAGATACTTGAAGTTTCCTTCTGCATCCTCTTCATACGTTACACCCTCAAAGCCCATGAAGAACATTTTATTGCCCTCTTCTCCATAGAAGTGATCCATCCAGCGAACCATTGCTTCAGGGTTCTTCGCTTTATCCGTCAACACGAACATGCCAAGATTTCCAAGGCCAGTGGATACCGTGTTATAAGCACGTTCCCCTGTAGGACCTTCAAGAACTGGTACACCAACATAACCATCGAGTTTTAGTAATTCCGCTGGGTCAACTTCACTCAACATACCATAATTCCCTTTAGATGCTTCCGCAGAAAACGTCTGTGGTTCAGTCGTGAACACATCCTGGTTAACTAACCCTTCCTTATATAACTTGTTCAAGAATATCAGCATTTCCTTGTATTCATCTGTAGCCGGAACAAAACGGAATTCCTCCGTACCTTCTTTAAAGTCGAGATTGATGTTCATAGACCCTTGTTTGTTCAAGCCAAAAGTTCCGCGTAAATAGCCAGTGAATTCACCAACGCCATAGCCGCTCCCCCATCCAAGTTCATCCGCTTTGCCATTGCCATTCGGATCTCGTTCTTTGAACGCTTTCAATACTGCATACAATTCATCTGTCGTTTCAGGCGCTTTTAGTCCCAATTTTTCGAGCCAATCCTTGTTTATCCACGGTGTACCTGCACGTAAAGCTTCGAATTCCGGGTCATAAATAGCAGGTAAACCATATATTTTTCCATCGGCCATCGTAACACCTTGTTTCACCGCAGGGTACTTTTCAAGTAGCTGTTTGAAATTCGGTGCGTATTCATCGATATAGTCATTTAACGATAAAAATACACCTTGTTCTCCGTATTTGATCAAATCTGTTTTGGATAGAGCTGAAGCGAAGTAAAACTCAGGATAATCCCCAGCCGCAAGCATCAAGTTGCGTTTCTCTGCTAATCCCTCAATTTGTACGGTTGTCCAATTCACTTCAACATTCGACATTTTCTCATACTCATCCCATAGCATAAGGCTGTTCCAGTCTTGTGAAGAGAAGAACTTTGCTGCAAATCCTTCGACTTGAATCTTTTCTTCAACAATTGGCATACCCGTTGCGTTTACAATACCAACATTGGCACCTTTTTCAACAGGTTCATTGTCTTTAGAACAAGCCCCCAAAATCCCCGCTGTTAATAATAAAGTTGCTGCTACGCTTGAAAAATACTTTCTCCTCAATACATTCTCCCCCTTATTAGCCTTTTAGTGAACCTATCATAACGCCTTTCACGAAGTACCTTTGTAAAAATGGATACAACATAAGCATCGGTAAGTTAGCAACAATCAGTACGGCATATTTTACCCCTTCAACACTGAGTTGTTGTGCTAAAAAGCTTTCCGACGTCGCTTGAATCATGTCATCAGTCTGACCTTGAATCAGAATTTGTCTAAGAATCAATTGCAGTGGAAACTTATTTTCATCCTGTAAATAAATCAATGCCTGGAAGTATGAATTCCAATGACCAACTGAATAGAACAGCACCATGACGGCAATAACCGGAAATGATAATGGCAACACAATACTCCATAGAATTCTGAAATTACCACTGCCATCCATCTTGGCTGACTCTTCCAGTTCTTGTGGAATAGCCTGGAAAAATGTTCTCATAATAATGATATTCCAAACCGCAACGGCATTCGGAATAATCATGACCCAAAACGTATCTAGCATTCCAAGATCGCGAATAAGTAGATATGTTGGGATAAGCCCCCCACTGAAAAATATCGTAAAGATGATGAACGCCATAATAAAACCACGTCCCTTTAAATCTCTTCGCGACAATGGATACGCTGCTAAAATGGTCATAATAACATTCAAAAGCGTTCCAAATACTGTATACTTCAGCGTGTTGACAAACCCATTAATTATAGCCTCGTTTTTGAAGACCTTTTCATAGGCATCTAGCGTAAATTCCTTCGGCCATAACCACATCTCACCCGATATCACATATTGTGGGTTACTTAGGGATGCACTGACCACAAAAACCAATGGATAGATGACGAGTAAGGCAACAATGGTAAGGAACACATAGTTAAATATATTAAACGTACGATCTGTTTTCGTTTCTCTCACTGCACCCACCCCCTACCATAGACTTGTCTCATTCACTTTTTTAGCAATCTGATTGACCATTATCAGCATGAAGAAGTTAATGAGCGAGTTGAATAGTCCTACTGCCGCGGAGAAGCTATATTGTGCTTCCAATATCCCGCTTCGATAAACAAATGTCGAGATAACATCAGATGTCACCATATTCAAGTCATTTTGCATAAGGTATACTTTTTCAAATCCGACAGCCATAACAGACCCTGCATTTAAAATAAAGAGAATGACGATTGTAGGCATGATTGCTGGAATATTAATGTTAATAATCCGTTGGAACCTTGATGCACCATCAATCATTGCTGCTTCATGTTGGGAAGGATCTACCGCAGCTAATGCAGCAATGTAAATAATTGAACTCCAGCCCATCGTTTGCCAGACGTCTGACAATACATACAAACTTTTAAACCAAGCTGGCTCCGTTATAAAATCAATTGGTGTCCCACCGAAAATTCGAACCACCTGATTGACTAACCCCTCTGTTTTCAAGAACAGTAGCATCATTCCCACAACAACGACTGTTGAAAGGAAATGCGGTGCGTAGATAACTGTCTGTACGAATTTTTTATAACGCAAACTTTTCACTTCATTTAATAGAAGCGCCAGTATAATCGGAACTGGGAATGAAACCACTAAAGTGAAAATACCAATCCCAACTGTATTTTTAATAAGTCTCCAAAAATAGTAACTATCAAAGAATCGCTCAAAGTGCTTAAATCCTACCCAAGGGCTGCCCGTAACTCCTTTAGTCGCAATGAAATCTTTAAATGCAATTTGCAAACCATAGAGCGGGAAGTAATGGAACACAAGAAAGTATAGAATGACTGGTGTTAGTAATACATAAAGTTCCCAGTTTTTCCGAATTTCTTTTTTCCATCCAATCCCCTTTTTCCTTTTTCTCGCATTCTGTGGATCCTGATTATTTTGTGTACTTTTAAACATCCTCTTTTCCTCACTTACCCCATTTTTCTCTGCAGATCCTACCCTCTCACTAATATTCGTCATAATCAGACCTCCTTTCCTCTAAACACGTTCAGCTGTGTACGATACTAGATTCTTGTGAAACCCTGACGACTTTACCACCTGCACGAATTGACTCCGTTGCTGCACATCCAACTGCTACACTCATTCTTCCTGCGAAAGGCGTAGTAAGAGGTTGTTTGCCATGAAGTATCAAGTCAATGAAATCTTGCGTTATTTTAGGATCCGCCCCGCCATGACTACCATCTTCCGGTTTCATTTCGTATGTGACATCACTTAACTCTTTCCATGTGTTTGTTTTACGCGTTTTCAAGTGTATTTTCCCATTGACATCATCGTTTTCTATACGACCTTCTGTTCCAATGAATGTATAGTTACGGCTATAGTCTGGTGTGAAATGACATTGCTGATACGATGCCTTAATACCACCCTCGAGTTCCATAATAAGCATACTGTTGTCTTCCACATCAATCTCTTCTCGGAATGCACATTGCGTAAATGTATGAGCAACGTACTCAGGACACGTATTCTTTAACTCACACTCAGGACACGTTAAGTCGTTCGGCTTGTCCCCACCGTAGTAATCAAGGCTTCCGAATGCAGAAACCTTTGTCGTATACTTACCTGAAATCCAATGGATAACATCAAGGTCATGTGAACCTTTTTGTAAGAGAAGAGAAGTTGTATTTTCTGATTTCCCATGCCAATCGTGGTAGTAGAAATAACCGCCAAAGCCGACGAAGTGACGAACCCAAATTGCTTTTAATTCCCCAATAGCACCTGAGTCAATTAATTCTTTCATCGTCTGGTACATGCTCATATAACGCATATTGAAACCGACCATCAAATGCTTGCCTGATTTCTCCCACGCTTCAATAATTCGGTCACATCCTTCGACCGTAATAGCAAGTGGTTTTTCAGAATAGACATGTTTACCTGCCTCAAGAGCAGCAATAACATGTTCTTCATGCAGGTAATCCGGCGACAATACCGCAACCGCATCGATATCATCACGCTTCAACAGTTCTTTATAGTCATTTGTTTGAAATAACGGTGTATCGTATTTTTCTTGGAACTTGGTAATGCGTTGGTCGGAAATATCCGCAATTGCAACAACCTCAGATTCCCCTTCTGGCTTGTGCCAATAGTGTGCAAGCCCACCTCGTAAACCAGCTCCGATAATCCCCATTCTTACTTTTTTCATTTCTCCACCCCATCTATATCCAATTTTTTTACTTTGGGTACTTATTCCCCAATCCATGGAAAACGTTTTCCTCATGTACCCATGAAGTTACTTACCTGTTTTCATGTTGATTGACGAACTACTAATTTAAATGGTAATAACGTTTTTAAATCAATTTTCGGATCATCTTCAATTTGGTTGATTAACGTTTTCGCCGCGATTACACCCATCTCATATTGTGGAATCGATATTGTCGTCAATGAAGGATGAACGTATTGAGCCATTTCGTTATTATCAATCCCAATAAATGCGATGTCATCAGGTATAGTAAGTCCAAGTTCATGTGCAGCCCGCATCGCTGCTATAGCCAATAAATCTCCTGCGCATAAAAAGGCAGTAGGCCGATTATTTAATGGCTGGCTCAATAAATCCATCGCCGACTTATAACTTTGTTCCAAACACCAACCTGTATTAATAACCCAACTCTTTTCAGTAGTCAATTCAAATTCATTCATCGCCTTTTTAAAGCCTTTGAAACGTTTTTCACTAGCCATTTCGGCGCCTATCTCACCGCCTATGAACCCAATACGATGATGACCTTTTGACACAAGATGTTCTACAGCCTTATACGCTGCGTCCTCCCGATCATAATCCACAGTAGAAATCGCATGATCACTGTAGTTAAAATCAACACCAACAACAGGAATTAATTCTTTAATTTCAAGAAGGATTTTTTCATCGACTTTATCGATTAGTAGTATCCCTTCAACTTCCTTTTCACGAATCATCTGATGGAAAAGCGCCTCATCTTCCAAATCCTCACTAGTTAATAGTAGTAACGAATAACCTGCACTATTCAACGTTTCACTAATCCCAGAATATATTTTGGAAAAGTACGGATTATCTTCTGCCAGACGTGGGCTTGCAAGCCACGCAATCCTCTTTGTCCGCTTTTTTTGTTGCTTTGAGGATGCGACAAGATGTCGCGCATATTCATTCGGCGTATACCCTAACTCTTTTACTGCCTGCCAAATTTTTTTCTTCGTTTCGGGATTCACATTTCGAGAAGAATCATTTTTAATAACGCGGGAAACAGTTGTAACTGAAACCCCAACATGCTCAGCAATATCTTTTAATCTCACCATTTGATTTATCCCTTTCTTTTGCAACCGTTTTCTTTATAGATTATTGTACTACAAATTTCCATGTAGTTTAGTACAATAATGTAAACCCATAAAAGTTAGTGGACGGGTTGTAGGTACAACTATAAGCAAAAAATAAGAGAGGTCTTTCCTTGTAGCTGGAAATTTGTAACTATAAACAATATATAGTTAGTTTTTCTGGGTGTCAATATATTTTTTAACTAATCTATTAACTGCTAACCCCGAACATACTTCGGCGTTAGCCCTAGCGAGTTCAATGGTATTCCTTATTTTTGTATATCTACACGTCTGTTGATTAACCATTTATTTGCATACAATACTGTTGAGGAGGGCTTGATACCGTTCATTTTCACTGGGCTATTTCCGGTCTGCTTACGGCTACCTATTCATGACAGATTTACTGAGGGGGCCTAGTGTGGCTACACTGTTCAAGTGAAAAGTGCGGTTGCTTTGAAAGAAAAGAATAGTTGAAACTTTATAGAGCGTGTAAGTGCCCGAAGATGCAATTTCGGGCACTCTTTCACGTTGTATAATGTGCTTCTTGCTTACTTTTAGTAAAGTTTATGCATCTAATTATGTGATGTCTACTAGAAAGTGACACTTCTTTAATAAAGAAAGGAAAAACCATAGAGCAAGCATCAGCCGCCAAAATTGCATCTTTGGCGGCTTTTCTCCAGGTAGGAAGTCAGCTATTCTATCGTCCCAAAAAGCTTCGGCACTACGTGTATTTAGGTATTTGGAGCGCGACGGATGAAGGACCACCATACGATTACTGAAAAAATATGTAGGGATGCGACAAAGTTGCATCCCTACATTTTCAGACGTCTCGGTAATCGTATAGAAGTCATTTAATCCAAAGCAAACCAAAAGCAACTATACACGTAGCGCCCAGTGTGTGATCCTAGTTACTTTTGATCAATTAACAGACCTGAAGTAAACTATAAGAATTTTCTTCCGCGGACTCGATTGACTTTGTGAGTAGTATCTATTGAACTAGTGACTGACGCCACTAGTCTGCTGTATAGTTGAATGCACAACTACCTAACAAATGGAGGTACCACTATGCAAAAATGGATACCACGAACGACAATCCTACTTCTCGCAATCATTGTAGCGGGATGCAGCCCTGACAAAGACCAGATACCTAGTGGTAAAACGGATCCAGATGAAAGTACAGTTGAATCTGAATTCATACCCAGCGAAGAAGACAAAAAGTCTACTTCTATAGAAGAAACGCCAATGTTTCGTATGAAAAATGATCAATTTCAAATCTATGGCGTTCTGCAAGGTGACAATCCTTCGGCAGTGAAAGCCATACTTGGCACCCCTGAATCTGAAGGTCCCGATGAAATGATCGATAATTACTGGATCCAACAGTACCCTGCGAAGGAATTAATCGTCACGTATTACGACGATTGGGTAGAAACGATTTCTTTCACAACAACAAAAGAGGCGCTTGAGGTGGAAATCGCAAAACACTTTGAAGGCGACCGCTATCGCAATAAAGACGGTACCGACTATTTGCTAGTACCGCAGAATCAAGATCTTTTACTGTATCGTCCAAACGAAGAAGACCCATCCAAAATCAATGTTCTTGTCACTGTAGCTGACGAAAACTTTTATTATAGTTTGGAGCACGGTGAAATTTCCCTAGTGGAATAAAAACAAAGAAAGTCAGCCAACTTTGAGAGTTAACCCGTTCAGTTGAAAGGTACAAAATACGAAATAAAGCACGAAATAGACCGCCAATTCGCGCATGAATTGGCGGTCTTTATAATGCCTATACAACAACGTTTACAAGTAAATCGCACTTGTTTTAACAATTGAATTAGCGGATGAATTAAACGACCTACAATAATTATTGTAAGGTGAAAATATCGTTTTAAACCATTGCTAATTCTCTGGTTAAATTGAAGGTAAATGGGATGAAAAAGAAGAGACTTATTCAACAAAAAAACACTGAAAATAATTCAGCGTTTTTTTTTATAAGTAATACTTTCTTCTTCGTTCTTCAACTAAAGTACCCTTCGTTAGTTTAAGAACGTGGATTATAATTTTTTAAGTCTTCCTCCTTAATCCCTTCTCTCTGTCCCTCGTCAGTGATTTGGTAATCAAATTGAAATACATTGTTGTCATGTGCAAAATACATATACTTGACATCTGGTTCATTTTTGAAAGTGACAATCACATAGAAAGTTGGAAGACTCCCCAACTTCCCCTCAATCGATTCAATATCCTCTTTTACAAAGCCCTTTTTTTCAATTAAGTAAGTAGACACCCTATTTTTGTAGATATATTTATTTGCTTGTATTAATACTATCGGTACAATTACTATTCCAACAAGAATAACCAATAGTGCAACTTTAAAAGTTTTCCCCTTTTTCCACATTCTCCAACCCCTCCATTAATTACCTGCATGAGTCCTTGTTTAAATATACCATATTAATAATTAATCTCCTTTTATTGTTAGGATACTTCGATAGACATAAATAAAGTAGGGAAGCCATTTTCATGGCTTCCCCCTTATCAAACCGTACGTGCCCTATTAAGGCATACGGCTTACCCATATGTTTCAATGTTATCAAGTGGATGCATTCCAAGCATTTTGCATCTTATGGAGCCGTTGAGGCGAATAATAGGCCTCACCTTTTTCTTTTGCACGTTTAATTCTATTCCCAAGCCTACGTTTAGCTTTATTTGTTAAGTCATAAATATACTGTTCTTTCGTATATTCATAGGCTTTATTTAAATAGAGCCAATAGGAGGGAATAAGATTAATTTTAAGAAAGAATGAATTATTCCACAGACTTTGCATCTTCAATCCTTTTCTTTGTGATGGATGTTTGTGAATAAAGGCTACTCTCAGCCTTCTTCTTATATATCCATCCAGATCTTGTAAGGTTCTTCGAACCCATCGCGTTCTACAGTGACTTTTAAGCCCTAATTCTTCATTCTCTTTTATCGCCTTGATGATGATGACATAGTAATTCACTTTTCCTCTTATGATTGGATTCACCCGTCTAATCCACTCTTCCTTACTTAAGGTAAGATTCTTTCGTGTTTTCTCTTTAATTTTAAGCCGAAAGTCTTTAATGGATTCTGTTTTAGGTGTTACGTGAAACACAGGCTCTTTGCCTTTCTTTCCGTCTCTCCAATGATGAAAGGTGAAACCTAAAAAGTCGAAGTTGTCCTTTCGGAAATTGACAACTTTGGTTTTCTCCTTGGAAATTTCCAATCCAAGTTCTTTTAGTTTCCCCTTTGTCAGAGTGGCAGCTTTTTGTATGTCTTCTTCTGATTTGGCGAAAAGTAGAAAATCATCTGCATAACGAACAAAACGTATCCCATGTAAATCCCAAAGCCAATCCAATTCATTCAAATAGACATTGGCAAGTAGGGGCGATATTACACCACCTTGCGGTGTCCCGTAATCGGAGTGAATCCTATATCCCTCTTCCATATATCCCGCTTTAAGCCATTTCTCAATCACATCTAGAATCGTCCGGTCTGAGACATATTTCTTTAGCACTTTTATCAATTTCTCATGCGGGATGTTATCAAAGAATCCTTTGATATCGCAGTCATAAATATGATTATATCCCTGCTCTATATTCCACAGGATTATCTGCAAGGCTCTTTTAACTCCCCGATTTGGACGATATCCCACTGACCAGCTATGGAAAAGTTGTTCTTCAAACTTTGGTTGGAGAACATTGACTACACTCTGTTGCACAATCCGGTCTTCTATCGTCGGGATTCCCAAAGGACGTTTCTTTCCGTCCTTCTTAGGAATATAGACTCTTCGAACTGGCTGAGGCTGATACGTTTTTGTTTTCAGTTTCCCAAGAAGATTCATGATGTTGTCTTGTAGATGTACTTCATAGCTTTCAATCGTTTCTCCATCTATTCCACCCGCACCTTTGTTTGCCTTCACTTGCCCAAAGCTATTTGTAAGTTTGCGGTCGAATAGAAGTTGTCCATAAACGCTATGCAACTTAAATTTCCACTCTTGACTCATTGGATATTCCACGCCTTTCCTTGATGTACATTCAAACGGTTTTACCGCAGTAACATGATTGTTGACATTACATCTAGTCCATGACTTGGAGCCATAGGTCGCTCCCCTTCCGTTCACTTGATGTTATGGTCATCAAGTTACTTCCGTACTATGAGAGCGTCTGACTTCTCCACCCGTTCTTTGTCACTTCGGATTGCCCTTATAGACTAGAACCCTGCTTGTTCGGTAAGGTGGAGATCTCACGGGGTCATCGCATTTTCCTTCAAGACATACCCTGCACCATCACGTGATAAGTCACATTTCCTCGTTCTGACTTCTAAAGGAAATGCCCCTTAGTGGACTTCCTCACTTTTCGCAAAGTCGCCAACTTATCCCGCCGCCGTGCTTCACACTTATTGCATTAGGGTCTATCTTTTCACCTGCGGGTCTCTCGACTTTCCGCATCTCCTTCAGACAACACCTCGCGATATTGCCCTAGATTAGGCTTCCCGAGCTAGGTCAGTCTCCTCGGGTATGGATTTTCACCATCTGGAATTCTATTTCGTTATCCTTCTTCCAGTCGTTTCATCGAAATGACGTCTCTGTTGTATAACGAAAATGAAGGGCGCTGACTATGTCAGCACCCGATGCGACTGCCCGTCGCACAAAAAGCACTGCTAAAAGCAATGCTAATTTGTACTTGAATTTAGTGTTATTTGTTTTGATATTTGCGGTGTTATATAAAGTTTTGTACCACTCAACTGAACGGGTTACTTCGAGAGTTGACTGACTTTCATTTTCATTTCATCGGATTAGGTAATTTCATAGCCGTTCTCCACTCTTGTCTTTCTTATGAAATTTCGGGTAACCGATTAAAATCGCAACTACCCCGCAAATTCCGATTAATACTGGATAAAAGGAATAAGGTATAATACTGACTGGTGAAATAGCAGCTAGTCCAGCGGCTGCAAGCATTTGCGCCCCATAAGGCAAAATCCCCTGCCAGCTACTTGCGAACATATCAAGTAAACTAGCTGACTTCCTTGGGTCAATCTCATATTCATCAGCGATGCTTTTTGCTAATGGCCCTGTAATGATGATCGCTATCGTATTATTCGCGGTGGCGATATTCGCCATACTAACTAAACCAGCAATCCCAAACTCAGCGCCTTTTTTCGATTTAATTTTACTCGTAATGACATATAAAAGATAATCAATACCGCCGTTATGTTTGATAATTTCAACGACACCACCGATTAAGATCGCAATGATCGCTAAATCCTCCATACTAATGATCCCTTCAGCAACTGTTTGTAAAAAACCAGCTAAACTGTAAGACCCATCAATCATTCCAATAATTCCAGCAAATAGTGTTCCGCCTAGCAAAACGACTAGCACATGAGCACCTACTAACGCCGCTACAAATACCGCGATATAAGGAAGTATTTTAAATAACTCATAGGGATAGTCCCCACTCAAATCTGCTACGTTACCTCGCGTGATTATGCCTAGAATAATCGCAGTAACAATTGCACCGGGCAAAACAATCAAAAAGTTTACTTTAAACTTGTCTTTCATTTTTATATTTTGTGTCCTAACCGCCGCAATTGTCGTATCGGAAATCATCGACAAGTTATCACCAAACATTGCGCCACCGATTACTGTGGCCATCGCCAATGCCAGTGGGATACCCGTTTGACTCGCAATCCCTATTCCAATTGGTGCCAATGCAACAACGGTCCCCATTGACGTTCCCATTGAAATCGAAATAAAACAACCGATCACGAACAATCCAACCATCAATAAATTCGTTGGTAATAGGGATAAGCCAAGGTTAACTGTAGATTCAACCGCCCCCATTCCCCTAGCGACTGCAGAAAACGCACCCGCTAAAATAAAGATGATAGCCATTAGTATTATATTCGGATGGCCTGCCCCCTTCGTAAAAGTCTCTACTTTAGTGGACAACTTTTCTTTTCGATTCATCATCAAAGCAATAGCGGCTGCAATTAGTATCGCTACATTCAATGGCATATTTGAAAAGTCTTTCGTGAAAATCCCCGTGCCGATAAATAGCAACACAAAAACAAGCAATGGTAAAAGCGCAAAGGGATTTCCCTTTTTCACTTTAAGAGTTGGCATAATAATTCCTCCTAGTAGTCTGTCAAAAACCCAGAACTTACTGAAAAAATAGTATTTCGATATGGATTACTAAACCCTATCGTATCCTGCTTTCTAACTGGTGTCAACAAGGCTATTCATCATTTTCAGAATTGATACATAAATTAGTTTACATTGAGAGTTAAAGTGTGATAGGTTAGATGACAAACTTGAGAGGATGATAAAAATGGCAGTAGTCGAAAGTTTTTTATTGGATCACACAATCGTAAAAGCCCCTTATGTACGCTTGGCAGGTACGGAACAACACGAGAAAGGCAGCATTCTTCAAAAATATGACTTACGATTTTTACAACCCAACCAGGACGCAATGCCGACTTCAGCTGTTCATACACTAGAACATTTGCTTGCAACGTATTTGCGTGACGAACTGACAGGAATTGTCGATATTTCTCCAATGGGATGTAGAACAGGATTTTACATGGTCATTTGGGATGAGCATGATCCAAAAGAAGTCGCCGCCGCTTTAACAACAGTACTCGAAAAAGTAGTAACAACTGAACACATTCCCGCTGTTTCTGCACTTGAATGTGGCAACTATAAAGACCATTCGCTGTTTGCTGCACAGGAGTATGCAAAGTTGGTTCTTGAAGCCGGACTAAGTGATGATCCCTTTCGCGATTAAGCGTACTAAATTACGGACATTTTGATTTAAAATCTAGAGTTTAGTTTCAAAAAATAATAGTAGAGGTTGCCCTTAGTTAAATTAATAGGCGACCTCTTTAGTCTGGAATCTTTGCCCATCGTACTTCATGAGTGGTAGACTTTTGTTCTGCCGTCTAACTTGGCAAACATAGAGGAGTAGACTACTGTTATCAAAAATAGTGAAGATTGTATAGCAATATGGCAAAAGATCTAGTAGTTTAAGAGATTTTCGATGGTTATCTTTGCGTTAAGTAGGGTAAAGATTGTTGATGGAGTTGGAACGGTCATTGGGAGAACATAAAAGGGGATGCTTGTTTTGAAAAAGGCATATAAAACTGAAGTTCATTTCACCACTTCCCAACAACAAAAAGCCATTCAAACAATCGGCGTTTGCCGGTATGTCTACAATCTTTATCTTGAGACCGCACAAAACCACTATAAAGAAACAAACAAGCATTTGTCCGGCTTTGACTTTTCGAAATGGCTGAACAATG
>NZ_JADPRX010000045.1:0-23240 GCF_017347125.1 Sporosarcina sp. E16_3
CCTACATTCCCTGTTCGTAAAACGCCCCATTCCAGTGATTCATTATAGGATATAAAACTGTTTATTTTACAAGCTGTCATCAGATTAAATGTAGTATCACTAGGTAGTTTCAATACATATTGATACGCATTTTTGAGATTAAGAATAACCTGGACATCATCTATGCTAATCCCACTTACACTCATCCCTTCTACAATTGTTTTTGTTTGTGGAAAGGTTGTGTTCACCTTTTCTAAGCGTGAAGCTGAATGGATCAGGCCAATAACACTTTTCTTTAATAAAAACTTCGATTCACGTTCATTAAGGTTGTACTTATTGGAAATAGTCACTATTATCCCTCCATCTTTACTCTACATTTTTAAACACCTTTATTTTACTGAATGGAAACAGTCTACTTCGAATAAAATTCCCTGAACATATCATTTTCAACAGACCTTATTGTTAGTATACAGTTGACGTGTTAAGAAGCATTCTGATGGATGGCCTTAAAGGTCCAGGGCTTGAACAGCTGCATCCATATCGTCCTGTGTGATGCCTATATACCGTAACGTAACACCCTCGGAACTATGGTTAAACATCTTCATCAAGAGCGTAATATTGGTCCCTCTCTTTATCTGATGGTAGCCGAACGTTTTTCGAAGGGAATGCGTCCCGATGTTTTCAAGACCTAATTCTTTCGCTGCATCACTCATAATTGTCCAGGCCTGGACTCGGCTAATCGCTTGATTCGTTCCTTTACGGCTCCTGAATAAATAGGCTTCCGGATCCCCCTCGTAATGCTGCTCAGCATACGCCTCGATCGCTTTTTTGACCCCTTTGGAAAGCGCGACCTTATTTTCCTTCCCGGTTTTTTGTTCAATCAACATCAAGTGCGCACGCACGTTGTTTTTAGAATCTAGTACATGCTTGAATTGCACCCGGATTAAATCAGAAATACGATAGGATGAATTGATGCCGAGCGTAAATAAGAGATAGTTCCTTTCACTTTGTGCGAAAAGGATTTTTTTCATGTTGCTAATCTTTTGAAGATCCCGTATCGGTTCAACGAATTTCATACCTTCCGTACACTTCCTCCCATATGTTAACGCAAGCTCTCGAATCTAACTAAAGCTAATCATATCACGCATTATGTTGGATTCAAATCGACAACGAAAAAAATACAGGAATAAAAAACAGCCTCATCCCTTGTGTAGCAAGGGGTGAGGCTGTTTTTTGAATCTAACATAGTTCCATTGTGTTAGATTGAGAAGTATTTTGAGTACACTTTAATACATCTACTGTTTTAATTTTGATTTGGATGCTCCATGCCCCCTAGTAGACATAACACCCGTTCTGTACACATTTTCATCCTCTGTGGTGTAGCGCTGATTTTGCGCTACATGTATGGCTAACGGGTAGCTTTAGTTGAAGATCATTAAATAAGAAAGGTTTATTTCTTGTAAGAGAAATAGACCTTTTTAAGTGTGTATGCTGCATGCACCTTAATTTTTTTATTGTTCTTTCAAAAAACATAGAATAACTGATTAAATAGCGAGAATGTATTACTATGGCTTTGTAGTTAAATATAGGAAGTTCAAAAAAGGAGGAATTAATCTTTATTAAGTTTTATAAAATATTAAAAATATATAAAAGGAGATTAATAGAAATGAATAAAAATCTTATACTTTCTGTTTTATTAGTGATGATTCTTTTTTTTATATCAGCAACAACAACTAATGCCTACAGTTTTAATACTAGAAACTGGCCTAAAAAACCCCTGCAACCATATACTGTAACTTTACAGTATACAACCACCAATTCAACATATAAAAGTACTTTTACAACTGCTGTATCTGATTGGAATAGTGCTCAATCTAAAATCAAGTATGTTCTGACCGATAATATTGCTCCTAATAAGGTTGGTACAGAAAATGTAGATGACCCATCTCTTTATGGAACTTGTTATGCCCTTAATGGTTCTTCTCTATATTTTAATGCTGTGATAAATATCGGTAATCCACAAATTGTAAATAACTCTCTAACTCGGAGAAGTGCAGCAGTACACGAATTAGGACATGGTATTGGCCTTGGACATGAAACTCCCCCAGTTCTTTCAGTTATGAATTCACAAAGAGACAGAACTAAAGTTTACATTCCGCAACAGGATGATATACAAGGCGTAAATATGAAATATCCATATTAAGGAGGATTATTTGCAATGGTTAAAAAAACAAAAAGTAAATTAGTACCCATTCTAACTGTATGTATTGTATTAGGTGTTGCGCTGTTTTTTCTTTCAAAATCAATGTTTACAACAGAAGAAGTTGCTGAACCAATAACTTATGAAGTCGAGTTTTCTCCTGATTATGAAGTAAATGGAGATGTTAAAGGCATTGTAGCCAACTCTGATTATATTGTTAAAGGACACTATGAGAAATTTGTAGAGGACTGGAACATGGGAGAAAATTATTTAAGCGAAGTTTATACTTTTATTGTAGATGAAGAATTGGCAGGTGAAACTGGAAAAACGATCGAAGTAGCAATTCCACACACTGTTTATTTAGAGTATAATGAAGCTGGAGAACATGTAGAAGCTGAATTAAATCTTCCTAACTATAATAAACCTGATTTAAATAAAGAATATGTCCTGTTTTTAAAGAAATTACAAACTAAAGATGCTTATGGACCTGCATCGGTACCTTTCCAGGTGGAAATTGGTTCAGATAATATAGTTGAACTTTTAACTAATACAGAAAATACGGAATCTAAAAAGGTAACAAAGTCAAAAAGTGTTATTCATTTTACATCTGAACGTATTGGTTTAAGCAAAATTGATAAAATTTCAGGAAAAAGTAAAGATGAATTATTCAAAGAAATTGATAATGAATTAGAAAACAAAATAAGATAATAACTATCTAAAGAAAAATATAATCAACTTACCCATTAAAAAACCTAGGTAGCTAATTATGAGCAATCTAGGTTTTTCTAGTTTACATAAATCACCTTCTCGGAAGTTGTTTCCAGTACAGGCCGAGGGGTAAACCCCCGTGTGACAACAAAGTGGAACCTGTGGTCCTCTGGACCTTGTATACAGCGTTTATACATCGTTGAGTTAACGGTCTTTCTGCTGAACGCTAGACGTGTCTAAATGAATAAATATACAAAGCAACTTGGTGAAATAAACCCCAAAATGCACTTTCAATCGTCTATATTCTAAAAACGCTGTAAAGACCCCTAGAAGGCGTTCTAAAATCAGATTGATAGATATATTCAATTCCTCTCTTAAAGTACATATACGAGCCTCCTGTGTGCTTCTGTAGCTATAATTAATAGATTCGAAGAGTAGGACAAGTTCGTTTATGGATTTGTTCTACTCTTTTTTTCTAGTAACGGCCTTTTGTTTTTGGAGTGAAATAATTTATTCTGATTTTTTATAGAAAAAGAGAAATGCATGATAATTAGCGAATGCTATATAATGATTTTATTTAAAGACTTAATAGACTTAATAACCTTTAACAGACTCACGAGCCTTAGAGCCACAAGGGTTACAGAGTTTTATTGAACTTTTTCTCTCCCTTTATTGAACTTTTTCTCTCCCATTACTGAACTTTTTCTCTCCCATTACTGAACTTTTTCTCTCCCATTACTGAACTTTTTCTCTCCTTATATTGAACTTTTGTAATTAATAAAGTACAGTATGGGGAGAGAAAAAGGATAATGGGGAATGGGTGAATTGATTGGCTAGGGAAAACGATAAAAAACAATTGGTCTCTTATGAAAATGGCATTAAAAAGAGTAATGACTTTTCAATGGCGAAGTTGAGTCAGGGCTTAACTTTAAATCAAATGCAATTATTTGCTTTCGCTATTTTTTCAACGCAACAGGACGGGCACACGGGGTTCATAAAAGCCGATTTCGAAAGGAAGTTTGAACTTAAACGTTATTTAACCAAGGATGCCAAGATAGATGCACAACGATTATTGAATTTAAAGTTTAGTATTGAGGATTTGGAAAATGATTATTTTGAGTATTGGAATGTGTTTCAGTCAATTAAATACGATAAGGGTGAATTTCGTTTTAAATGGACTGACGATATGATTCCTCATATTTTGGAGTTAAAGGATCATTATGTAACAACTGATTTAACGATTACATCACAATTCAAGAGTGGCTTTAGTTGGACGTTATATGAATATTTAAAGGCCCGTTATGGGGCTTACTATTTACCCGTTTCAAAAGAGGCTCTCCTGCGTTTGTTCGGCGTTGAAAACAGAAAAACATATCAGTCTAATACAGGTCGATTCAAGGAAACTGTATTAGATGTTGCTATCGAGGAATTAAACAAGTACACCGAACTTGAAGTTTGGTACAAAGAAAAGAAAAAAGGTCGGGCTATTGTCGGATTTGAAATACATTGGTCAACAGGTAAAACAGTTCCGTTAGCAACAGATAATCAATCAGAGGAATTAAAAAGACTGATTGACGAAGTGTTTACGCTATGGGACGCTGTTCATCAAATGCAAAATGAAGAGAATAAAGAGAAAGCGAAAAAGCTAATTATAGAAACAGAAGAGATGCGAAAAGGCACAGGGGAGCAAGTTACTTCAAAAGAAGCAAGTGAATATATTCCACGGGCGAAAGATAATCTTAGATGGATTGAAATGATGTTGGAAAATGATAAAAAACCAGCTGTTAAAAAATCTGTACCCTTCTATAATTGGTTAGAAGAAAGAGTGTGATAACATGCAATCGACCATCATTAGCCTAAAGGATCAAACCGACAAACCCACTTTAAATGTTGATGAAACGTTTTGGCCACTGGTTCAATTTGTTGCGTATTATAGCCAACTTATTGAAATCAAAATGAAAATGGGAATTACTCACCGTTTTCTTCACTACTGGGCTTATGAAGTTATACAAAGCAATGACGACCATACAGAAGAACAAAGGCAAGAAATTTATAAATTCGAAGGGTGCAGCTATCGTTTTCCGAAGGACAGCGATGATTTTATAAAGTGGTTATATGACGAATCTAAAAAAAGAGATTTATTATTGTTTTGATTAAAAGAGTGTTTTCTAGAAACAGTATTAGATTCTCGTCTATCAAATTTAGAGGTTACAACATCAACGCTAAGAAGATTGATGATAGATATTAAAAAAAGTAACAGTCCAATATAAAAGGGTGAAGGTTAAAAATATGTTACTAGAAAAAAGAGCAACTGCTGCAGTTGCTCTTTTTAAATTTTCTTCAACGGTTTGTTTTAAAACTTGAGTGAAATCTGTTGTCGCTTCGTTCAAAAGTAATTAAAAAAGGAGTAGAAAATATGGCGAGAACTAATACTTTCTTTCAAATGAAATTGAATGAAGAAGAAGACAAGAAATACATTAGAGATAAAGCTAAAAAATCAGAATGTCTAGAAATAGCTAGAAAGAGCATAAGGGAAAACTGGCCCCACTTCTGGTGTGGGACTAGGCGAAGCCTAGTGTTTTGGTGGGGTCAAGTTTTTTCATTTTAGGCACGCTAGAGTGACAGTCATTTAACAACTTTGTCACGCTAGCGTGACAGACTAATTTTAATAAACATCATTTACAAAGTGTTACCTCTTACCGAATATTTTTTCAAAAAAACTCTTCTTTTCCAAGGTGGAAGCGATTAGCTTTTTTGTTTCCTGCGATTCTTTTAAAGCCTGCATTAACTGAAGATCACGTTTATCAAGACTATTATTAATATAGTTTTGTTGCTCTTCAAGCATCAACAGAAACTGTTTGTTCTGTTCTTCTAATCGTTCTTGCCGTTCTAATATATCTAACAGTAGTTCGTTCTGAAGAACAGGTGGAACGACAGGAAGCGTCTGTTCTTCCGCTGTGTTCTCTCTGAGAACAGATGCTGTTCCTTCTGATTGATTAAACCTTGATATGACAATCTCAGATGCCGTTTCGAGTGTGATTCCTTTATTTTGAATGAGTTCTTTCATTCTCCGTAATATTAATAGGTCACGTTCGACAAATGCTCGGCTGTTATGTTGGCCCCTCATAAAAATGTGACCTTGATTTTCTAGAGATAAGCACCATTTTCTCAATGTACTGTCGCCAATTTGAAGTATTTCAGCAATTTCTTTACCCCAATAGGCATCTTCAAACTTGCTCATTGTTCGTTCTCCTCTTTTTCATGATAAAGAACACTTCAACTAATTATTAGAAATCCCTTTATAATGACTAGATTTGAAATGGTTTCGACTGGATTTTCGGTTATTATAGTTATTTTGATGATGGTTCAAATCGTGAATTAAGTCATGAAAAAGCTCTGAATTTAATCTTGTCCAGAGGGAGAAATATCGGGAAGTGTCAACGGTAAATGTCTGACTGAAGCAAAAGCGGAAGGAATTTAAGGAGTTGATACAAGAGATGATTCCCCACCCTCTTTTTGGTTCTCACCCCATGTGAGAACCTGCCACCTGGCGAAGGGAATTTTGGGGGTTTGCCCCTTTTGCAAAAGGGGCAAGGTCTGTTCTTTTGCACTTGATCTGGAAAAGCATTTGAACCTTTGCGAGAATCAGCAAAGGTTCAAATGCTTTTTTGTTACTAGAAAAAAACAACGGCTGCAAGCGGTTATTTTTTCTGCTTTTGAACTTGGGAAGTCTGTCACGCTAGCGTGACAGACTTCTTGTTTTTCACCCTCGGAGAGCCCGCACCAAAACCCTTGGTATAGTGGGCTATACCAAGGGTTTTGGTCCTCCTCCCCCCGATGTGCTATTCTTATCCCAATATGATTCGTTCCCCGATGTAAAAGGAGATGCAGTACATGGCGCAATTTGCGATTATAAGAATGCAAAAATTCCAAGTATCAGATGTGCAGGGCATTCAAAAACACAATCAAAGGCAAGGAACAAGCAAAAGTAATCCCGACATCGATTATTCAAAAACAGAGCAAAATTATGATTTGTTGAATGATCAAAATTTAAAATATGAAAGTGAAATTAAAGAAAAAATATCGGAGCAAGTGAAAAGAAAACCTCGTGCAAATTCGGTTGTCCTGTCAGAATTTATGGTGACAGCTTCGCCTGAATATATGAATGCACTTTCTGTAGAAGAGCAAAAAAAGATTTAGAAAAAGAAATAGACCAATTAGAAGATGAAAAATATGTGATTGAAGAAAGAATTGGTGATAGAAAAAAAGAGTTACTGGCAATGAACGAAGACATCCCCAGTGGGGAAGATATAAAAATTAAAATCGTGCGAAAAGAAAAGAAAACAGAGGTAATACCAAAGTCATTTGGGCGAAAAGAAACAATAGAAAAAGAAACAGGAAATTACGTTTTGTCGAATGAGGAAATGAAAAAAATAAAAAAACAACTAACGGCTGGTTCTGTTCTTAAAGGAAAATATGAGAATTTAGTAAAAAGTGATTTGGTCAAACTAAATGGTCAATTGAGTGGCTTGGTTGGTGATATGTCTGAACAAATGGAGGGACTTAAAAAGAGTAATTATGATTTAAAAGATGAACTTGATACTGCAAAAAATAAAATCGTTTCGTTAGAAGACCGTATAAGCGATTTAAAGGCTGAAATAGGATTAGTTTATCAAAGTGCCAAAGAATTCGTTAAAGAGCGTACAGAGGGCTTGAAATCGTTTAAGAAGGCTTTTGGTGACCTTGTAGATAAGGTGAAAGGAAAAATGAATACCAGTGAATTTGAAAGACTTCACAAGCGTGATTTAAGAAAAGAGAGAAATCAAGATTTGGAGAGATAAAAAAGAGCCCTCGAAGGCTCTTTTGTTTTTGTTAACTCATTTTTATCGAGTTAACCATTAAATAATATAGTTTACCAGTGGTTATCGTGGTTTACTTCTAAATTCAGAAGTTTTTAGGCTCATGCATCCTAATCCTTGTTCTTGCACTTGGCATGGATGTATGAAGAATGTACGACCGGTTGACATAACACCCGTTAGCGTGACAGATACATGAAAAATAATTTAAAAGTAAGAGTGATACTGCTCCAAATCGTCACTCAGATCATTACCAAGCGAGTAATCAAAAAGAAACCTGGTATGTCTCAATACAGAATCCTGAAAAAGAGGTTTTTGGAAGATAAAAAATGAAAGGGAAAATCCGAGAAAGTATTTCATTGAAAAAAGGTCACTCTCTCTATGAGGAGCGACCTTTTCCATAATGCAAAAATGTTATTGAAGATCCTTAATCATTTCCTCAGCCACATCTAACAAAATCTCGGTTTTTTGTCCGGCTATTGTAAATATTTCATTGTCTGTAATTATATGAAGAGTATTAGCATCTTCTTCATTTTCATTTAGGATGGCCTGATATCCACCTAGATTCAATTCCTTAAATCCACCTAGTTCTTCTGGATACCACGTTTTTACGTCTTCTACAAGAGACTGAGCTACTCCATACTCATTGATACTCTGAGCTACTAACAAATCACCATTCTCTGTATCTGTGGGATACCAAGTTTCAATTAAGTATCCTCCAGGTCGTTTTTCTGCGTTAACTCCTCTTGCTTCTCCAACAATATGGTCTATATTCTTTTCTTCAAGATTTAAAGGCATTTTAACTTCACTTTCATCAACACTATTAAACTTTACTGGTGCAAGGTCTTCTAAGGTTACTACCATAGGAACTTCTACATTAGGAACTTTTACTTCTTCTGCTATATTTTCTTCAGCACTTGTCTCAAGCATAACGTTACCCGCGAAAAAGGAAACACCAATCACGCCGAATGCTAAAGCAGTTGAGTAAAATGTTTTTCTTTTCATTAATAAAACCTCCTATTAATTATTAGTCTAACCACATGGTACTATTTTGTCTGATTACGCTATTGTTCGTTTTACTTATTAATCCAGAGAAGTATCCTGCTCCCGCACCGGTACTATACATTTTAAATTCAGTCACATACACTGAACTACCAGGATTACTGTACTTTCTAGTCCAAGTATCCACGTTGAATGTATACGTTTCCATTTTTCTCCAAGTCGCAGCTCCTGCTACTCCATCCGATGCCAATCCATTTCCACTCTGAAAGCTTTTAATGCCGTTGGCTGTGCCTGTCCCATAGTAGCCATCAATTGTCCCTACTGCTGAAGAATAACCAGATGACCATAGAGTTGATTGCATGGCTTCCACAAATCCACCACTCGTTGTGTATCCAGATCCAATTACTGGGAACGTCCCTAAATTGCGCCAGTCATAAGAAGCTGCTTTTACTTGATTTACTGAGCTAGATGTAAATACTAGTGTAAATAAAAGAAGACTAATTATGAAAATTTCTACTTTCCTCTTCATCATCACTTCGAATTCCTCCTATTCAAATTTTCCTATTTTTTGCTGCATTTGTAATATTACCATAATAAAAATAGTTTACCAGTTATCCGGAAATTCAAAACTGTTTTGTTGTCGAAATAAATCAAAAAACGCTCTAAAGTAGCTCCTTTCTTAAAAACGCCTTAAACAGCCCTAGAAAGCGCTCTAAAATTAGATTGATAGATATTATCTCCATACACAAACCATCGATTCAATCGCTGAACGGGCTTGTATGGTCCATACACAACAGGTTGACATAACACCAATTCACGGAAGTAGTTAACTCCATTACTCAATAAAAAAAGCTGCTATGAAAGGCAGCCAATACTTAAACTAAAGCAACCCTTTAGTTACTTCTCTTTTGGCACGGATTAGTGTGCTTTTAGAAATCCCTGTAATTTCTTCTACTTGCGTATAGGAATTCGTTTCCAATAGCTGTAAAGCGTGTGCTACTTGCTTTTTAGTGAATTTCTTCGGTCTACCTTCACGGAAATCAGGATTCTGCTTCGCAATGGCTTTCCCCTCTGCTAATCGTTCAACTATCATATCCCTGTCAAATTCCGCAATAGCTGATAACATTCTTAAAATTAATCTGCCCATTGATGTATCTTCTACAAGTCCCATATTTAATATGTGAACCTTGATTCCTTTTGAAAGCAATTCTTTGATTAGATTTACCCCATCCTCTGCCGATCTTGCAAAACGGTCTAGCTTCGTAACTACCAATGTATCCCCATTTTTCAGCAATGAAAGTAACTCTACAAATTGGGGACGATCCGCTTTAGTTCCAGTGAATTTCTCGGAATAGATTTTGTCGCAACCTTCACTTTCCAACGTCTGCAGCTGTAACTCTAAATCTTGTGACGCTGTACTTACACGACCATAACCATATTTCATATGTATTTGTCCCCTTTTTGCAGTTCACTTATGACAATTAGTTATGACACCACTTGATGCCTTGATATTACTGCATCCCGAAAACGGTGTCAATACCTCTAAGTTGTGACACCTACAATAGATAAAAAAGTCTCCCTTTCTAAATAAAAGGGAGACTTTTTTGGATCTAACATATTTCCATTGTGTTAGGTTCAGAAGTATTTTGAGTACACTTTAATACATCTATTGTTTAAACGAAAAAGGAGGTGATTTTGTAATCACCTCCTTTACTAATAGTCATAGCTATAACCACTATTATTCGATTGATTATGGATAGTTAATTGATTAAATTCTCTATAACTAAACTTGAAAAACAAATATCTCTATAGTTGAGTCTAAAAAACTTCACAGTAAATGTTGTTATATTATTTAACCTTTGAACTTATATTATTTTATTTAGTAAGTATCTTTGATATCAGTAACTGATAGATGCAAATTGTTTATATTAATTTTCTTTAATTAATTTGAATTTCAATCCCATAGCTAATGCAACCCTTAATACAGTATCTAATCTAGGTATTACTCCCCCACTTTCCATTCTGGCAATGGCAGATTGTTTTAGACCCGTTTTTTCTGCAAGATCTCTTTGAGTTAAACCAAGACTTTTTCTGGTATCTCTAATTTCATCTACTAAGTCTGCCACAAGTTCAATTTGCATCATCTCGGAATTACTGATGGAGCGGATTTCGTTTTTTATATCCGACCATCTTTCCATATTAGATTAACTCCTTTCCTCTTAAATTTTTTAAGACTTTACGTACTGTTTAACCAATATGTTTGTCGTGTAAATCATGTACATAAGTGTCCCCTTGCGAAAGGGGAGGGGTATTACCCCTCAACTACGCCCGTTGTTTTTTTTCCAGTCTTCGTGAAGCTTTTCTGCTTTTTGGATTTCACTCTCAGGAGTTTTTTGTGTTTTTTTACGAAACCAGTTTAGAAGGATGATTTGATTACCTTCAACAACATAGAAGATTCTATATTTTGCTGGTCGAAGTTCCCAAATATCCCCTCTGATGTGTTTAGTGATTCCATCTCCTGCTCGTGTTCCTTTGTTTTTGATTCGCCTGGTTTGATAAATGAGTTTTTTAAGAGTGCTTTTGCTTTCTCTATTGTTATCCTCTTCAAGCATTTTGACTAATTCGCAGACTGGGCAATAACCACGGGCATCCTTATGCATGTTCACACAATACATACTATGCCCTCCTTACAATTTTTGATAACATATATGGTATAATACAGACAATTCTACCGAGAAATCCTCTTATTTGCAAGTGAAATAGATTTAAAATAAATTTACATCAAAAGATATAAGTCATGACACCAGTTTATAGATAAAAAAGTCTCTCTTTCTAAATAAAAGAGAGACTTTTCGCAAACCCAACATATTTCTATTGTGTTAGATTCGAGGGCACTCAACACGTCCACTTCGCTCTAAATATCTATAGTTTTTCTATAAATTTAGTATTGATTTTATTATGAGTAATACGCTTAATGGTGTCCGACCAACATTTCTCGGAAAACATACGTTAAGCACATTTCCCTGAATATTTCGCATCTAGTAAAGGTTTAAATGCAGAAAAATAGATCTCACATAACCGTTCTTATGTAATGGGTTCAAGGTAAAAGTAATTCATAGTAACTTTTTTATATTCTGAATATTCAATGCACAAATAAGAATAGTTGTTATATAATGTGAATAAAATTGATATTGAAAGGGGGATGATTTATGAAGTTCAAAGTGCTTTATTCATTTTTTGCTTTCCTAATTTTTTTCTGTTTAGGAAACACAGCATCTGCAAGTTCTATTTTTGTTGTTTCAGAAGAGTATTATGAAGAGGATCAACTTGATGACGACACACTTTATGAAATGGCTTTACAGGGTGAATTGGTAAATAATAAACATACACAAGTAGAAGTTATCTACGACGAAGAAACAGAGATAGAATTTGTAAAGATAAAAAAACTCTTAACAAAATCCACATATATAACTGGTGATACAAATGAACATTATTCAATTTTAGCAATAGGAACTAAAGAAGAAACAGAGGATTCTGGCTCCATTACAGTACGGTTGAAGGTAGGGTTCAATTATGATAAAAAAGACTTTGATGGTGTTAGCGGTTATAAGGCAACTTCATTCTACGCTACACCTACCCTACTTGACAGCAAATTTAAACTTACTTCATTAAGTCAAGATATCACGGCGAGTGGAATGGGATATACTTCGGGTGGAACAAAAAGATTTATTAGTGAAGACAATGACCAAGGACCTTTCACTAATCCAGCTAGTGGTGCGATGAAGTCCAAAAATACAGGTTTTTTATATTATTTAACGCCAAACGATGGTTCTGGTTTAGGTACCAAAGCTACATTAAAATATACTAGGACTGACACTGGAACTTCATATAGCTTTCCATTCGGAGTTGGCTTATAAAATGGAATAATGAGGGGTAAGCGCTATGGAAGTAGAAAAAAAAGACTTTATGAGAGTCTTAATATTCCTATTATTCATATTACTTATGTATTTTGTTACTTTATATATTAGAAGTAATTTTTCTATAAACCAAAATTACACACCACATTATATTTGGTTATATACTTGGACATTGATTTTAAGTATTTTATTCTCCCTAGATTACATAAAGACTTGGCGTAATCCAGGGAGAATAAAAATAAAGATAGTATATTTACTATTATCTTTAATTATATTAACAATGCATATTCCGGAATCACCATTATTTTCGTTTTTCTTTATTAATCAACCAGATATTTTGCTAATTATTTTTTGGTTCAGCTTTATACGCACTTTCTATAAAAGTTAAGATAAATGCGAAATTACAACGCTAAGAAATAAACTTGCATCAATAGTGTTTAATCCAAGATGGTTACTTTAATGGATATATTTTGTATTAAATAAATACAAAAAAACAACCGCGTCTTAAATAAAGATGCGGTTGTTTTTAACTGAAGTGCTATTTAAATGACCAAATGGTTAAAAACAATTACGATTTCTTCCGTAATTTTATTATCTACCGTATTTTTAATTATCATATTACAGAGTTCTAAATCTACTTTAACTAGAAGCAATAATATACAAGAACAAATATATATTAGAAAAACCCTCCCTGGAAAGTCATGGCGAGGGTTTTTGTTTTGATAACAGATCACTCGTTTTTATTAGAATTTATCCATAAAATCAGCCAATGCTAAATGTAAAATATCTGATTTATTGAGACGTTCGGCTTCGCAAAACACATCAAAGCGCTCCCCGATACTTTGATCAATCACAATGGTCTTCCGAGTCTTCTCTTCTTGTGGAAGCTGTTTAATTCGATCATGTAGAGTTGGCTCTATTTCACTTGCTGAAGCTGACTCTTGCCATGATTGCAACATTTCTTTGATGACCCGTATTTCGTTCTCGGTGAATTGCCCAAGAATAACATGTGAATCTGTCGTGACTGTTTTGGGAACCGGTTGAGAATGAGGTTTCTTGGCCGATGATTTGGATTTCACAAAGTCGAAAATGCTTTTATCAAGTGGTTCATCGCTGTCGCCAACGAAGGCCCACCCCCTCGGAGTTGCACTACTGTATTTATAGCCTGCTGCATTCAATGCGCTCGCAAGAGGATCCTTGCTAATGCCATCGATTTGCTTAGCTACATCCGATACATTACTGTTTTTTAATGCATTAAGAATACTTCTTACTGTTGCTGTTTCATCAATTTTCATCTCCTATTCACCCTCGTTTCATTGTTTTAGCTTGTAGTTATTATTCCAGATGAAAGAGGTTTCACCTGCAACATTTACCCAAAAATAAAAAATCATCTTCGTAAACCATGGACACGTTTTAAAGGATTATTTAAGTGTTTGAATGATGTATCCAGCGTATCAATAACAAGCTTTTCAATGCCTAACTGTCCACCTACTTCGAACAATTCTACTTTGTGTCCTAAAAACTGTTTAAACACCCCTTAGAAGTGTTCTAAAATAAATATGGTAGTTGTATTCATTTTAGTCCTTAAAACGCGTGTACGGATCTTGTGACTCCTTTAAATGGTAGTTTAAGAGATTGGACAGGCTTTAATTGTTCTTATTCGTTCCTTTTTTTCTAATAATGCACTTTTGTACCTTGAGAAATAATATTTCGAGATTTTTTGATAGAAAAAAAGAAATTGATCTCACCAGATTTTCAACCACCACCAACACGCCCTTGTTTGTTGTTGTTTTAAAGATCTTTGTTTTAGATCTTTGATTTAAGTGATTAGGAGACTACTTGAGATATTGGTGTGACTGGTTTTATGAAGTCCAACCATCACACTTTTGACTCCAACCGTCACACTTTTGACTTTTAACCATCACACTTTTGACTTCAACCATCACACTTTTGACTTCATCCATCACACTTTTGACCTCTATCCATCACAATCTTGATAAGTTGTGATATTGACTATGGTAATTGGCTTTGTTATGTTTAAAAGAATGAACTATCACAAAACCAAAGAGGTGTGTTTTTTGAAGAAAGAATACTATGTTGCGCAGGATAATCAACTAGTCGATGCTAGACATAAAAAACCATTAACTGTTCGTGAACAGAAAATTATACTTACAATGGCATCTATGATTGAGCCATCTGATGAAGATTTCACGGAATATGTAATATCTATAAAAGAGTTTTATGAAATGCTTGGTTTACGAGGAGATCCACATTACACGCAACTTAAAGAAGTTGTAGAAAACTTAATGACGAAAACAATTGAAATTCCACAAGAAGATGGAGGATGGTTGCTTACTCATTGGGTATCGACTGCTCGATATATACCTGGAAAAGGAGCAATCCGTCTTAAGTTTGTTCCGGAATTGAAGCCTTATTTTTTACAACTTAAAAATCAGTATACTTCCTATAAATTAAGCAATGTATTATCACTGGGAAGTGTATATTCGATACGTTTATATGAATTAATGAGACGTTCGTTATACATTGGTAAACGTGAGATTCTAGTTAATGAATTAAAATTAAAATTTGGTATAGCAGGAGACTCATACAAGCAATATGGACATTTTAAAGCGAGAGTTTTAACACCAGCAGTCAAAGAAGTTAATAAGCAAACAGACCTTCAAGTCTCCTTTAAGGAAATAAAAAAAGGGCGTAGTGTCGAGCGAATTGAATTCATAATCCAACACGCTCCCGAAAAAGAAATTAAAATTCTAGAAAAACTAAATAAACCCGAACAACCGAAAAAACAATCTGAGAATGAAGACATCCGAAAACGATTGAATGCTTTAGCGAGCGATTATAGCTTCAATCATATTTATTTTACTGAAATGTATGAAGGAGCATTATTTATTTGGAGCGATGATGCTGAAAAAGAATTGAGCATGCTCATTCGTTATGTGAACGAAGAAGAAGGTGTGAAAAACCCGTTAGGTTTCATCAAAATAAAACTGCAAGAGTATGGGGAACTTTATCAAGAAGGATTGCCTGTCACATTTGCAGATTTAAAACCAAGTCAACGGAGAACAGGGAGAGCTGAAAAGATTCCCGAGTGGTTCAAGAATAGAAGCGCAACAAATGAAGTTGAAAAGAAAATCGATTCAAATATTGTAGAAGAGCGACAAAAATTACTGAATGAGTTGGGAATTAAAAATGACCAATGATATTTTTTATTGAGTTTGATCCTGGAGCAAAAATGATTAAAGAAGCGAGATATTAGTTCGTTAAAGTTGTCACACTAGAGTGACAAACAGCGTTTTTGGCTGTCACTCTAGCGTGACAAAATCAACTTTTCATGTACCCATCCAAACACTAGGCTTCGCCTAGTACCAAACTGGAAGTGGGGTCAGTTTCCCCTTATGCTCTTTCTAACTTTATTCCGAATTCCAGCTTTATTTTAATCGCTGCTAAAATACGCAAAGGTGAAAATGTTTTTTATGTTACTAGAAAAAAGGGCGACTGCTGCGGTTGCCCTTTTTAAATTTTCTTCAACAGTTTATTTTGAAATTCGAGTGAAACGACAAAAGCTTTCGGAGAATATTTTGAAAAAATAAACTCGGGAAAACTGTAAAGGTCGTAGGAATTTTCCTACCAAGATGGGTGTCGTGCCGAAGGCGCCTAAACCCGTAGCTTGCCATCTCTTTATTTCCCTTTAACGTAGCGATTTTTTCTGTAAAAACCTACGCACTGGGTTTCCTTCAGGGGCTAAAATAAAACACAAAAAAACCGACTTTAAGCACTTTTTGTGCCATTTTAGTCGGTTTTTTAGTCATTTTCTTCGATTTTTAAGGCTACTTCAAGGTTTACTTCAACAAAATCGCGGATAAATCGGTCTTTCTCCATGTAATTTTCTTCTGATTTACGGAACCATCGTTTTATAAGCCGTTTTTCTTCTGGCTCCAGTTGCCACAAGGCTTCTGCTTCTTCCCTAAGGTTGATTTTAAGCCTATGTACAGTCAAAAAATCAGTGGTGTACTGGCTTCTGCTTGCTTCTTTCAAGGCATGATTCTCTTTGGTCACCGTCGCCAGCTGCTGTTGAAATCCTGCCATCATTTCTTTCATCGAAATTACTACATTATTGACGTTTTGAACGTTACGGATAAGGTCGTCCTGTTGCTCTGAGTAGCGTTGTATTTCGTCCAAAACCCGGGTTTCATCGGTTTTAACCAACGATACGGAAACGGACGGTGGTTCATTCCCCGTACCATTAGAAGTCCTGTGACCGGCAACCACAACGTTGGCAGCCGCATCCCGACTCATCCTGGCAACTTCAATCAAGTGTTTCATCTGAGAAAGTGCATTTAAGTCCTCACTTGTGAAATCTCTGTTCTTCCCATCGTTACGCTGAAAGATGAATCCACGCTTCTCTAATTCAAGACAATACTTACGTATCGTAACGGTCTCTAAACCCAGTCTACTAGCTATTTCACCGGTTTTCATGTTGGTCTCGATAACGTTGTCCATATCATCACCTCTATGACATATTCAACATCACAAAGGCTTTCCCCTGCAATGAAAAAGCACTACGAGATCTATTTGGGAAATAGTGATTGAATCGCTGAACGTTTTTTTTATTCGAAATCAATATCAATATCAACTTTTCCCTCCTAAATACACATCGATGACATCTATTCGTTCATGGCCAACCTCTTTTGTGACGATTGCTGCAGCTTGCAACTTGGAATAGCCTTTCTCCATTTCTTGCCGGACCCGATTCTGGACGTAATTGTAACGTAACCCATGATACGTTAAAGCATTGGATATCCCTTGATACATACGACTTTCTCTACCTTCGACCGTTTCGAACTGTAGACGATTATTTTGTAGGAACTTTTCGACTCGATTTACTGCTGCATGCGTCTTCTCGCCAGGACGAACAAACAGCCGATCACCTCTTGAAACGTCCCGAATTTTGCTTTCCATTACCTGGCGACCTTGAGCAGACAATGGAACTTGTCGCCATTTCCCATTTTTCGCTTCGTTCTTCACCTGATAAACCCCGGATCTCAACGCTTGTTCTACTTGCGACCTACTCATGGCGACGGCTTCCGTCACCCTCAACCCCATGGTCCTTGCCAGCTGCATTACGTCCCGCACATCAGCTGCTGTTTCAGCGCCCCTCCCATCGTCTTCAGCCCTTTCTCGAACGAACAGCTGCATATCGTTATATTCACGCTCTGTCCATGCCCTATCTCCTTTTACCGCTGGTGTTTTCTCTAATAGGATGAAAAATGTATCTTTCAGCCCTTTATTATCGGAAAGTTCGTGTTTGATATTCGGAATCATGTCATGCATGTAGCGAATTGCCCCTAAGTCATTTTTAAGTGTTTTCGGTGCGACGCCTTCAGCTTGTCGCTGCTGGATATAGGCCACTACGTGTTTATCTTGTAAATTCCGCAAGTTTTTCATCTTGAATTTCTCGTCTAAAAACCCGACGAAATTTCGGCAGCTGCTCTCATATCTAGCACGGGTACCGAAGGAGTTTGCTCTTGTATGTCGGTAAATCTTCTCCATCTGTGTCATGATTGGTGACTTTCCTTTTATCATTTTTCCCACTCCATTTCCAAAAAAGTGCATAGCTCACCCGTTGGCATTTTCGGGCGTCCTCAGGACTTCCTCAAAAACCGAAGGTTAAAACTAAAATACAAACCCAGTGATCACGGTATTTACGGGTGTATTTTCGGCTTTTTGGTACTGCTTTCTCTTTGCCCGAATTGCACTTCAGATTTTTATCACTTCGTTCAAAATCTGTGTCGTGCGCATTTGGCTAACGCCAAATAGCGGGCAAAGAGAAAGCAGTACCTCGTATCCAATTGTGTGTGTGAGTATTGAATGGAACATCCCCTAACGGGTTGGCATCGCCACGTTCCAGTGAATTGCCATCAGGCAAGCATATCGCTCAGGTCTTCGACCTCGTTCACTTCCTGCCGGTATTTATTAACCGCTCCAAGCGTAGCGATCGGCTCTATTCGTCAGCCTGCGTTACGAATGCGTTACGTGCATCAACGTCTATCCTGTTTGCGACAAAGTCGCAAGGCAACCAACATTTGCTGAGTACCTTATCTGAAAGCGAAGTTATTCTATTTCGCTCTTTTTGTTCATCCCCACGTTCCATCTACGTAATATCTAAACCACTCGCTATTTGCGAAATGAACGGTTAGACACTTGTTGGGAACATCCTTTTCAATTTTTGTAATTTCCTCTCTTCCATACTTTTTCCGTTCTTCTGAACCCATTGCATTCACATGCTGTTTGTACACCTTTTCAAATAATTTTTGTTCATTCTCCGATAGATTAGTTAACATATTTCCTCTCTCCTTCTTGAGTTTTGTACTCACTTTGAGCACTCCATTTTTATGATTTATTGTACTTTACTGCAAAATGCAGCATTTGATAACACTTATTTTTGGACGCAAAAAGACCTTTGGCATCTGATTTTTTCCGTAGCAAAATAGGAGTCTAGTTTGCTTACGCCACAATCAGCCCAAAGGCCTGTCATTAGTCATCACCATCAGAGATCCCGCTTGGGTTCTCGATAAGAAAAGTAAAAGTAAATTTATATACTGTTAGTTTATCAGTTTCCTTTATAATTTTCAAATACTTTTGTGAATGGATTGACATAACACCCGTTCACGGAAGTAGTTAACTCCATTACGCAGATTTGTGAGAGAGATAGCGTCCGAAGGACTTAAAACGCAAAATGAGAAGCTTCAGAGGGAATTGAATGTTAGCCAAAGAGAGAAACGCGATTTAAGTAAAGAGAACGTGGAATTGAAGAACTAAATATAATCTACAGGAGAACTACAGAATATTTGAAGGATATGCTTCACTTGATTAAGAAAAACTCGGAAAACTTCTTAGGTATGGCGAAAGCTGACATGGTGGAATACGTAGGAATGGTTCGGGCTAATTCCTTATTGCATCAATACAAAAAAATCCCGAAAATTGTTAACTATTGTTCCAAATAATGAAAAAGAGATGGTAAAGTCTTTGCTGCGAAGCAGGATCAAAAAAAATTGGAAAAACAAAAACCTGTGGAATCCAAGAAGAAGCAAAAAGAAATTGAGCATGAAAGGTGAAGAAAAAGCTCTTAAATTGAACATTTTCCTACTTTTTAACTATTTAGTAAGTTATGATCAAATTAAGAGTTTGTGATTGGAAGGGGTAAGACGGGAATGAAAAAGCTTAGTAACTAGCACATGATAAAAATAAAAAAAACTTGTTGTTGATAAAACAAAAAGCCAAAAGTCCCCATCCATTATTATGTCATTTGAAATTACTTATACTGCTCAGGACATTGACTTCAAATTTGCTTTCATTATTTTAAAGGAGGAGAATTTAAATGAAGAAAACATTAGGAATTATTAGTGTTGGTATACTTGCTATTGCAACTGTGTTTTTTATTGCTAATACAAACGACTTAAAAAATGAAGTTAAACTTAGTGAAGAAGTCTCAAATACTTCTGCTCCAACAAAAGGACAAATGAAGGCTGAATTAGAAACCTTTAATTTTGACGACGCCGTGGCTAACGCTGAATTAATAGCTGAAGTGGAAATTGGAAAACAGATTAAGGAAATAGATGACCCTGCTCCAAAAACATTATTTGAGGCCACAGTAAAACAGGTATTGAAAGGAACGGAAAACCTTGAAAATATAGAAGTATTACAACAAGGAAATAGTGAATGGTCATTTAATGATAACAATCAATTTTCCCCTAATGAAAAATATATTTTGTTTCTCAAAAAAGCGGTTGGTGAAGGATATGAAGGAAGCAATGTATATTGGATTCTTGGAGAAGAAACTAATATTTATTCAATAGTTGATGGGAATAAAGTTGTTAAAAACTCATTGTATGAAGAGGACTTAAAAAGAATTGAAGAAGATACACCAGTCAATACTTTAAATTTAATAACTAAAAATGAGAGAAAAAAAGATATACAAATCTTAAATAAAGAAAAGTTTGAAAAGAGAATAGTTGAAATACAATCTAAAACAAATAGTAATTAACTAAGCAGGGAAGCGCCTGCAGGCTAGTTTTATTTTAAAAACAGATAAAACATTAAAAAGATTGGTAGAGTCAAAAGCTAACCATCTCCGATGATTCAACAAATGTGCTAATTGTCTAAATGAACTGGAAATTCTATCAAAAAGAGCTCTTACTACTAATATACGAGGAGGATTTCATATGAAAACACTTTATAAGATTCTATTTTCATTTCTTCTAATATTCTCTATGTTACCTGTAGAAAAAAGTTTTGCGCATTCTTGCAAGCCCTGGGGAGAAAGTTATGGGTTTTCAATAGATTGTCAACACCATACAGGAACAGACAGCATAACATATGAGGTTGGACCTATGACCTCTGCATATGCAGGTTATATCACAGCAGGCGCTAACAAGTGGGGAACCACCAATGTAGTTGTATTTTATAAGTCTAACTCTAGTAATTATATTCACACCTATTCGGATCCAAATTCTAGTGCTAATGCGGCATTTTATCTCTATTCATCTAATTCTTCGGGTCACCTATTACAGTGGGCCATAAAAATGAATACTTCAAATATGAATAACCGATCAGCAGCGTTAAATAACACGACAATGGCTCATGAGTTTGGACATGCCATAGGTTTAAATGATTTGTACAACTCGAATAATAATGATCTGTTAATGTATGGTTATTCTAATCGAACAGTAGCGTCTCCTCAAACTTTGGATATATTAGGTGCTAAACATATTCTAGGTAAAAATTGAAAAAATCGTGAATTATTACATTTTTTTGATTTTCTTCAAATTAATAAGCGTATTCGAAATAAAACTCGAATACGCTTATTTTTCAAGTAGCGAATAATTCAAATAGTCCCTTTTAATTTAAAAGATTCTTTATAAATACGATCGAATCTTCTTTAGTTAATTTTGCGTAGTGTTCCGTTCCCTTGACAATTTCAACTTGGTCTTTTGTAGGCGTAAGCCAAATTTTGTACACAACATCATTTAAAACTAATTCATTATCAGGTTCATTACTCATTTGAACTTTTGCTTTTCCCCATTTTGTATTATTTAAAATCTGTTCAATTTCAGTATTGTTATTAGATGTTTCATTAGTAATTTCAGTTTGTAAAGAATCACTACCTTCGCTTGATTTCGTATTTTCATTATGATCTGAACAAGCATTCAAAAAGATAAAACATAAGCTAAATAATAAATATTTTTTCATTTCCATACCTCCTGACTCTTCCTTTATTTAACATAAGACATTTTTTTCTTCATTCATTATAGATTAATTTTCTTCAAATATTCCCAATACCCTTTTTATGTTATACATTTTTCTTAATGGTATAGTTGTGTTTGTAACTGGATGATCCAACGCAAATCATCGATACAATCACTAAACCGGATTGTATAGGTTATACAACGTAGGTTGACATAATATCACTTCACGGAAGTATTAAACTTCATTACTCAATAAAGAAGCTGCCATGAAAGGCAGCTAATACATCAACTAAAGTACCCGTTAATTGAACAAGCACCTACTCTACTATTTCACATTATGGTCGTACCGTGATGTTAAAATTGCTCGTCTTTATTTTCTTCATCTGTACATAAGCATTCATTTTTGGCTTTTGATTTACCGCAAATCAAACAAATAATTTCTTTTTGTGCCATTTCATGCAAAACATCAGCAAATGGTTTTAATATTGGAAAATGTTTAAATATCTCTTCATCACTCAGTCTTTCAGTCATTTTCTGCTCCCCTTTCGTTACTTCGCATTATGGGTCAAATACGACATAAAACCTCTATTCCCTTCTCCAACTAACCTGCCAAGTTAATTGGAGAAGGAAAAGGATTAGCTACATGAAATAAAACTGTAAAAACAGCGATCTGATCTCCGAACAAGCTTATATAATCTATACATATCAGGTAGAGATAACGCCTGTTCTAGGAAGTCATCTACGAGCAGCCAATTCTTTGTAAGATTTTACGTCTCTTTTCCTTAGGGGCTGTAGTAGCTACAGCCCCTAAATGACAATACAGTTACTTAATATGGAAAAACTACCCAGCACTTCAATAATCAATTCCATGAACACAATTATCATACGTCCACTGAATGATTTTTTCATCATTATTCGTTTCGTAGAACTCTGATAACAATTGATTCCAATGCTCTAATTGCTGTTCACTGATATTAACAATCCCTAAGCCATTTAACATCATAATCGCGTTTGCAGAGACAATTGCTGTACGTTTATTGCCATCCCAAAATAGTTGTGTTCGCATGGCATAATACATATACTTCAAGGCTTTGTATGTGAGTGAGCCCTCGCTATACCTAATTGCATTAAGTGTAGAGACTACTTCTGATTCAATTGGAATTGTAGGTGTGTAGTCAACCCCGTGTATTCCTACATTCCCTGTTCGTAAAACGCCCCATTCCAGTGATTCATTATAGGATATAAAACTGTTTATTTTACAAGCTGTCATCAGATTAAATGTAGTATCACTAGGTAGTTTCAATACATATTG
>NZ_JADPRX010000046.1:0-22856 GCF_017347125.1 Sporosarcina sp. E16_3
ACACTAATTTTCCTGCCTTCAACTTGGGGGCAGGAAAAAAACAAACGAAAGTGTTCAAAGTTAATTAGCAAAAGTGTTCAATTCTACTTGACGCTTACACATGGATAGCCAACGCGTTTGGGATCCATGCCTGTCGCCAATTTTACAAAGTAAAGTATATTCGGTTGCCAGAATTACTGGATGAATTAGCTGTAGCGAAATATGAAGCCGATGGCAGCTTCCGCAAACTCATTCAAAAATATAAGAAGATTGATCTCTTAATTCTTGATGAATGGTTACTGACAGAGCTTTCAGAAGGGCACGCTCTGCATGTCTTAGAAATTATCGAATCGAGATTAAAGCGGACATCTACGATATTCTGTTCTCAATTCTCACCTGAAGGGTGGCACTCGAAGTTAGGACAGGCACAGGTAGCAGATGCGATTCTCGACCGCATTGTGCATGATTCCTATAAGATCCTAGTTGATGGAGAGATTTCGATGAGAGAACGTCATGGTTTGGGGGTTAGAGTATGATTCCAGAGGAAGTAGAAAATCGTATCGCTACTTATTTTTTTCATAGATACCTACCTGAAGAGGTCATGGAGAAAGTAGTAGAAGGTTTACTACATCGTTGTCTTGAGACCGAGGATGAGCATCTAGATATGGATGAAATAGTTTTATGGGCTATTCACGTCATAGATCAGGAATTAGATCATTCATCATTTTGATAAAGGCCGTAAGCAGCCATAGAAACTCCGGTTTCTATGGCTGTTTATACTGCTTTATCTGACAGGTGGCTCACTTGTCCGCATTCACTGGCTCTCTTTCCCGCAATCTGTGGCTCAAAACTCCGCACTAGTGGCTCATTCTGTCCGCAATACTCATAGACAGTATGAGTATCTTTTATATTCATAATCGTAACCGATTCATCACTTATCCAAAGGTAATAGTTTTCAGTGCCCAATATAACTTGGTAATCGGGATCAACTGTATTTCCAATACCAGGTACTTTCTCCGCACTATTGAAAGCATTGATAAATTCTTCGATTTCTTCTGTTTTCGTAATATTTATTGATGGATATGTTATTACTTTAGAGAAACCTTTCATTTGAGCAATCTCAATTTTTTCTACATTACCCTTCGAAACACATCCACTCAAAATCAACAAAGAAATTAATGTTAATAATACGCCTCTCATTTATATAGCCCCCTAATTTATTGGTAGTATAATCACATACTAAAATAGCGTAAGAAAAAAAGCCTTATTTCAGCGTGTTTCTGGCAAGGAATAAGGCTTTTAATGTTCAACTATCGCGCCCGATTACTGAAAAAGGTGCAATTCTTCTTCAAGAATTGCACCTGATTGCAGAGAATTACAAAGAATATAGTTCTAGTATTTTCTCTATAGCTATGTTATTCGAGTTACTCATATCAACAAAATAGGGTAACTGCCATTCTTGCGTTTTCATCGCTTGTTTACTTGTTGGACTATCCCAGCTAGGATAAATTCTTATTGCCATTTTCCCAATTGTTGAACTGGACCTAAGAATGTTCTGCTTAAAAAGAATTTCTTTAGGAAAAACAAATTGCCCGAATTCGTTTTCATTTTTAAAGGTAGTAATCACTAGTAAATCCGGTGCTTCCGCATATGAATAGGCTTGATTTTTATTATTTTCATCTTTTTCCCAAAATGCAACAAACTGCCCTACTTTTGTAGGTGTAATATTCGCAACTCTGAATCGAACTGTTCTAGATGATAATTCAAATGTACCCGCACCATACTTAAAATTTTGCTTTTCTTCTTGTATCGACTTTACAATTAAGTGATTGGGCTCATAAATTAGTTTACTTACATAGGTTAATGATGTATAAAAGCGGTTCATTTCTTCACCCCTAAAACTTTTAACTAAATGGCCCGTTTGAAACGCAGACCTTATGCGACAACTGCGTCAGTGTGCTGCAATACATTCGTGGTCATTTATTTACTGTGTAATGTAATTCGACAAATTGATTGAAAGTTCTTGTACCTATAAGAGAAAGATCTACCTGATAATCGCCTGCTTTAAATAAAGTTATTCCCTCTCCGATGATCGTGGGTGCAACTGTCACAATCAGTTCATCGACTAACTTTTCTTTTAAAAACGTATGTAGAATATCTCCACCACCAACTATCCAAATATTTTGCCCTTCTTCTTTTTTTAAGTTATCAGCAAACTCGACAATGTCTTCATTTATAAATTTAACATTTTTTGTATCTTCTGATGGTGTTCTTGAAAAAACGTAACAATCTTTATTTTGATAAGGGAATTGACCTTTTTCTTGTTCCATAACCCAATCATATGTCCTTTTGCCAATTAAAATTGTATCCACCGTTTCGAAAAACTCCGAATAGCCATTATCCCCTTCCCCTTCAACTTTAAATAACCAATCAAGAGAGTCATTTTTTGTAGCGATATAACCATCCAAGCTTTGAGCAATAAACAATACTATCTTCCGTTGTTTTTTCATAATAAGCCTCCTATTTACTCTTTCCACAAGAATATAAGTTTCTAATAATAGCTGCAATGCTACGACCCTTATTCAATTATCCGGTACGTTATTTTAAGTACATTTCTTCACAAACTTAATAGGGTGCGAATGCTCTTATAAAACAATTGCACCTAGTAGTTCAGTAACTTTATTTGACTTTCTGATTAAACACTCGTCAGGGAATCGCGAATCGGGTTTTCAACCCTGCGGCATTTTACTCATATCAATATACAAAGTGTTCCACAGATGACCGTTCGGATCGGCAAAACCGCAGCCATACATCCAGCCACCCTTTTCGCCCGGCTTGCTGAATACAGTGCCGCCTGCACGTTCAGCTTTCAAGGCAAACTAATAAACTTCATCCCTAGAGTCCGCCCCCAGAGAGAATAACACTTCAGTGCCCTGCCGCGAATCCGCAACCCCATTACCAGCAAAACCGAGGAACGCAGATTCTGGAAAGAGCATCAAGTAACAAAATACATTAGGAATAATCCATGCAATTCTTAACTTTGTGTTTTCCAAAAATATTCCCCGTCAAAGGTAGTACCAATATCAGCAAGAATAGATTCCAAATAAGAAGGAATTCGATTGCTGAACGACCTTGTATTCTATACATATCAGGTTCACCTAACGCTACTTCATGGAAGTATTTTACTCGATTACTCAATAAGAAAAGATGCCCTGTAAAGGCAGCCAATTCTTAAACTAAATCCACCTTTAGCTATAATGAATTCTAGTAAAACGGATAGCAATACTTTTACTTACCTAAAACACTCTACCAAAAAGGCCCTTCCTTGTTGGATATTTCAATATAAAAAGGATAAAGTCCTAAAAACAATGAAATAGATCCTATCAAAATAAATAATATTAAAAGGGAAGGACCAAAAAAGAGATTCAAAAGTAGTAAGGTAGGTGCTAAAAATGCAACCAAAGAGGATTTTTTTCTTGAACGTGGGGTAATGTATTGTTTTACCCCGCAAAATGGGCAAGTCATTCCAGTGCCTAATGTAAATGACTTTTTAAAAGTTTGTTTCCAACTCCATTTATTGTCGCAATTCTGGCAAGTCGGCATTTTTCTAGCTCCTTTCTTTTTTCTCTTTTTTTAAGTAACCTACCCAGTTAGTTGAACAAGAACAGGCTACAACACTCAATGATTTGTTTATCTTTTTATTGATAAAGTAGTTTTCCTATCACCAATTCCATTGCGCAATAATGCAGTACGCATTTTTTTCAATTAAGCTAATTTTATAGTAGAAAAAGTAATCCATATAACTAGTGTAATCACTAATAAGCCTAAAACTAAATTAGTTAATACTTTCATTTCTTTTAACTCTTTTTTTACAATTCAATCCAACTCTACACCTTATTGTATGGGTAATAGTGGTGATTTTCAAATATATTAAATAAAAGCGACCTACCCACAATTTAATTCGAGGTTAGGCCGCTATTTGCTTTGTACTTATTTCCTTCCCACTGGCAACTGGATAAATAAAAATACCGCCAATAGACGATCGTTGTTGAACTAAAACAATCCGTTACTTGAAGCGCAGCACTTCACATTATTGAGACTTCAATTTGATAATACGTTCACTAATATACCCCGCTATCATCCCAACAGCGATCGGAAGTAGAGCAATCTTAGTATCCGAGAGCGATATTTTAAATATAAGAAAGTCTATATCAGCTATAAAGCCTATTATATATAGTAATAGCATCGTTCCAAATGAAACCATTATCGGAATCCAAATGGACTTACTCACAACCCCACCTACCATTCAGGAACTTAATTGTTCAACTAATGCACTCGTTAGTTGAACAAGATTTTACTCTATATACTCAATTAACATTGCTGGAACAGCTTCAAAAATATAAATTACAGGGTTATTAAAAGGCTTGTATCTCAAAAACTCTTCAAGAGTATGCATACTTTCCCAATACTGTTTCATTAAATCTTCCTTTGAAGGTAAACCTTTAACATCTTCATATAAGTAAGCAAATAAATCACTAGATATATCTAGATTGAAAACTAGTATTTTATCACTGAACATAGGAAATTGAAAATAAGGTTTTTCAAACGGTTCCAAATGTGCACCGAAAGCAACTTTAAAATCAATCCATTTTGGCAAATGTACAGGTCTGAAACAATCTATTTCTGTAAATAATTTACCGCTGGTTGAATACCATTTTGTTGCTGTACTATTATTTAATCCTTCCTTTAAAACCCTGTCACTATCATTTTCAATGTCCAAATGATATAAAAACAAGCTATCGACTCCTTTCGTTAAATAAAACTCTGCTAACAAAATTATTCAACTAACCTGCGCCTTATTTTTAGTAATGATTCCGCAAAATAAACACCCGATTGAGGCACTAACCTTCTGCCGTTAATGTTGCACCCGTTAGTTGAACAAGACATTTTAAAAATCTATATTTTAATCAATATTCCATTTCCGATCTACACGAACTTGTTCTCCTAAACCACCAACATCCCGTATTTCAAACTTCCCAATTTTTCCTGGTTCTGAAAGAATAGCCGTACCTTTTACTTCGTGTTGTGAAACTTCACCTGCATTATTCGTATATTCTACCTGAGCGGTAAAGTCATAAAACTTGGGAGTGTTAATGTTACCACTTTTAGTTACTTGTATATCACTAACTTTCATTTCATAACGAACATCCTCCAGTTCCGTACTTAAGTGGAACTGAAAAGCCTGATTAGTAGGAATTAATTTCTCATACGTATAGTCCATAAAGTAAGGTTTATATGTTTTCCCCACTAATTCTTCATATGCAAGCCATTCAGGTGAGTCCATTGGCATTCCGAATCCCGTTCCTTCGGGCAAGCTTTGCTGAATTTCATCCATTTTCTTCTCGATGTTTTTTTGGCTAAGAATATATTCTTCATTAGGAACCGTAAATTCCGATTCAAGAACAACACGAACTGCTTCCTTGTTTTTATCTTCGGTTGAAACTACCACTTCTTCTTGGAGTTCAAGCTTTTCTTCCGAACAACCCGCAAACAGAAAACACGAACTAATCAAGAATAAGATGCCTCCTATTTTTTTGATTTGGTTATTATCCATACAAATTCCCTCCCTAGGTAATTTGTCTAATGTTAAAGTTATTATCTTATGTTAATTGTAATACGTTATAAAAACTAGAAGGTTTCATTTTTCTAACCCTTACTCATTTGTGCGAAACCCATAAATTCCTTTTTTATAAAATTTGTATTGTTATCTCAACTAAATTATCTGAAATAAAAAAAGCACTTCTTTTGTTACAATTCTTATGATAAATTCGCCTCTTTAATTCTTATTAAACTAAACTGCCCCTTTAGTTGAACAAGAAAAAAGAGCTTCATTGCAACTCAATGATTTTTCACTAAAGCTACCCGTTAGTTTAAGTATATTTTTTCACAAACTATTAGTTTAAGTTAACAATCATGTCAATTAAAACTACTTCCTAGCTCATTACTCTGTAAACAGATTGTAGTAAATACTTGATTATATTCTATTACTTCCTTCGAAATAAAATTAAGTCATACAACCAAAACGCTAAGCCGCTAGAAGTTACTGTAAAATAGTAACTGAAAAACATATAAAAATCTTCAAGATTACCTGCATAGAAAATAGTAGTAACGATTGTTCCGGTAATTAAATATATAAAGAATAATTTACTTGTGGGAATACGGCTTGTTTTTTTATGCAAATAATATTGTATTAGTGCTCCTGGAACAAGATAAACAATACTGAATATTACACCTATAAAAAAGATGTCTATTGGGTTAAATGTCCTTGGAACAGTAAAGAAACATACTAATAAGCTGAGTGAAAAACCAGATAAAACCGAGCAAAGTAATATCTTGAACACAAAAATGTTTGTTTTTCCATACATCCAAATACCTCCCTCTTTTTCGTTAATTATTAAGTTGAAGAAGAAAATAAGCCTTCAAGTGAAATGCTAAAGCAACCCTAACCCATTTTATTTCTCCTGATTTATGTATTCGCTAAAATTATAACTCAGGTTACTTCTTCAACTAAACTGCCCCTTTAGTTCAATAAGAAAAAAGCCTCTACCCCCTCTTGAAGTAAAGCACCCGATAGTTTAAAAACTTTTATTTCTTATCTCTAATTTCTTCTAAAATTTCTATTACACGATTGTTTTGGCTTTCAATATTCTTCAATCTTATTTCAATAATATATGAAGAGAAAAACACAATAAGTATAAGGGCTATTCCAGTAATTAATTCCATTTCTTCTCCTCCGATGAATTCTGTTTACTTTTAAGAGTATAATTCTTCCAACCAATATTCTCCATAGCAATACTTAAACTAACCTGCCCCTTTAGTTGAATAAGAAAAGGGTGCTTAACCCCTAATTGAAGTAAAGCACCCGTTAGTGATTGAAATAAATATAAAAAACTAGAATAAATAATGTTAACCCTAATGCCTTAACTATTTTAATCATACTACCGGACTTCCAGTATCCAATACTATCGTAAACAAAGCCGCCGACAACTAAAATGATTGCTATATTACCTAACAGTAAATTATCAAAAATCACTACACCAATTACAAAAAGCACTAGTCCAATCAAAGAAAAGGATTCAAAAATCAGCTTTATAGGCTGTTTCTTTTGTTCATCTGTTAGCTTTTTATAATCTTTTATGAAAGCGATAAGGGTTCCCATACTTAGAAATCCCACGAAGATTATTTTCACAATTAACTCCACAATAAAATTTCCCTTTAGTTAAAGAACAACAGAGACGCTTCTTAAACAATCGCGTTCATTGCTCAATTCTTTAAATTACCCTTTACAATAACTGTATAATTGTAGAAAACACAAAATATGTTAAGAGACCTGCTACAAAGTATAAAATACTTTTCTTCATAGGTCAGTTTCTCCTTTCTCAACTAAATGGTCCAATTGTTAAACAGCCTTGTTAAACTAACCTGCCCCGTTAGTAAAATCACTCCTTATGTCAATAATTCTATTAAGTTGGCAATGATCCTTTTAACATTACTACTTTAGGAGGAATGGAATTGTTACTGTCAAAAGCATGGTCTTCGTTTGAAGCTGATAAACGAATAGAGGGTTTTTCGCCGCAAACGTTGAAGGCCTATCAGTTACAATCTTTGCTACTAATTGGTTATTTTAAGGATGTAGAGATGGAATTACTGGATACAAATCAACTGAAGCAATATCTTGCTGTATCGGGCAAGCATTTAAAACCAGCCAGTCTTGCACATCGCATCCGCTTTATGAAATCGTTTTTTCGTTGGTCTCATGAAGAAGGCTACCTGAGTATGAATCCAACTTCCAAAATTAAAGAACCCAAAGTAGGTAAGCGGATACCCAAGTATTTAATCGAACGGGAGATTGAACATCTTCGTGAATCCTGTCATTCCCCAATGGAAAAAGCGATTTTTGAATTTATGTTTTCTACCGGTTGTCGAATTGGAGAAATAGTTGCGTTAGAAAAGAACCATATTTATTGGTCCAATTAAACCGTAATCGTTATAGGAAAGGCGATAAGGAAAGAGAGGTATTTTAATACACGTTGTGACATATGGCTTAAACGCTATATAGAAAGACGTAATGACCATAATTCAGCAATCTTTGTAACAGCAAGACAGCCACATAAAATGAGGGTTGCCCAAATGCGATACATCATCAAACGGATCTCCAATCGCGCGGAAATTAATATAGAAATTCATCCACACCAACTTATACACAGTTGCGCAACTCATTTGTTGAATAATGAAGCTCCTATTGAAGTCATACAAAGTCTTATGGGGCATGAGAAGAGTGAAACCACCAAGATCCACGCTCAGTTAAGTGGAGGGTTAAGGAAAGAGTATTATCAGAAGTACTTTTAAATGTAAAAGGAGAAACGACCATTAAGACGTTGCTCTACTTGACTAACACACCCGTTAGTTGAAGAAGAATAAAGGAATTGCAGCTGCAATCCCATTATCTCCAATCAAAATAGGTTATTTTTTACTTCAAGTTAAAAATTCCCTTACCAGTTTCCATATTTATAGGCAATGATGAATGTTCATGAGCTATGACCCAGGATTCATTCACTTTTTTTAAACCATATGTGAACCGATTTGTCGTTTGACGAAGTTTCTCACCAGAATCTTCTTGGTGAGCAGCAAATGTTACAGCACAATGAACAATTGCGAGATTTGAATTTTCTTCAACTACTAGTTCATTAAAATCAACTTTTAGTAAAACACCATCCTCGCTCAATCCATTAAACCACTCTGCCACATTTTCCTTCCATGAAGAAATCCCCTTGCTCTCCCAGTTCCCCCAGCAATCATAAATATGCATTTTGGGAGCATACATGGTTAAGTATTTTTCAACATCTTTTTCGTAAATTGCTGTTTTGTAATTTTCAAGTACGTCTTGAACTTTGAAAAAACCCTTCGTCATTAAGTGCATCCCCTTTACTAATTTCAGAAATATAAGTATGTTACTATAGATGAATTCAATATTCAAACACTTTTTCCCTCTTCAATTAACCAGCACCTTAGTTCAATAAGAAAAAAGCTTTACTCCTTCTTGAAGTAAAGCACCTGTTAGTTGAACAACAGGTATTATTTTATTCTGCCTCAGCACCATTTGAATAAAGTTCTTTATCTACTTGTATCCATACTTTTAAATCAATTCTTTTTGGGTATGTTTCTATATATTGATTGTTATCTTCTAATAATTTTATACCCTTTTTAGTTAAACGAGCAGGACATAAAGAAAAACTATCATCCACTCTTAGTACTCTTTCTACAAATCCTTTGTGTTCGAGAAAAAGGACAAAATTCTCAAACTCTCTTTGAGTTAACCCATAATCAGATGCACATGGCGTAAAAGTTTTCTCGTTGATTTCTTTTAAAACACTGTAACCTATTCTCAACTAGTTGAACCCCCTTTATCATTCAATTCACATTACCAATCATCTCTTTTATATAGTCTATTTCATCAACTCTTTATGAATATAGTTATTGAACTAAACTGCCCCACTAGTTCAAGAAGAACTAAGAGCTGCATTTGCAACTCAATGATTTCCAAATAAAGCTACCCGTTAGCTAAATAAGAAGATGTAAATTATAAACAGTAAAAAAATCGCTATGATAGATTTAATCCATAATATTTTTTTACTTATACCAGCTTTCCCTTCAAGATAATTTAAGTAAATCATTGTTAAAGGAAAACCTAACAATGCAAATGAAGAACCCCCACCAACGGTTTCAACATATTTGACTAATCCTACTACAATAATGAGGAGTCCTAGTGTACCAATGGACATATTAAAATATAAAGTGCCTCTATTGTTTTCCTTCAATTTTTCTCCTCCCAGTTGTATATCTCTATTTACTTATTCTCACTTCTTAAAATTAATCCTTGTTAAACTAACCTGCCCCTTTAGTTCAATAAGAAAAAATGCTTTACTCCTTCTTGAAGTAAAGCACCCGTTAGTTTAATAAGAACAGAGACGCTTTTTAAACAATCGCGCCCTTTAGCCGAAGAACTAATTTGATACACCATAAAATTTGTAACCATCTACAATTTGAGAAAGTTCTCGATTACTTACATCTTTCCAATCGGTTTCTAATATAGTATCGTTATTTGCATTTATTTCTGCAACAACTTTATTTGTTTCTCTCATAACAAAATAAAGATTTACTTCCTTTATTACACCCAAATATTTTTTGGAATAGTTCTTTATAGCTTCCAATGAAGCTTTTGTTTCAATACTCACATCAGATTCTGCAGCATCATTACTCCATGTTTCAGAATTGGGAAGCATCGTAAATTCAATGTTTAATTTCTCATCTGTAAAATCAACAACTGAAAAGTGATAAAAAATCTCACTTTTATCTTTTAAGTAAGCTTGTATTTTTTCTTCTTCGCTTTGGGTGCAAGCAGCTAACGCAAAAGTAAAAGTCATTAATAACATGAACAAAACATATTTCTTCATTGCTAAACCTCACATCCTTTACATTAGATAAATGAAAAAATTTAAAACTATTTCGAACTAAACTGCCGCGTTAGTTCAATAAGAAAAAGAGTTACCACTGGCAACCCCATGATTTTTTACTAAAGCACCCGTTAGTTGAATAAGAGAAATTAATTTTGGAAGCAAGTCTCATATTGGGCTTTCATTAACAACCTTTGATTGCCGAGTTAGCTGTAAATAACTAACTATCGAATTGAGCCTGAAAATTCACCCTGTTTACTATTTAACTTCTTCACAAATTCACTATCATCCCAAATATTAGGGTTGTCAATTGTTAGATTTTCTCCGCGTACCATGAAATCATAACTATCTTTTGCACCGGTATACCAATCAACAATGACTAACTTGCCGTTTACATTGCGTACGAGAAATTCAGTGGGTTCACCATAACTCCCTACAGTCTTTTTAATTTCCGCAGGTAAATTTAAATAGAGAAAACCCCCATCTACGTCATCAGTATACTCCACTTCCCGAGTGCCAATATCAACACTCTTCACCAAATTATCAGTAAGATTGTGCGATAAATACAAGTCAAATTGGTATTGAATCTTATTTTGCGTATACTGTTTAAGGTTTTCGTTATCGATAAATGCACCCAATTCAATATCCGAGCCGTTCCAGACAGCTTTATAATAGTCAGTCAGCGCTATCACACACATTTCATAAGCCGTTTCAGAATCCTGAATAGATAGTTCCCCTTCATTCTTAGCTGCATAATCGGGGGTATCTTGTAATACATTCTCTTCCGTGCTGGGCGTAATCTCTGTGTTTATAGCACGAACTGTGCTGCTATCTTCCGAGACTGCAGGCGTATTTTTTTCGTTACTAGCATTTGTTTTATCTTGATTACACCCAACTAACAAAATTGAACTAAATACAATTACTGGAATTAGAGCTTGTTTCATCACTTCTAAATTCCCCTTTCAAAAATAAAGTGCACATTCCACAACAATTCTCTATACGTAAGTATGACGTTATATATTGGTAAAAGTTTCAATTTAAAACATAATCTTGTGCAACTAACCTGCCCCGTTAGTTGAAGAAGGAAAAGGATTAGCTACATGAGATCAATCCGTAAAAACATCAATTCAATCTTTAACCTGTTGTGTATGGCCTGTACACACCAGGTTACCATAACACCGGTATCGGAAGTGGTTAACTCCATTACGCAATAAGAAAAGCTGCCTTGTAATCAGAGAAAATAAATTTTATTCATCAATAACATCCACTTTTTTAGTTGTTTGATTCTTTCTATGATCAAGTAAATAAAGTATAGCTAAAAGTAAGGTAAGACTGGAGATCGCTATTGAAAAGTTAGCCATTAAAACTGGTATATAGTTTTGAAGGCTAAAAAGTATATGTATTAATAAAACTATTGCTGGTAGAACTATGCCGAATATAGATAGGTTTCGCATATGAAATCTCCCCTGCATTATTTGCCTTATTTTAACAAAAATTACACTTCCCCACAATCCTCGATTCGATAACTGAACGATCTTGTATAGTTCATACACGACAGGTTAACATAACGCCACTTCACGGAAGTAATTAATTAGAAAAGCTGCCCTGTAAAGACAAGCGATTGTTAAACTAAAGCGCTCGATTACGGAAGATTATTGCTTAGACATTTCGAAGGATATCCTTTAGTTCAAGAAGAACTGTTATATTGAATTCAGAATTTCCCTTGCCTTCAGGTCCACTTCTTCTAATTTTTCACCTTCAGTAGGCATTGAATTTAGTCGTTTCAAGTCGCTTATTAATAACTTTCTATATTCAGGTGATAAATTCTTTACTAAGTATTCTAAACACCAGAATTTCCATATATTATCGTCAGTTGAAAATACATTTTTTATATAAGGAACGATTTCTTTCGGAGAAGCTAAAAGGATTTCAGCGACTTCAGGTGCGATCGGCCAGTTCATATCCTGAATCCATTTAAGAAGCCCAGGTATTAAAGGGATAATATTCTTTTTCTCCATCTTTCTTATTTTATTTACACTTTCAAAATCAAACTTATTTCTGGGTAGTCTTTCATCAAAGTTATTCATTTTTATTACCCCTTAGTTTTAAAATTGCTGCTAATCCCATTACATATTCTCGCCTTTTTATGAAATAATCATTGCAAAAATTCACTTAAAGTTTAGCCGGGACACTTTATTGACAAAAGTCATAGATAGATAGATGGATAGATTTATTTATTTTTATTTTCTAATTCCTTAACTCTTTTTTCCATGTTCTTCATATTTTTGATTGAGTGAAGGGCGAGCCCTAAAGCTATTCCACCTAAAGTGAATGCCGGAAAAACAAGAAAAGTAAACCACTCCATCTTTTAACCTCCCTAAAGTTACTAAACAATCTGGCCCATGAGTTAAATAAGGAATCCAATTGCTAAACAAGCTTGTATCTTCCATGCACCTTTAGTTAACTTAACACCAATTCACGGAAGTAGTTAACTTCATTACTCAATAAGAAAATACCGCCCTGTGAAGGCAGCCGATTATTCAACTAAAGCACCCCGTTAGTTAAACTATTTACAACGCTGTATCAGGACTCACTTTTGAATTTCTACTACCGAAACTCCTTCTGTTGTTACATGAAAAGTTATTGTAATAGGACCTTGAGGTGGATTATAAGGACCTGTATACGTGTCATATTTTACTTTCACAATAAAATCATAGTGAGAATACCCACCAGTTAGTCGTTTTACTTCTAATATTTCTGCATCAAAAAATGAATAACTACGATTGGCATATTCCTTATTAATCACTTTCCTTGCAGCAGGGTCTAATAAAACTAATAATACATCATAAAAATCGGAATGCTTTTCTTCAGCACTGACTTTATCAGCTTCAGTTTTACCTGTATTCGACAACATCACTCCGGAAGTGAAAAACGTTAAAACCAAAACAATTGAAATCGAAATAAAGGTAATTTGTTTGTTTTTCATATTTTGAATTACCACCTTAAGTTTATCAGTCAAGGTAGTTTGCCCAGTTCATAAAAATTTTGTGTTTGTTCAACTAACCTGCCCCGTTAGTAAAAAAGGCACTACTCCTTCTTGAAGTATAGCGCCCGTTAGTTGAACAACAAAGGGCACTGTTATTGGTTTCTAAAATCAAATTTATCTCTTCGCACATCTAAAGTATGTCCGTTAATTACCACTGCGTTATTGTCTGTCCAAGTAATATTTGCAGTTTCTTCTCGATAGTTCCAATAGATGTTTTTGGTTTTATTATTCTTCTCATTAAATACCAACTCGCCACGAACAGCATATGCCGTTGTTGCTCCTCCGTTAGTGACATATGCTTTTAACGTGTATTTTCCATTAGGTGATGTCTCTTCTGTAAGATATTCTCCAGTTGGTAACCGATTCATATCAAAGAACATCCAATAAACTCCATACCCGACCAATGCAGCAAATAAGAAACCAACTATAATTAATCCCTTTAAAATTTTCATAAAAACTCTCTTGCTCTCAGCTTCAACACTAAATTCTTGATACGCCAAAGTCAAAAATCCCCCTATTTTTGAAAATGTCTTATTCAACTAACCTGCCCCTTTAGGTCAATAAGAAAAAAGCTTTACTCCTTGTTGAAGTAAGCACCTGTTAGTGAAACTAAAAAAGCATTAGGGTGATAATTCAAGAAAGTAATCCCTTATTTCTGTTGGTAACTCTTCAACTGCAAGAACTTTTAACTTTCGGATACCTTGTGTACCTGGTGAAGTCATAATCAGATAAGATCTTTCATCATATTCAAAAAGGGCAAATTGATTTATACTGTTTGCTACTGTTTTCGTTCCATTGATAAATTCAAAATCTTCTTCCTTAAAATTAGCCTCGTATCCTTCTAACATTAAACTTTGTGCCTCTTCAAAATCATCTGCAAAAGTCATTGATTGATATAGGTCTAATGAATTTTTAGGTTTGAAAAGATGGAAATAATAATTAACCGAAATAAGAATAACAAAAACGATTATGCCAGTTATTAACCTACTTTTTAATGACACTTTCTTCAAACGTTCCATTGTTCCACCTCACTTTTCACCTGATTTTTTCATAAATAAAATATAAACCGTTCTTTCACTAACCTGCCCGGTTAGTTGAACAACAACAGTCCTAATAGTGATACGTTCTTAATGAGTTATAAGTTTCATTAACTGTCAATAAATAACTTCATACTATCATTTTGCTTAAAGACCATTATCACTTCTACACTTTGCAATATCCAGGAACTGGAACCCACTAAAATTTAGGGGCACTTACAGTCTCTATATAAAGTCATCTATTCTTTTCTTTCGAAGCAAATGCATTTTTCACTTGAACATTGTTGAAACGCGGCAGGCAACTATTCGCAACAGGATTTCCGAAATAGGTGGAAATAGTCCAGTTAAAATGAAGGTTTTTAAGCCATTTTCACTAGTGATTTATGCACGTAAATCGTTAATTAACAGACGTGTTGCCAAAAATCTCCCTACGACTATTTCGTAGGGAGATTTTTGGTTATTTTTTAAAAAGTGAATCCGCCTGTCTGACAATCATAGAATAGCCTTCACGCTCGATTAGTTCCCTTTTTTCAGTGTCATAAATAGGGATTGCCAAATTTTCTATGGAATCATTCATGTCAATCGCACAATGGATCTCTGCCAGCTTTCTTGATAAATGAAGCATATCTATATCTTCTTCGATCTTTTTACGCATGCCAGGGGTTAATTCATGTAAGGCCTCAATTACACCCTCAACCGAACCATATTCCTTAATTAATTTAAGGGCAGTTTTTGGTCCAATCCCTTTCACACCTGGATAACCATCACTGCTATCTCCTGTGAAGGCCTTCGTATCGATAAACTGCTTCGGCGAAATGCCGTATTCTTCTACAAACCGTTCATATGTATAGATATCATAAACGTTGTATCCCTTTTTCATGAACGCAATTTGAACGCCTGGTCTGAGTAGTTGGAGCAGGTCTTTATCACCTGTTACGATTGTGATCTCCGCTTTACCATCCCACGTCTCGACCATCGACCCAATTAAATCATCTGCTTCCATCCCAAGTATTCCGTAGTTTTTCCAACCGATTAGTTCAGAAACACTTCTTGTCATATCGAACTGCGGAACAAGCTCCGGTGCTGGTTCAGGTCGATTCGCTTTATATCCATCAAATAACTCATTGCGAAACGTATGTGCACTCATATCCCAGCAAACTGCCATATGTGTTGGATTGAAAATCGACGTTGCAGTCATCGTATGACGCGCAAATCCTTGTACCCCATTTGTCGGTACACCTGCGGCATTGGGAAAGTAGTGTCCCATAGCTGATGTTGCAAAAAATGAACGGAATAAAAGTGCCATTCCGTCGATTAATAAGATATGTGGTTTTTCTTGATTATCCATCGAAACTCCCCCTAGAATCATCGCTCGTTCTATCATAGCATAATGGCCAATAATCGATTTCAAATCAGATTCAGAATGAAAAATAAAGATCAGACATTCAAGTAGATGACTAATCTTCATTTTTATCGTTATACAATTTTTTGAATAGCATCGTGCGAAGATAACCTTTTTAATGAATCAATTCATTTTTCTTATCTTCTCAATCGCTTCTTTATCCAGATGAGTTACCTTGGCAATAAAGTAAATTGACGCGCCCTCTTTTAGCATTTCAAGTACGACTTTCGCTATACCTTGCTCTATTCCTTGCTCTATTCCTTGCTCTATTCCTTTTCTTTCCCCCTCTTCTCGTTCCATGGCGAAGATTGCAGCTAGAGTTGGTGATGGGTTTTCTTCGTTAAATTGAACCATGTCGTTGGCCTCCTCTTTTAAAATAGGGCGAATTATTTTTGCGAGTTGTTCGGATAACTCCTGCGGTAACCGTAATAAGTAGTCTATAAAATAAAATACAGCTTGAATCGTCGTGCGCGAATAAATGGGGTGTTTAATAATTTCCCGCATTAATTTCATTTTAAACGCATAGCGTTTGTCCGCATCTTGCTTCGTTTCGTTCATATATTTGGTCGCAAGGACAACTTTACTGAATAGCTTATCTGACTGCTCCAATTCTTTATAATCGTAATCGGCAACCTTATAATTAGTATACGCATAATCCAGCTTTGTGCCAAAATAGGAGTAGCGAAATTGAGTAGAAAATTCGCTTTGATGCGGTGATGTCATGATGGCTAATGCAACAATTTCTCGATCAAACCGATCATAAATGCGATAAAAATATTGAAACATTCGCTTAGCAAAATCTTTTTCATTGTCACTTTGCACTTCCACATGTACTAAAATCCACTTTTCTTCACCGTCCACCAGATACACTTTGACAAGCTGGTCTGCCATTCGGCGCCCTTTCTTTTCATCCATAATTTCTTGAAAAAGTTCCTGTTGCAAAAAATCCGGTGCTTTTGAAAAATCTACTTGTGCATGTAATGTTGGTGCGAAAAACAACAAAAAGTCTTCGAATAGTTCTCCAATCACTTTTTTCCATAGACCGTCTTGATCCAAGTCTCCCGCTTCATAATCCGCTGGCTTTTCCCATACTAACGCTCTCACCATACCGCTCAGCCCCTTCATATTGATTCTTTCATCCACCCTATAACAAAAGGAATATAAAGTAAATTTAGCAGAAAGACGAATAATTCCATTTTAGGTATGAATTCGCTATTTTTGATCAATTATGAAGCCAAAACGGGGATTAAAATTTATATTTGATAAAGTGAAATTTCGTGAATTTGGGTGCGAGGTACCGGGTGCGATGATCGCAACACGCTGGTTTATGATTGGTTGGCGTTGCTTTATGATCGGTTCGCGCTGCTTTATGATTGGTTCGCATTGCTTTATGATCGGTTCGCGTTGCTTTATGATCGGTTCGCGTTGCTTTATGATCGGTTCGCGCTGCTTTATGATTGGTTCGCGTTGCTTTATGATCGGTTCGCGCTGCTTTATGATCGCTCCACGCTGCTTTATGATTGGTTCCAACTTTCATCACTTCATTCAACACAAAAAAACGAAGCTGTTAAATCTCGCTTCGGTTTTTTGCTAGTTATCCTACCAAAAATTGTGCTAGCTTTTCGATATCCGGAGTGAATATACGGTCTTCATCTATCGGCCGAACAATGGCACTTAATTGCTCGAACTTCAAATGCGTTTTCGGAGCCATTTGCTCGGGTCCGCGAATAGAACAGCCTGTCATCGCGCAAAGCGCTTCGATCGCGAGCACGTTTCGCGCATTTTTAATGATGGCATGCGCATGCCTCGCGCCAATCGTTCCCATCGAGACATGGTCTTCCTGGTTGCCCGACGATGGAATCGAGTCAACGGACGCCGGATGTGCGAGTGTTTTATTCTCCGAAACAAGGCTTGCTGCTGAATATTGCAAGATCATTGCACCCGATTGTAACCCCGGTTCCGGGCTAAGGAACGGTGGTAATCCTTCATTTAAATGTGGATTAACGAGCCGTTCGATTCGGCGTTCGGAAATACTTGCAAGTTCTGCCACGCCAAGTTTCAAAAAGTCCATTGCAAACGCAATCGGCTGACCATGGAAATTACCACCCGATACGACTGTATCGCCATCATCGAAAATAAGCGGATTGTCAGTCGCAGCATTCATCTCAATCTCCAGCTTCTCTTTTACATATCCAAGCACTTGCCAGCTCGCGCCGTGCACTTGTGGAATACAACGAATGGAATAAGCGTCTTGGACACGTTTTTCGCCTTGGATGGTCGTAAGCTGACTTCCTTCCAACCAGTCCAGCATCCTCGCTGCAACATCCACTTGTTCCGGATAACCGCGCGCTTCGTGAATCGCCGGATGAAATGCGTCTGTAATCCCATATAACGCTTCCATTGTCATTGCCGCAATCCATTCGCTAGCATATGCAAGTGATTCTGCCTCCAAATAATTGACAACGCCTTGCGCAGTCATCGCTTGCGTCCCGTTAATGAGCGCAAGTCCTTCTTTCGCTTCGAGCACAATCGGCGACATGCCATGCTCTTTCCAAATAGTTGCAGCTGGAACATGCAAACCATCTTGCCAGACAAATCCTTCACCCAGCAAAACAAGTGCGAGATGGGACAATGGCGCGAGGTCGCCTGATGCACCGAGTGAGCCTTGCTGCGGAATGACCGGGTGAATGCGATTGTTCACCATATAAGCAAAGCGTTCCAATACCTCGGCACGAATTCCTGAGAAACCTTTCAAAAGCGCATTCAGGCGAAGCACCACCATCGCACGCGAAACGGTTTCAGGAAACGCTTCGCCTACGCCGCATGAGTGGGATCGAATCAAGTGCAATTGCAGTGCTTTCGTATCTTTTTCATCGATTTTAACATCGCTGAATTTGCCGAAACCCGTATTAATACCATAGACAGTGCGGTCTTCACGAACAATTTTCTCAACCGCGGCACGGCTTTTATTTACACGTTCCACGGCTTCCTCGTTCAATGAAACCCCAATTTCGTTATATATGATGTCTTTCATTTGAGCCAGATTTAGAGATGAACCTGTTAATTCAATCATGACAACCATCCTTTAGTAAAATTAATCATCCAACGACTTTTACACCTTTTTTCCAAACGGACTTGACGTGGTTTACACCAAACAAGTATTGTAGTTCTTGGTAGTTTGAAATGTCCCATAGAACGACATCCCCTTGTTTACCCGGTTCCAGTGATCCCGTCGCATTTTCCATCCGAATCGCACATGCCGCATTAAATGTCGCGGCAGTAAGCGCTTCTGCCGGTGTTAGGCGCATCGATATACACGCTAAGTTCATAACAAGTGGCATCGACGTTGTCGGTGAAGATCCAGGATTACAATCTGTCGAAATTGCAACTGGTACGCCAGCGTCAATCATCTTTCGCCCTTCTGCTGCTTGCTCCCTAAGATATAAGGCGGTTGCTGGCAATAAACAAGCAATCGTCCCCGCTTCTGCCATCGCTTTAATTCCTTCATCAGACGCTTTCAATAAATGCTCCGCTGAAATCGCTCCAACTTTAGCCGCGAGCTCTGCTCCACCATAGGGTTCAATTTCATCCGCATGGATTTTCGGTATCAGCCCAACCTTTTTCCCTGCTTCTAAAATCCGTTGTGATTGTTCTGGTGTGAAAACACCGACTTCACAAAACACATCGTTGAAGACTGCGAGCTTTTCATTGGCAACGGCTGGAAGCATTTCATTGACAACTAGATTTATATAATCGTCTTCTCGCCCTTTGAATTCTGTTGGGACTGCGTGTGCGCCCATGAATGTTGGCACGAGGTCAATTGCGTGTTCTTGCTGCAAACGTTTCATGACACGCAACTGTTTGAGTTCCGTCTCTAAATCTAAGCCGTAACCGCTTTTTCCTTCGACAGTCGTGACGCCATGTTTTAGGAACGAATCCAGACGCTTCTTCGCCTGCTCAACAAGTTCATCTTCAGTCGCTTCGCGCGTCATTTTTGTTGTCGCATGAATACCGCCGCCTGCATTCATAATGTCCATATAGGTCGCACCTTCAAGTCGCATTTCAAACTCACGTTCGCGACTACCGCCATAAGCAACATGTGTATGTGGATCGACAAGCCCCGGTGTAACGAGATGGCCTGTCGCGTTTGTAATTTCAGCTTCATGGGCGCGGTCTTTGAACTGCTCTTCTAATTCTTGAGTCGTTCCAACCGCTTGAATGATGCCCTCTTCAATCCAAATACTGCCGTCTTCTATGATCGTTAACTCATTCATCGCTTCTTTTATTCGCGGTGCTGAACTTGGTTGGGCTAACGTCGCAAGTTGCGCCGCATGTTTAATCCAAACAATTTTTGTCATTCTTGAATCGCCTCTTTTGCCATCATTGGAATGTTGACCCCTTTTTCCCGAGCCGTTTTCTCGGCGAGTTCATAGCCCGCATCTACATGGCGAACAATGCCCATTCCTGGATCTGTCGTCAATACACGTTCAATTCGAGCTTCCGCTTCTTTGGTTCCATCTGCGACAATTACCATACCTGCGTGAACCGAATAACCCATGCCAACGCCGCCCCCATGATGAATAGAAACCCATGTTGCTCCGCCGACAGCATTGATCATTGCATTCAACAACGGCCAGTCAGCTACTGCATCCGAACCGTCTTTCATCGCTTCCGTTTCGCGGTTTGGTGATGCAACTGAACCGGAGTCAAGATGATCCCGCCCAATTACAATCGGTGCTTTTAATTCACCGGAAGCCACCATGTCGTTAATGATTTTTCCAAACCTAGCACGTTCCCCGTAACCCAACCAGCAAATCCGTGAAGGCAATCCTTGGAACTGAATTTTATCTTGCGCCATCCGAATCCAATTGCATAAATGTTTGTTGTCACTGAATTCGCGTAAAATTACTTCATCCGTTTTATAAATATCTTCAGGATCACCTGATAAGGCTACCCAACGGAAAGGACCTTTTCCTTCACAAAACTGTGGACGTATATAGGCAGGAACAAACCCTGGGAAATCGAATGCACGCGTAACACCTTCGTCTTTGGCCACTTGACGGATATTATTTCCATAGTCGAACGTAATGGCGCCTTTATCCATCATCTCAAGCATTGCTTCAACGTGTTTTGCCATAGATGCTTTAGATTGTTTAACATACTCCTCAGGGTTATCGGTACGAAGTTTTGCAGCTTCGTCGAGTGACATGCCAGATGGGATATAACCATTTAACGGATCATGCGCAGATGTCTGATCCGTCAGCACATCCGGAATAAACCCGATTGCAAGCATGGCAGGAAGAACTTCCGCAGCATTACCCAGCAAGCCGATCGACAGTGCACGGCCTTCTTTTTTCGCTTCTTGCGCAAGACGAATCGCTTCTTCCAGTGAATCTGTTTTCACATCGGTATAGCGCGTTTCAATTCGGCGATCAATTCGCGTTTCATCCACTTCGATGCCGATACAAACTCCCCCGGCCATCGTAACCGCTAGCGGCTGTGCGGCACCCATGCCTCCAAGTCCAGCAGTTAGTGTGATTGTCCCTTTCAGCGACTCTCCGAAATGCTGTTTCGCCAGTTCTGCAAACGTTTCGTATGTCCCTTGCACGATTCCTTGTGAACCGATATAAATCCAGCTTCCCGCCGTCATTTGTCCGTACATCATGAGTCCTTTTTTATCGAGCTCATGGAAATGTTCCCAGTTGGCATATGCCGGGACTAGGTTCGAGTTCGCTATCAATACTTTTGGTGCGTCTGTATGTGACTTGAATATCGCAACTGGTTTCCCCGATTGCACAAGTAGCGTTTCATCATTTTCAAGTTCTTTCAACGAGCGGACAATTGCGTCAAACGACTCCCAATTTCGTGCCGCCTTTCCAATGCCACCGTAAACGACTAGATCATCGGGATGCTCCGCCACTTCCGCGTCTAAGTTATTCATAAGCATACGAAGCGCCGCCTCTTGCTGCCACCCCTTCGTGTTCAACTCAGTCCCACGGTAACGAATAACCTTTTCAGATGCTTTCCCCACTATGAACCCCTCCTTACTAATCTACTACTATCGTACACGATGAAAGCGTTTTATTCTGCATAATTCAGAAAATTTAGTCCGTGCTAATAGGGTGCTATTGTAGTGGGATGAAGCGGTGAAGTTGCTATATAGTTGGCACTTAACAAATGGTGTGTGATTCCTATATCGCTAAGTCGCTAGATTTGTTCGTTATACGGGTGAGCTATATCACCTAGTTAATTCGAAGTAGGTAGTGCCGAATCTATAGTTGGAGTGGATTTGATAAACTGAGTAACCCATAGTACGAACTGTTCGGCGGATTGCCCGAACTCTACTGCAGCGACAATTCTTTATCAAATAAAAAAAGTTTCAAGCACCCTTCGATAAAATGCATCTTTATATGTAAACATAAGTGACAGGCGAGCATCATGATTTACTGCAATTGCTTTCTCCGCCAATTCCGTATCAGTCATACCTCCACCTCCATACCCTCTTATAGAATAAACCCTCGAAACCCGAAAATGTTTTCGTAAAATAAAAGTCCATTCCTTTTCACCCATTGTCGCATAGGATAAAGAGAATCGCTTGGAAGGAGTGAACGAATGGTAAACATGCAACCAGGTGGTCAAGGGGAGCAGCAATGGTACCCGCAATTACCTGAAGGATATGAAGGTAACCGAACGCAAGATACGTCAGGGTATGCAAATGATAGCTGGTCTCCAGGCATGGGGACTTCCGGACAAGGAATGCAAGGTTACGACATGCAAGCTTTCTCTCCAGGGCAAGAGATGCAAGGCTACGACATGCAAGCTTTTTCTCCAGGGCAAGAGATGCAAGGTTACGACATGCAAGCTTTCTCTCCAGGGCA
>NZ_JADPRX010000047.1:0-21188 GCF_017347125.1 Sporosarcina sp. E16_3
CAACCAACCGAAGTTAGTTTAGTTAGAAACGTTTTGCTCAAGTGCGTTAGCACTCTCGCTGTATTTCATTGATGTTTTGCTGTTCAGTTTTCAAGGTTCATTTGTAATGGAATCAACTTGCATTCCTGTGTGTGTTGCGCGTCCCTCACTGGCGACATACATAAGATTACTACGTCTTGAAACATAAGTCAACACTTTATAACAAACTTTCATAAAAATATTGCGAAAGCGCATAGCGTAGCGATTCCTGGTATCCCCAATATCGCAAGTAATAGTCCAGACGTAATGTTTACGGGCACATAGATACCCACAAAGCCTCCTGCAACATTCATTGCAAAAAGAACAAGGAACGCAAATGCCAACCGAAACCAATAGACCGATAAACGCTCCAAAGCATTATGGATTTGTTTCTTATCCACAACAACTAATAGAAGGAGAACCAATATAACCACAACTATACCGATAACTTTCACGGGAAACACTCCTTTTCAACGAATGGTCCATTCTATGCGGTCCCGTGAAAATATATCAATCCTTTCCTAACTGTCGAACTTTTGCCTCTTTGTATAAATAAAAGTGTTTGCACTCAGCTATTTTCCGCATAACAATCACTTCTTGGTCATAATCATTAAGATATCTCTCGATACCCCTTGCTCGTTCCCACTCTTCTTTCGTTTCTACCATTAATGAATGAAGGCGTTCATCAAACTCTTTTTTCAACTTACTCTTTCGCCTAAACACCGAAGCGGACCCCCTATAACTCCCGACGACCTTCCAGCGCCTTCGATAATGTAACTTCATCCGCGTATTCGAGATCACCGCCGACGGGCAGTCCATGCGCGATTCTAGTTGTTTTGATCCCTGAAGGTCTCACAAGCCTCGATATATACATCGCAGTCGCTTCTCCTTCTATTGTAGGGTTCGTTGCCAGAATTAATTCCTCAACCTCTTCGTTCTGTAGTCGAACTAGCAAGGATGGAACATTAATGTCTTCAGGACCAACCCCATCCATTGGAGAGATAGCGCCGTGAAGGACATGATAAAGTCCCTTGAAGTCCCTCATCTTCTCTAGGGCAATAACGTCTTTCGGGTCTTGAACAACGCAAATTATCGAACTATCGCGCTGTGTATCCTGACAAATGTGGCAGGGATCGATATCTGTAATATGTCCACAAATCGAGCAAAAACGTAGATTCCGTTTAGCGTCAACAAGAGCTTTTGCAAAATCCAACACAGTATCTTCCTTCATACTTAAGACAAAAAACGCCAGACGACCCGCTGTTTTCGGGCCGATACCTGGCAATTTCATAAAACTATCCATCAGTTTTGATATTGGTTCAGGGTAATGCATGTATGTGCCTCCTAGAACATTCCCGGCAGGTTCAATCCTTTTGTAAATTGACCCATCGTCGAGTTCGTTAGTTCTTCCGCCTTAGCCATAGCATCATTAGTAGCAATGACAATAAGGTCTTGTAACATTTCAATATCTTCTGGATCCACTACGGACGGATCAACGATCACTTCGACAACCTGCTTATCTCCAGATACAATGACTTTCACCATACCGCCGCCTGCTGCACCCTCTAGACGTTTTTCTCCAAGCTCTTCCTGTGCTACAGCCATTTGTTTTTGCATCTTCTGCATTTGTTTCATCATGCCTTGCATATTTCCCATACCCTTCATGTTTGTTTCCTCCTCTAATTTTTAATCGTCATGGACTTCTATGAAATCTTTACCGAAAATCTTTTCCGCCTCAGTTACGATCGGATCCGCATTTTCCTGTTCTGCTTCCTTTACGAAAGAAAGCATTTCTTCACCAGGTGCCCCTTCATCGGAACCTTCCGCCTCTTGTTGTTTGGCAAGTCCGTTTTTCCGAATGAAGTCGCCCCTTACACTCAACCAACCTTCTTCAGGCACATACACGACTTCGTATGCTTTTCCGGTTCGTGAACGTAAGGCATCTGACAGGCTCGACCGAAGTGACGGATTTTCAGACGCCATGAGGCAATGGATTTCATATTTGAATTTTAACACAAAAGCATTCTCAGATGCTGCGACCGGTTCTGTCTCTTCAAGAAGTGCAGCATGTGACCTTTGCATTGTCTGCATCATGCCCGCCCATTCTTCCCGAATCGTCTTGATGTCTTGTTTTGTCGCAGACTTCAATACTTCATTGATTTTACCCGTCGGAACTTTAAAACCTTGCGATGATTTTGATGCGTTTTTCCGTGGTTGAGCGGATTGATCTGCAGCCGTTTGCTTATTCATCCCACCACTAGACATCTGTTGCTGCAATTCCATGATTGTGCGCTCAAGATCTGCTACCTTCTGCGTAAGCCCTGGGTCAACGGCATGATTGCTGCCACCGACCTGCACAGGGCTATCGAGATGAATCATTTTCAAAAAGGCAGACTCGATATAGACTTTCGCATGATTGGAGAACCGCATTTCCTGTTGCGTTTTTGCTAGTATATCGATGAACAAGTACAACGTATCCATTTCAAACCGTTGTGCCATTTCCACAAACCGATCATCGCCTGGTATAAGTTCGAGTAAATCTTTTAAACCGGGTGCTGTTCGCAGAAGAAGAAGATCCCGGAAAAACGTGATTAAATCTTCTGCCAGCCTGGAAACATCTTTCCCCTCCGCAATAAGTCGGTCAAGCAATGTCAGCACCATGCCAGCATCTTTACCAAGTAACGCTTCCGCCAACTGATGGAAAATATCTTCACCAATTGATCCAGTTACAAGAAGTGCATCTTCAATTGTTATCTTGTCTCCACTGAACGATACAACTTGGTCGAGCATACTGAGTGCATCACGCATTCCTCCAGAAGCCGCCTGCGCAATTACTTTCAAAGCACTTTCATCAGATTCAATACCCGTATCCGCAAGTACTGTCTTCATTCGATTCGTAATATCAGCCGGTGTTATCGGTTTAAAATCGAAACGCTGACATCTAGAAATAATCGTCAATGGCAGTTTATGTGGTTCCGTGGTTGCTAAGATAAACACGACATGCGATGGCGGTTCTTCAAGTGTTTTCAAAAGCGCGTTGAATGCCGAATTTGATAACATATGTACCTCATCGATAATATATACTTTAAATCGAGCATTCGACGGGGCAAACCGCACCTTTTCAATAATGTCTCGCATTTCCTCAACACGCGAATTCGAAGCCGCATCAAATTCGATGACATCCGTATTTGATCCTTCAGTGATGCTGACACAAGTCAGACATTCATTACACGGTTCTTTTGCCGGGCCATTTTCGCAGTTTAACGCTTTCGCAAAAACTTTCGCGGCACTTGTCTTCCCTGTACCTCTTGGACCCGAGAAAAGATAAGCATGTGTCGTCTTATTATGAAGGAGGGCGTTCTGAAGTGTCTGTTTCACATGTTGCTGCCCGGACATCTCTGCAAATGACTGAGGCCGATATACGCGGTAAAAAGCTTGATACACCAACAGTTTCCTCTCCTTTTGACGCAATGCGCTAATGTTTCTATTATAGCACAAACGCATATACGAATCCTTTATTTGATCAATAAGAAAAGCGAATGGCGCCGTCCAACTACCACAGTAAAACAACCTATGATTCGAGGGGATGGCGCCCGTAGTCTAGACAACAAAAAACTCGTCCGCAGAAACGGACGAGTCGAATTGTGAATTTAATGCCGTGCACCTTCCTCTGACAGCCGCACATAAGCGTTACTCCTGTCGCCAGCTCGGTCTAGGCGACCCCGCGGCACATGAGAAATTCCACTTAATGCTGCTTCCTTCCGGACCTGACATGGTTCATAGGTTCCCATTGCGCGGGACCCAAACGTCAACACTGCGTGCAAGAGGCAGACCCTACAATACGGACAGCCTCGGGAAGGGATTCAGTCTTGCTAGAGCGGATTGCAAGTTACAGGACACCGCTATCTCCCCACCTAGCACGGCATTTACAAGTATACTCAATCTACTAGGTTAAATCAAATAATATCATATGAACAAAAAACTTTTTATAAAACTGTTGACACTTCATTTCAAACATGATAAATTATTAGTTGTTGACACGGAGGTATACCCAAGCTCGGCTGAAGGGATCGGTCTTGAAAACCGACAGGGGAGTCAAATCCCGCGGGGGTTCGAATCCCTCTACCTCCTCCATTTTTTCAACTAAACGTATATGCCTGAACTCAAATTCGTTAGTAGATAACGAATTTTTATTTTGCCTATTATAGTAATTAAACCTTAAGAAGCGGAGCCATTTAACTGGTCCGCTTCTTTTTTATTCTGTCTAGGCTCCAGGCGCCAGACGCTCGGCTCATAAGCAATCCAGCTATGTGGCAAAGAACGCCACGTCGCTGGATCGACTTATGCCTGTCGCGTCTAGAAGGCGCCTTCCGCTTTTCTTAATTTAATTAATCACTGCACCCGCAATAGATGGTTTGACAGCAATACAATCATAGTACGGGAACGCAACTGCCAATCGCTTTGCCAGTTCGCTCTCATTGCCTTGTTTTACAACCACGAATAAAGAAGGACCCGCACCACTGATTGTCATGCCATACGCATCGTACTCATGGCAAATTTCACGGATTCGGTCGAACTCGGGAAATAGCTTCTTACGGTATGGCTCATGAAAGACATCCTTTTCCATCATACGCCCCGCCATTTCCCAATCATCCCGAGCAATCGCTGCCGAAAGCACATTCCCTGCTGCACTGCTACGCGTTGCTTCTGCATGTGAGAGTTGACCCGGTAGAAGTCCCCTAGATGCTTCCGTCAGCAATGCCTCAGGCGGAACAAGTATCACGGCTCCCATTTTTGGTTCCTGAATATGGACGACATCCATTTCCACGCCATCAAAATAAGAAATTGTCGCTCCCCCAAGAAGCGCAGCGGAAATATTATCCGCGTGCCCTTCGTATTTACTGCCTAAAAACACTCTTTCCTTTGCAGAAAGGTCCAATTGAAGAAGCTGGTTCGCAATTTCAATTCCTGCTGCAATTGCTGTTGCACTGCTTCCAAGTCCTTTACCTAGCGGAATATCCGACTGAATGATAAGCCGTGATACAGGTGCAATACGCCCTTGTCGCTCAGCTATATCAGTAATAGTTTTCACAATTAAATTATCTTCTCCGGTCGGTAAACCTTCAAAACCATCATCTTTATACGTAACTCCCCAAACTTCCGAAGGTGAAACATCCACCGTCATATAAAGGTTAAGTGCAAGTCCGATACTATCGAAGCCTGGCCCAAGATTTGCCGTCGATGCAGGTACGACAACGGAAAAACTGGATTCTACCATTACTTTGTCCCCGCCTTTAACCCACTAAGAAACGCATCAAATTGTTCCCGTGACATCATTGGTTTGTCTTTATTTACTTCAATCGCTGTATCAGGATCTTTTAAACCATTACCCGTCAATACTGCAACTACAGTTGAACCTTTTTTCAACAAGCCGCTCTCCACTTGTTTTTTAACGCCTGCGATTGATGCGCACGAGCCAGGTTCAGCAAAGATGCCTTCAGAAGAAGCGATTAAACTGTAAGCTTCTAAAATTTCTTCATCTGTTACAGCAAGAATTGTTCCATTTGATTCAGCTAGGGCATTGTTGGCCAGTTCCCAACTTGCGGGATTACCGATTCGAATCGCTGTTGCAACTGTTTCAGGATTTTCGAATACGCGGTTATAAACAATTGGTGCAGCTCCGTCGGCTTGTACGCCAAGCAGAACCGGTAACGCAGTACCCTTCTTATCGGCATATTCCTTGAACCCTTTCCAAGCCGCAGAAATATTACCCGCATTCCCAACCGGGAGTGCAAAAACATCCGGTACTTGTCCAAGTTGCTCAATCGTTTCAAATGCAATTGTCTTTTGACCTTCAAGGCGGTATGGGTTAACCGAGTTCACAAGCGCAACGTCGCCCTCGCCCGCTGCACGAACCATAGCCAACGCTTCGTCAAAGTTGCCTTCGATTTCTACAATTTCCGCACCATACATTTTTGCCTGTGCTAATTTACCAAGTGCGATTCGGCCTTCCGGAATAACAACAATTGTCCGCATTCCAGCACGAGCGCCATATGCTGCCGCCGCTGCAGACGTATTACCCGTTGATGCACAAATAAGAACCTTTTTTCCTTCTTCTTTCGCTTTTGCGACCGCCATTACCATGCCCCGGTCTTTAAATGAACCTGTCGGATTCGTTCCTTCAGTTTTCACATAAAGGTTAATTCCCCACTGTTCGGATAAATTTGTCATGTGAATTAGAGGGGTATTCCCTTCCTGCAACGTTAATGCCGGTGTATTTTCTGTCACCGGTAACCATTCTTTATATTCCTCAATCAATCCATTCCATCTTTTCATCATTCTTCCCCCTCTACCCGATAATGGCTTAGTACGCCAATTACCTCTGGTGTCTCGTTCAATTCATTCACTATATCTAAATGCTGTTGTCGCGAAATTTCGTGCGTGATGAAAATCAAGTCTGCATCAGCTGCCTTTTTATCGGAATGCTGAACAACCGTTGCCAGACTTGCACCGTGCTTGCTATAAATAGACGTTAATTTCGTCAGGACACCTACTTCGTCTCTCACACGAATACGGTGGAAATAACGCGCGAACTTGTTGCTATCACTTTTCACTTTCCGTTCATACTGCGGGGCGTGTAACCTTTTGCCGTTAACACCTAGTAATAAATTACGGCACGCCGCAATAATATCTCCCGTTACAGATGTGGCAGTCGGTAGAGATCCGGCACCCGGTCCATAGAACATTGTTTCTCCAACTGCATCTCCATAAATATACACTGCATTGAACTCATTGTTCACTGATGCCAAAGGATGCGAATTTGGGAAAAATACAGGTTCTACAGCCACTTCGATACCATCTTCGTTCTTCTTAGCTGACCCCGCCAACTTCACCGTATAACCAAACTGCTCGGCCAGTTCTAGATCGCCTTGCTGAATTTCCTTCATCCCTCTTACAAACACGTCGCCCAAACGGACTTCCGTAGAGAAAGACAACGAAGCCAAAATAACCATTTTGCGCGCCGCATCAATGCCGTCAACATCAGCTGATGGATCTGCTTCTGCAAACCCGAGTGCTGTCGCTTCTGCCAACGCATCTTCATAGGACATCTTTTCATGTTTCATTTTCGTTAGGATGAAGTTTGTCGTCCCGTTCACAATACCCGTCAATGCACGGATCCGGTCAGAAGCAAGTCCATCTTCAAGTGTGCGAATTAACGGAATCCCGCCGCCAACACTCGCTTCGTAAAACAAATCACACTTGTTTTCATCCGCTAGCTTCAATAACCCAGGCCCGAATTCTGCCATAACATCCTTATTTGCCGTTACGACACCTTTTCCAGCACGCAGAGAGCGTTCAATTGCCTCTCTCGCATCGTAGGTCCCGCCCATCACTTCTACTATTAAGTCGATAGAAGAGTCTTCAAGCACTTCATATAAGTTATCCGTGAACGTTTCTAAAGGAAGCGTTGTTTCCCGGTCTTTATGTACGTTTTTCACTAGAACCTTTTTAATTTTGACAGGAACACCGAGCTTATGATGCAGGTCTTCTTGATGATCCTGCAAGATTTTAGCCACTCCGCTACCGACAACCCCAAATCCTAATAACCCAATGTTAATTTCATTTTTCATTGACGATTCTCCTAACTATATGTACACTATGAAAAAACAATTGTTCTTCGCATAAAGACATTATAGTGAAATATTCGGATAATAACAACCCTATTTGTGATAAAATCGTAGAATTGATAGATTACCCCCATTAAAAAATAGATTGGATTTGATGACTGTGAAAGTTTGTAAATTTGGCGGCACTTCGGTCGCATCCGCCGATCAAATAAAAAAAGTTGCGCAAATCGTAAAAGCTGATCCTAGTCGTAAAATTATTGTTGTATCGGCACCCGGCAAACGGTTTGGCTCGGACGAAAAAGTAACAGATCTACTCATCCAGCTTGCTGAAAAAGCCCTTAAAGGAGACGACACAGAAATAGTACTGAAGGAAGTCGTGGCTCGCTATCAACAAATCGCTGCTGGGCTCGGTCTTTCAATGGAAATCGTATCCGTTATCAAAAACGATTTGCAGGAACGCCTTGTTAACAATAAAAACGACGCCAGTCTTTTTATTGATTGCTTGAAAGCATCTGGGGAAGACAACAACGCGAAGTTAATCGCCGCCTACTTCACACATATTGGAATGGATGCACACTATATGTGTCCAAAAGATGCTGGGTTGCTTGTCAATGAACGACCTGAACGGGTGCGCGCACTCCCAGAAGGCGATGATCGGCTCGCACAGTTACGCGATAAACCTGGCATTATCGTTTTTCCAGGCTTTTTTGGCTACACAACAGACGGAACACTGCGGACATTCAACAGAGGCGGATCGGACATCACAGGATCCCTACTTGCGGCAGCGACAGAAGCTGAGCTGTATGAAAACTTTACAGACGTCGATTCCGTCTTTGCGGCCAACCCGAATGTCGTCGACAATCCGGTCGGCATTGATAAAATGACTTACCGTGAAATGCGGGAACTTGCCTATGCCGGATTCTCTGTCTTCCACGACGAAGCACTCATGCCTGCATTCCGTCGTTCTGTTCCCGTATGCATTAAAAACACCAATAATCCTGATGCTCCGGGAACACTTATCGTCAATGAACGAAATTACTTTGCACAGCCGGTCATTGGTATTGCCGCTGATAGCGGATTTTCCACACTGTTTGTCGATAAGTATTTAATGAACCAGGAAATCGGTTTCGGAAGAAAGTTATTGCAAATCTTAGAGGAAGAAGAAGTTTCATTCGAACACACGCCTTCCGGTATCGATAATTTGTCCGTCATTATCAGAAGTAAATTCCTTAATGCGGATAAAGAAGCACGGATTGTACGCCGGGTGAAAGAGGAATTGAATGCGGATCATGTCCATATGCATTCCAATTACTCCATGATCGTTCTTGTAGGGGAAGGAATGCGTCATTCCACTGGACTTGCTGCGCGTGCCGCCTCTGCTATCGCACGCACAGGTGCCAGTATCCAGATGATTAACCAAGGTTCATCAGAAGTGAGTCTTGTCTTCGGCGTTCATAAAGCCGATGAAAATAAAATCTTGAAGGAGTTATACGCTGAGTTTTTTCTGAAGTCTGCGGTCCTCTCTAACTAATAAATGGCACACCATCTCATTGGATGGTGTGCCATTTGTCTTAACATAGTGGCATAAACATACCTGGAAATTGCTTAACAATGCCACCCGCTATCATATCCGACATTTCTAATGCTTCCGCTTCGATTTTATCGAACACTGCAATATCAGCCTTATAGTTTTTCTGAAGCATATAAACCGCTTCCTGTTTAGTTAAAGCCAAATGCGTGTAAAACATTTTTCTTATTTCTTCTTTGTTTATATAGGGGTTGATGCTACTTAAAAATTCAGCGATTTCGTCTGCATTCCTATACCATTGTTTCTCCGTTTCCGCCGCCTTCTTCGCATCCCCTTTTGCAGCTGCCGTTACTAATTCAGCAGCTAATACTAAATGTTCCTTAATCAGTGTGGCGTATCTATCCGCTATTTTATCGCCATAAAAAGGCCGTAAGCAATTTCCCAAATCCGTCGCATTTCTTAAAAGACGTTCTTGGACAACCGGTAAATCTGGCAAGTTGAATACGATGCCCATAATCGTCATCCTCGTCCAGTTAACATGCTCCATCCAGAGAAGCCGGTTCATACTCATAAAATCGACTTCCGCCTTACTTATGCAACATCTTCCATATAAATCAGTTTGGTTATTCAAGATATACCTGACTGGCGCTGTATATTGTGAATATGGCCTCTGGTAGCTAGTGTTATTAACCGGCCGAATAGGATAAGAGGGTAATCCATTTGAATACGGGTTCACTTCACAATCACTCCTTTAATCTTGATGCAATCTGCCTGCATTAGATACCAGCACACTACATCGTATTCGAATTAGGTAAGATTCGTGAAATAAAAAATGCAGCCCATGTCAATGGCTGCAATCTCGTAGTTCAGTTTATTTTTTCAAAAGTGATGTCTGCTTGAGGGAATGCCCAATTTTCTCGACAATTGATTCCACTTCTTCAGGTTTATTAATAAGATCATAGTCATTAATATCAAGACGCAATACTGGGCATGCATTGAATGAATTAATCCAATTCTCATAACGTCCGTACATCTCTTCCCAGTAAGTAATCGGCGTATCCTGTTCCATCACACGACCGCGCTCTTTGACACGCGAAATAATCCCGTCTAATGGCCCTTCCAAGTAAACAAGCAAATCTGGATGGGGGAAATATGGTGTCATGACCATGGCTTCAAACAAATTAGTATACGTATCATAATCAACGGGATTCATCGTCCCTTTTTCCATATGCATTTTCGCAAAAATACCTGTATCTTCATAAATCGAACGGTCTTGGATAAAACCTCCGCCGTATTCAAAAATCCGTTTCTGCTCTTTAAAGCGCTCTGCTAGGAAATAAATCTGTAAATGGAAGCTCCATTTCTCAAAGTCCTTGTAAAAAAGATCGAGATATGGATTCTGCTCAACATTTTCAAATGATGTCCTGAAGTGGAGTGCATCTGCAAGCCCCTGTGTCATCGTTGACTTGCCGACACCCACTGTCCCTGCAATTGTAATGACTGCATTTTGTGGGATACCGTATTTTTCACGTAAGTTCATTCAATGTAACTCCTTTTCGTATCGTCGCATCGACAGTATCTAAAATGAATTGCAGATCCTTTTCATTGTTTACAAAATCAAGATCATCTCCGTTGAACCGAAGAACAGGGATTTCAGGATGTGCCGATTCAAAATATGTAATGAACGTCTCGTAATCTTCCGCAAGCTGCTGTAAATAAGCAGGATCCATGTTTTTCTCAAATTCACGCCCTCGCTGTGAAATGCGCTTCATAAGCGTGTCTAGGCTCGCATGTAGGTAGACAATTATATTGGGAACGGGCATGTCTTTCGTCAAAATTTTATAGATTTCCTCGTACTTCACATATTCTGTTGGATCTAATGTACGTTTTGCAAAGATGAGATTCTTAAAAATATGGTAATCAGCTACAACCGGTTTTTGTTTAATTAGTATCTCGGTTTTCGTATCACTAAGCTGTTTATATCGATTACACAGAAAAAACATTTCTGTTTGGAAGCTCCATTCCTCGATGTTGTCATAAAATTTATTTAGAAATGGATTTTCATCCACGATTTCTTTTAGTTGATGGAATTGCTGTGTGTCCGCGATTGCCTTGGAAAGTGACGTTTTTCCAACCCCAATCGGACCTTCGACCGCTATGAACGGAACAGACATCAGAAATCCTCCTTCACGTCGTATTTATATAATGCTCTTCATTTTATCACACGGTTGAAATGAAAAACAGCACCCAGCCATTGTTTCACAGTCATCAACATTTAGGCTTTTTCCACGTGGAACAATTTGAAAAACAAAAGTTGCTATTTAGATGCTACACTATCACCAAGGAGTGATTACTTTGGATACCTTTAATAAAGACCGACACTATATGCAGATGGCAATTGATGAAGCGATGAAAGCACAGGCTCTTGGCGAAGTACCAATAGGTGCAATCATCGTTCATGACGATAAAGTAATTGCACGGGCACATAATTTGCGAGAAACCACCCAAAACGCAGTCACTCATGCGGAATTATCCGCAATTCAAGATGCATGTCAAGAAATCGGTAGCTGGCGCCTTGAAGATACAACTTTATACGTGACACTCGAGCCATGCCCAATGTGCGCAGGTGCTATTTTACAATCTCGAATTCCCCGTGTTGTCTACGGTGCGCGTGATCCAAAAGGTGGTTGCGTCGATTCACTTTATCGCTTGTTAAACGATCCTCGATTTAATCATGAATGTGATGTAGTTGAAGGTGTGTCGGCGGATGAATGTGGGGAGATGCTGACGGCATTTTTCAGGGCTATTCGTGAACGGAAAAAGAAAATGAAAAAAGAAATCGTGCAGGACGTCGAATGACACCTTGCACGATTTTTGTTTTTTAAAGGGTAATAACTTCTTTTCCACCCATATACGGACGAAGAACCTCAGGAATAACGACAGAACCATCTTCCTGCTGATAATTTTCAAGAATTGCTGCCACAGTACGGCCAATTGCTAGCCCACTACCGTTCAATGTGTGAACATATTCCGGTTTTGCACCTGCTTCACGGCGGAAGCGAATATTTGCACGACGTGCTTGAAAGTCTTCAAAGTTTGAACAAGAAGAGATTTCACGGTACAAGTTTTGTGTTGGAATCCACACTTCTAGATCGTACTTCTTCGCTGCAGTGAAGCCAAGGTCCGCAGTACACATCTTAAGAGCACGGTAAGGAAGTTTTAATAACTGCAACACTTTTTCAGCGTGTCCTGTTAGTTTTTCAAGTTCGTCATAAGAATCTTCCGGCTTCACAAAACGAACCAACTCAACTTTGTTGAACTGATGCTGACGGATTAGACCACGTGTATCACGGCCGGCAGATCCCGCCTCTGAACGGAAGTTCGTGCTATACGCCGCAAATGCAACTGGTAATTGTGCAACATTCAAGATTTCATCGCGGTGGAAGTTCGTTACAGGCACTTCAGATGTTGGAATTAGGAAGTAATCCTCTTCATTGACTAAAAATGCATCTTCCTCGAACTTCGGTAGCTGTCCTGTACCCGTTAAGCTAGTACGATTCACCAAATACGGCGGCAACATTTCTTCGTAACCGTGTTCCTCGATATGAAGATCAAGCATGAAGTTAATCAATGCGCGCTCAAGGCGAGCCCCAAGTCCGCGGTAAAAGACAAAACGACTTCCTGTCACTTTTGCAGCACGTTCGAAATCAAGAAGATTTAAATCAGTACCCACTTCCCAGTGCGGCTTTGGTTCAAATCCGAATTCAGGCTTATCTCCCCACACACGTATTTCGACATTGTCGTCTTCGCTATCGCCGACGGGAACGCTGTCATGCGGTATATTAGGGATGCGCATCATGATATAGTTCAATTCTTCTTCAACTGTATTCAGTTCTTCATCGAGTTTTTTGATATCGTCTCCGACTTGGCGCGTACGTGCAATAACATCATCCGCATTTTCTTTGTTGCGCTTCATTTCAGCGACCTTTTGAGATACTTCATTGCGTTCCGCTTTTAAGGTTTCAACTTTTGCAATCAGTTCTCTACGTTTATCATCAAGAACTTGGAATTTATCAAGCTGAGAAATATCCTCCCCGCGTTTAGAAAGCTTCTCTTTCACTTCATCAAAATTTGCACGGACTTTTTTAATATCTAGCATGAATAATTCCTCCTTAATTTTTAGACGATAATGGAAAGTGGACAATAAAGAAAAGCGTAAGCGCCTGGTCAAGGGGCACTTATGACCCCGAGCCCCTTGGCGCTGAAGCTGGACAACAAAAAAAGCCCTCGATTCCCTATAAAAGGGACGAGAACTACCCGCGTTGCCACCCAAATTGACTGAACAACTAAGTCCAATCCACTCCATTGAAATAACGGCTCAACTGCCGGCTCAGGCCTACTAAACGGTTCAGCCCAGCTACTCAGGGACGGATTCACAAGTGTTTTTATCGGCTCGCACCACCCGCCGACTCTCTTAAAAAAAACGCGCTTGTTACTGCTTCCCATCATCGTCTCATGTTTGAAATTACCCTTACTTTACTACAAGGTTGTTTTTTTGGCAAGTCGAACAAAGAAAAAATGTATCCGCTTTCTTAGATTATCCCTTAAGGATATGTGCAACTTGTTCAAAATAATTTCTTTCATGTGGAACAAAGTCGATGAGACCAATTTCCGCCAATGTCCCATCAAAAATATTGACGCATTTAACTATCTTTATTTCATTACTAAAAAGATCTATCAGTGCTTTTCGCTCCACAACATGGACACTTTCTACTTCCTCTCGTTGCAATGTAAAATTCCTAGCGGTGAATGTTGAATCATACAAAAAGATATTCGAAAACTCACAGTCAGTAAACTGGGGCAATTTGATACTGTCCTGCACGACACCTTTCGAATGTAGCTTCGTTAGGTCAACTTCTATCCCTAATTCCTCTTCCACCTCACGTATGCCATCTGCCACAGTCTCAGTCGAGAGAATATGTCCGGCTGCGGTAATGTCAAACAACCCAGGGAAGTCTTTTTTCACGGCGCTTCGTTTTTGAATATAGACAAACTGATTATCGACTAACCAGCAGTGAAATGTTTCATGCCACAGTCCCTCGCGGTGGACTTTGTCTCTATTCTCATCCCTCAAATAGGTATAGTTTTCATCAAAAACTTTTAGTTGTTCCATTCTAATCACCTCTATTATTAAGTATACAAAAAAGCGAGAGATTTCTCCCCCGCTTTTTCTTAATTAATTACCAACCACGCACTGACATAAGCTCTTCTTCTCGAAGGGTACCGATTTCTAACCCCTTCATCGGTTCGCCGATGTCTTTAGACAGTTCGCCAATCAGTTTATAGTCTTTGAAGTTTTCTGTTGCCTTAACAATTGCACGTGCAAATTTCTCAGGATTTTCAGATTTGAAGATACCTGAACCTACAAATACGCCGTCTGCTCCAAGTTCCATCATAAGTGCAGCATCTGCAGGCGTTGCCACGCCGCCCGCTGCATAGTTTGTTACAGGGAGACGTCCGTGTTTTTTGATGGCAAGGAGGATTTCATAAGGTGCGCCAAGATTACGCGCTTCCGTCATGACTTCGTCGTCATTCATATGAACGAGTCTGCTCACTTGAGCATTTACCATACGAAGGTGACGCACCGCTTCAACAATATTACCCGTTCCCGGTTCGCCTTTTGTTCGAAGCATTTTAGCGCCTTCGCCAAGACGGCGTGCTGCTTCTCCAAGATCACGCGCTCCACAAACGAATGGCACACTGTATATACTCTTCAGCAAGTGGAATTCTTCATCCGCCGGAGTAAGTACTTCACTTTCATCAATGTAATCAACACCAAGTGCCTCAAGTACGCGAGCTTCAGAAATATGGCCGATACGCGCTTTCGCCATAACTGGAATTGACACAGCACCTTGTACGTCTGTGATGATGCGTGGATCCGCCATGCGTGCAACCCCGCCAGCTTTCCTTATATCAGAAGGAACACGCTCAAGTGCCATTACCGCAATTGCACCTGCCGCCTCCGCTATTTTTGCTTGCTCTGCATTAATGACGTCCATAATGACGCCGCCGTATTTAAAATTCATATACCCTTCCCCCTTTTCTTATTGTCTAGAGTCCAGCGCCTAGAGGTTCGGAGGCCCACAGGATGTGGGTCACGCAGACATTGCCGCAGGACGCGGCGAACTTTGGCTGTGATCATTGATTGCCGTATAGCCAGCCCATCTTATGTCTGCCGCCTCTGAACAGGCGCTTCCTTCTTTTCTTATTGTTCAGTATAATAGAGTATGACCTTATTGAAATACTCAGTTCCGAACAAATTGAAGGGGTCAGGTGGAGTGATTGCTGTGGAGATGCTATTAATCAAATTGGAGAAAAGTACAGATACTCCGTTATATGAACAAATGTACAACCAAATACGACGGGATATTACGGATGGCAAATTGCCAGTTGGCATGAAACTTCCTTCGAAACGAAAACTCGGTGACTTTCTTGATGTGAGCCAGACGACGGTTGAACTTGCATATGCACAGCTTGCAGCGGAAGGGTATATTTCATCGAAACCTCGAAAAGGTTTTTACGTGCAGGCGATTGAAGAACTAGCTTACGCCCAACCAATGCAGCTTTCCCTGAAAAAGTCGGCTGAAAAAGTTGAAGATATAACCTTCGACTTCTCGCCAGGTAAAATCGATACGGAGTCATTCCCTTTTACGCAATGGAGAAAGTACGCAAAAGACGTTATGGATGAGTCTTCCAAGGACCTTCTACTTCTCGGACATCCCCATGGTGATTGGGAACTTCGTCAAGAAATTGCGCGCTATTTATATCACTCTCGCGGCGTTGACTGTACGCCCGAGCAGGTTATCATTGGTTCTGGTACAGAACAACTTATGCCGCTAGTTATCAGGATTCTCGGGACTGAAGCAACATATGCAATCGAGGACCCTGGCTACCCACTTACTCATCATGTTTTTTTCCACAACAACCGGGAAGCAATTCCGATTGTTGTCGATGAAGAAGGAATGGATGTAAGGTCTCTACAACACTCAGGCGCGACAGTTGCCTATGTGACTCCCTCTCATCAATTCCCTACCGGCATCGTCCTCTCAGCGGCGCGCAGGACTGCTTTGTTGAACTGGGCATCATCAGGTGACGAACACTTTATCATCGAAGACGATTATGACAGTGAGTTTCGATACATTGGAAGGCCAATCCCCTCCTTGCAGGGTATGGATAAAGGCGGTAACGTCATTTATTTAAGCACATTTTCAAAATCTTTGATGCCCTCGCTACGGATTGCTTATATGGTGCTCCCCCCAATGTTGCTAAACCGTTATGAAAAAGCATTCATTCATTATTCAGCAACTGTACCGCGACTTGACCAGCATATCCTTGCCCGTTTCATGGCTGATGGACACTTTTCGCGCCATTTGAACAGGATGCGAAAAATATATAAACGAAAACTTCAAGTTCTCACAGAGGCTCTGTCATCCTACGCTCCAGATGTTTCATTTTCCGGCGATGAGGCGGGCATGCATATTATCCTTACCGTTCATACTGAGACAAATGAAAAATCCCTGGCAGTAGCGGCAAAGAGTGCAAATATCCGCGTATACGGTTTAAATGGCTACAGAACAACTCCCAAGGAAGGTGAGCCATCCTTTCTTCTAGGCTTCGGTGGCCTTTCTACACAAGCCATTAAACAGGCCATCGAGGATCTTATGTATGCATGGTCCATTAAAAAAGGCGAAGAATCCATTTAAGGATTCTTCGCCTTTATGTTTTGAAAGATAAGAAACTTTTTCACCTGAAGCAATATCTAGACTCCAGCGCTTTTCTTATTTAAACAAACCTTTTACAAAACCTGTTGCACCATTCCAAACGCTAGCAAAGAATTCACCGATTGCGCTCATTGTAAGCGAGAACCAGCCAGCCTTCTCAACTGCATCCTTCGTAACAACATCGGCTCCCGGATTATCGGAATCGATGAAGCCATAATCCGTTCCTTCTTTTTTCACAAGATTCACATGACCGACAACTGTACCTTTTTTAATAGGTGCTTGAAGTGCATTGTCCTTCATTTTTGACGCATCAATCACAAGTTCAGGTACATAGAGATCTTTTTCACTCGTTTTCACCATCATACGGATCGGTTCCTTTACCTCTACAGCAACAGTTTTCGCCTTCCCTTTGACAACGTCGAGTGTTTTAGAATCTTTAAACTGATAACCTGCCGGGACAAATTCCACTTCTGAGAATTGACCGAAACCATAGTCGAACAAAGCGCGCGTCGCATCGAATCGTGCTTTGTACGACCCTACACCTTTCGCATCAACCGCTTTCATAACAACAGCAATGACCCGTTTACCATCGCGTGTCGCCGTCCCAGTGAAGTTATGCCCTGCAAAGTCAGTCGTACCTGTTTTTAGACCATCAACGCCTTCATATTCATAAACAAACCCTGGAAGCATAAAATTCCAGTTGTCCATTTTGATAGCGTCAGACGTACCTTCGCGGAATATTTTTGTGTTAATTTTCGTCGTTTCCAAAACTTCCGGATAATCATGTAACAAATGGTAGGCAAGTCTTGCTACTGACTTGGCGGGCATAACGTTCTCGTCTTCGGCGCCTGTCCCTTGTGGATGCATGCCTTGAAGGTCGCTATTATTCAAACCCGTCGAATTGACGAATTTATAATCTATTAATCCAAGCTCTTCCGCTTTCGCATTCATAAGCTTCAAAAATTCAGTTTCTGTTCCCGCAATGGTTTCAGCAACAGCTATCGTTGCACCGTTTGCAGAATAAATTGCTACTGCTTCATACAACTCACGAATCGTATACGTACCATCTCTCCGCAACGGAACATTACTGAGCCGACGGTCTTGTGAAACGGCATATGTATAATCGTTCACTTTATATTCCTGATCCCAGCTTATTTTACCTTCTTCGATTGCTTCGAAAAGAATATATTCCGTCATCATTTTCGTCATACTTGCAATGCCTAGTGGCTTATCTGCATCTTCTTCATATAATATTTTTCCACTTTCTGCGTCAATTAAAATCGCACCATCGACATGGAGTCCTAGTGCTGAGTCGGCGTAAACTGGAACCGTCCCGAGTGTCATTATTAGTAGCAGCGGCATTAACAAAAATGCCACCCATCTTCTCATTTCTCGCTTCACCATAATACCTCCATCATTGCTATTTCCCTAAGTCATTTTATCATATTTCCGCTACTCTTTGGGAACTAAACCAAAAAAGCACCTTTCCGCTCATATGTAGACGCAGGAAAGGCGCTGATGTTCCTTCATTCCGACCAAAAACTCAAGAAACATTAATTCTTCAGTCCAAATCTTTTATCAAAGCGAATAGTTCGGAGCTTCTTTTGTAATTTGTACTTGGTGTGGATGACTTTCACGTAATCCTGCACCCGTCATACGGATGAATTGTGCTTTTTCACGCAGATCATTCAGATCTTTTGTACCACAATAGCCCATTCCAGCACGAACACCGCCGATTAACTGATGAATCGTATCAGACAAGGGACCTTTATAAGGCATACGTCCTTCAATTCCCTCAGGTACAAGTTTTTTTGCATCGTCTTGGAAGTAACGATCTTTAGAACCACGCTCCATTGCCGCAATCGATCCCATACCACGATAGACTTTAAAACGGCGTCCTTGGAAAATTTCAGTTTCCCCTGGACTTTCCGTCGTTCCTGCAAGAAGACTTCCAAGCATGACAACATGTCCACCAGCAGCAAGTGCTTTGACAATGTCACCAGAATATTTAATACCGCCATCTGCAATAATCGTCTTACCTAACTTACGCGCTTCTGAAGCACATTCGTAGATAGCTGTGATTTGTGGAACACCTACACCTGCAACGACACGCGTTGTACAGATTGAACCAGGGCCAATTCCAACTTTGACAACATCCGCACCCGCTTCAAAGAGCGCACGTGTACCTTCTGCAGTCGCTATATTACCCGCGATAATTTCAAGTTCTGGGAACCGCTGTCTGATTTGAGCAACCACATCTAGAACACCTTTAGAATGCCCGTGTGCCGTGTCAATAACGATAACGTCGACTTCAGCTTTCACAAGCTTCTCTACACGTACCATCGTGTCAGTCGTAACACCAACCGCAGCACCGACAAGCAGTCGACCTTGTTTATCTTTCGCCGCATTTGGGAACTCAATTACTTTTTCAATATCCTTGATTGTAATCAAACCTTTGAGGATTCCGTTGTCATCGACAATTGGAAGCTTCTCGATTTTATACTTTTGCAAGATTTTCTCTGCATCTTCCAAGGTTGTGCCTACAGGCGCAGTCACAAGGTTTTCTTTTGTCATAACATCATCGATAACAAGTGAGTAATCTTGGATGAAACGAAGATCACGGTTCGTCAGGATACCGACAAGTTTCAATTCTTCATTATTATTCACAATTGGAACACCAGAAATGCGGTATTTACTCATCAAATGCTCAGCGTCGAAAACCTGATGCTCAGGTGACAGGAAGAATGGGTTAGTAATTACACCATTTTCAGAGCGTTTTACCGTGACAACTTGTTCAGCCTGCTCTTCAATGCTCATGTTTTTATGAATGATACCAAGTCCACCTTGACGTGCCATGGAAATTGCCATCTTCGACTCAGTAACTGTATCCATTCCTGCACTGATAACCGGAATGTTTAATTTTATCTTACTTGTCAAATTGACAGAGAGCGACACATCTTTAGGTAATACTTCAGAAGGTCCCGGTACAAGCAAGACATCATCGAAAGTAAGCCCTTCACGCGTAAATTTTGATTCCCACATTTCAATATACCCCCTATTAGTTTCAATTGAATATTATTAAAAGGTTATCAGCGGGCACAATAGCTGTCAAGTCAGTGATAACAAGTAAAAGTATTCCTATTATTCACTGAATGACTTGACTTATTGCATTCTTCATTTTAATCGGTGACGTTTGAGGCGCAAACCGCTCTACGACATTCCCTTTTCGGTCAATTAAAAACTTAGTAAAGTTCCACTTCACGCTCTTTGTAAGCACCCCTTTCTGCTGGGAAATCAGATACGTGAATAGCGGTTCCGTATTATCGCCCTTCACATCCACTTTTGCGAACATCGGAAAGTTTACACCAAAATTGATTTCACAAAACTCTAGCGTCTTTTCAATGTCATCGAATTCTTGATCCTTAAAGTTGTCCGATGGAAAGCCAAGTACAACTAGGCCTTGCTCTTTATATTCATCATATAATTCCTGTAATTCTTTAAATTGGCTGGTAAAGCCACATTTACTTGCAGTATTTACGATAATCAAAGGCATACCTTTATAGTCTTCCATGGATTGAATATCACCATTTGTTTTTTTGACTGAGAATTCATAGATTGTGCCCATAGAATTAGCTCCTTTAACTTTAGTTGTATACAAACAATAGGCTGTTTCAAAGATAATTACAAGGAGTGCTGTCCGAATGCTATCGATAACTTGATGGATATTCGAGACTAATTGTATAAACGGGGATATGGACTCTATCAAACCGTAGACCACTCATATAAACAAATGGGGTAATTTCAGATAGGTATTTTGAATAAAAAATGACATTTATGCTCCGTACTTCTAACTCCAACCCTATTGCCCCACTAACTTCTTCAACAACTATCCGTGAAAATAAACACAAAAAAAGCCATTACCTATAAGCCAATGACCTTTCAATGAGACAAGCAGCGTCCTACTCTCGCAGGGGGAACCCCCCAACTATCATCGGCGTGCGAGCTTAACTTCCGTGTTCGGGCTACGAAACGCGATGTGCAGCGGATTTCTTTGTCAGCTTCAGTCTTCCGGTTCTCACGTATTCCATACGCTCCGATCTTCCTACCTTCACTTCCTCGAACTCCACCGCACCTCCCCTTTCTCGCATTCCAATGTATACGACCTTATTATCCTTCGGATAAAGTTAATCTTCAATCATAGTGGGGGTCTTACTACCCGTTGATCCGAGATAA
>NZ_JADPRX010000048.1:0-18551 GCF_017347125.1 Sporosarcina sp. E16_3
GTTTTGCTGATTCCGCGTAGGCTGCCCCGCGAAAGCGAAGCACAGGATCATCCGAACATTGAAGACCATCAGGCACGACAGTTGGGGCGAATACATGAGGTTCGGCATTATCAGGTCTTCTTTCAAGTATGGAAAGTGTACCAATACAAAGTTTTTCACGATTGTCTGGCCATTCTTGTGTAGAGTCATTAATAATATCTCCCGGTTGTGCTAGTTGCATCATTAAATTGAAACGAATAGGGCCATTCTTCAAGTGATTCACTAGCTCATCCTCCATGTGATTTCCATTGTTAGATAGAGGCGTGATATGGGAAGGGTTCCTACTGCTGTCTATAGGCCCCCATTCGAATTCCACGGCTTGGTGTTGTTTGTTTTCATTGATCAAATAATTAGCATGAACACTATAGTAGCGTCCTGTTGCAAAGCTTTTCGGAGGTATACTGATTACAGCCAATGAAATGTACCACTTGTGACATGTTTTTTACCACCTAGTGACATAGATTGTAGCAGTGAGTGACAAAGCCTTTACCACTTCATAAATTCTGGATAATTAAAGTAAAAACATACACCTTCCAGAAATGAAAATGGTATACTCACCATACAAACCTAGCTAATTCGCAATAAAATCTTTATGCCGCAAACGGGCCAAATTATTGCATAAGAACCACGTTTCAATCGTATCGAAATATTAAACAATGTCATTAAGGGTTATTGGATTATAGGTTAAAATGATTAGAGGACATTTAAAACGGTGCTATTGTGCTAATTGGAGGAAAATAAATTGATTACATTACAACCTATGAACCAAGAAGAGTTCAAACAATATATAAGTTATGCAATTGAAGACTTTGCAAAAGACAAGATTGCCTCAGGAAATTGGAGTGAAGATGAAGCAATTGCCTTATCGAAGGAATCATTTGAAAAAGAATTACCTGAAAATGAGAAGACCAAGAATAACCATTTGTTCTCGATTTTTCAGAACGAGGTCTTGGTTGGTATGATATGGGTCCTACAAAAGAAACCTAAAATCCCGAATGAAGGTTTTATATACGATTTTTTGATTTTTGATCAATATCAGGGGCAAGGATATGGCAAGAAAGCAATGAAAGAACTTGAAATTATTGCCAAAGGTCTGGGTATGAATAAAATTGGTTTACACGTTTTTGGTCACAATAAAATTGCACGCGGATTATATGAAAAAATGGGTTATGAAATTACGAATATAACTATGTCTAAAATGATTTGATAATATTACGATAAATTCCTAGTGCCGAATTTATTTCAAGCCTAGAATTTTTTACTTTAGGTGAATCTAAAATATTCACTTTTGATGGTAGGGACATTGATTCTTCAATCGGTGGCGATTGTTGAAGATTATAAGCCTAATTCCCCGTTCAAGGTACGGAGGGTTAGGCTTTTATATTTCAAAATCCTTAACGTTACACCACTGGTAAACTCATTGGCAACGAGTGGTAAAACCCGTGGCAATCGCTGGTAAAAACTATGGCAGTAGTGGTACATTCACTTGGCTGTAATCAGTATACTATTTTTTAAATTTTAATTTTGAGGTCAACCACTATGCAACAAATAACAACATACAATTCACACAATCGTATAAGAATGCAAAGAAGATTAGATATTGAAGTAAATACCTAATCCACGCCTTATAAGTATGTAATTGCGGTGAATGAACATGCCCTAACAATTACATCTGGAATAGAGATATACTTGTTACAAGCTAAAATGAAAGAGGTATTATCATGCAATATATAGTTTTCGATTTAGAGGCAACGATGTCACGTACAACAGATATGCCACAGTATATTATTGAAATTGGAGCTGCCAAAGTCTTGGATGTCGAAGGTGAATTAAAAATCGTTGATACGTTTCAGTCTTACGTAAAGCCCCCACAAATGGATTTACTTGATAAGAGAACGTTGAAGTTTATAGGGGGAACTACTGATCAGTTCATTGACTCACCGAACATGGTAGAGGTAATGCAAAGTTTTCGTAAGTGGATAGGCGAGGAAGATTACTATCTATGTAGTTGGAGCAATAGCGATCTTCGACTCCTTGTCAATCACTATGCGAATGAAAGATTTGATTTATCGTGGGTAAAGAACTTTAATGATATACAAAGACCTATATGTGTTGTTGTTTTTCAAGAAAATAGACAAATTTCACTGGAAGAAGCATTAACAATGAGTGGAATTGAACAAGATGGCGAACTTCACTCTGCTGGTGATGACGCGGTTAACACAGCAAAACTTCTTGTGAAAAACATAAAAGATATCGTAGCCACTACATCTGAAGATCCGTTTGTTCAAATAATTTGTGCTCTGTATAAGAATTGTTTCATATGTGGTAAAACTACAAGGCATAATGACCTTCACCTGAATGAAAAAGGCAAGAAGACTAATAAATGTAATGCTTGTTGGGAAAGAATAAGCGAAGAAAATCTAGTGAAAGAGTTAGAGGATAAAGCCAATATCAAGGTAAAATAAATGAATACATGTTGCTTGTGCATGGTGCAAATCAGACACAATTCAGAATCAAATTGAATTGTGTGCTGCCGGCAACTGGCAATCTAGGTTGTCCGTAATCATCTATTACTAGCAAAAACAATTCCTGTACATGACCTTGTTATGGATCCAAGAACGGGGCTTTTCGATCTATTATCAGTCGGGAATGCGCATATCAAACAAGCAAATAAAGCGTAATGCATAAAGGCTGTCCAGAAAAATAACTTCTGGACAGCCTTTTAAAGTTTTGAAACATTTAATTCTTATGAAGGAAATGACGTTTTATTTTCACGAAAAATACTATGTTCTTCTAGATTTTATAGCTTCTTATTGCAGAAAATCTTCGGTAGAAGTTACAGTGCAATACATACCGTTAAGTGCGCCGACAAATGCATAATGAACCTGTTCTGCTGGAACGGCCTTACCTTCATAAGATAAGTCCCTTGTCGCACATGCATCTTCAATAAGAGTTGTTTCATAGCCTAGATCCACTGCGGCTCTGACTGTTGCATCAATACACATATGAGTCATCATACCGACAACCACAACCTTTGTTATTCCTTTTTCTTTTAATTTGCTCTCCAAATCAGTCTTTAAAAAGCTGTTAGGGAAATGTTTGATGATAATGTTTTCGTTTTCCAAAGGTTGAACAGTTTCATGTATTTCAGCACCCTCCGTATCTGGAAGGAAGAATCCTAATGCTGGATCAGCTGCGATATGCTGAACATGAAAAATATTGTCATTTTTGTTCTGCCTAAACCATTCAAGAACTTTAGCAGCATTAGCGGCCGCTTTATCTGGATTAACTAATTCCATCTTTCCATTTGGGAAATAGTCATTTTGAATATCAACAATAATTAGAGCTGTGCTCATTATTCTCCACCTCATTTACAGTATTTTGATACACTATAATCATATATCGTATTTTGATTTATATCGATAAGTTGATGAAATGCTTTTATCTCAAAAAATTTCATGGTGAAAGGAATTTATTATGGAACTTGATAATATTGATTTTCAGATCCTTCGGTTACTATCCGGAAATTCACGTATCCAATGGAAAGACTTAGGTGAACAAATTCATATGACGGGACAAGCAGTTGGGAATCGTGTGAAAAAACTTGAGGAAAGTGGTGTAATTAAAGCTTACTCTCTACTAGTTGATGAAATGAAATTAGGATTTACTTATACAGGGTTTGTAATTATTTATATGAAATCAGCAAACCATGATTCATTTATACGTTTTATTAATAATCAAAATGTGGTAGTTGAAGTTCACCGAGTATCGGGAGAAGGCTGTTATCATTTAAAAGTAAAGGTAGATTTACATGAAACATTAAATGCATTTTTAGATGAAATTTTAGAATTTGGGAACTATAAACTATATCTCTCGATTAATGAAATCAAGCATACGCATCCAATCAATGCTAAATAAGTTGGTTATTTATCTCGGATAGAGCCGTAGTATACTCTCGCAATTTCTTAAATACATGCTGCCTGTGCATGGTGCAAAACAGATACAATTCAGAATCGAATTGGGCAACTGGCAATTAAAAGGGATCTCCAAAGAATCAGGTGTAAGAAGGGTTTGTGAGTATCTAAATATCGAGATGGAAAGTGTTATGGCGATAGGAGATAACCTTAATGACTTCAAATTAATTCAGTCTGCTGGATTAGGCATTGCTATGGGAAATGCTGATGATAAGCTAAAACAAGTAGCAGATAGGGTAACAGCTTCGAATGAAGAAGATGGAGTTGCGAAGGCGATTAAACGTTATTTATTCGAAGAAAAAGATGCGGTGTAATAGAAGAAGCAACTAAAAGTAACATGTGTAGGTTGATAAGAAACATAAAGATTAAAATGAGACAATAGTAAGTCCTGCCATTGTAATAGAAATTACAATGGCGGGACTTTTAGTGTGCCCGGAAATTTTTTGGTACAACAGGTAACTGAAATTAATGCAACACAATAATCGAGCACTAAACAGTATGAATGGATACAAAAGCCAAGCATTGCTGCATCTTTAAATGAACGAATGGCGACGCTGTGTAGCATCGATTAAGTCATGGCTGAAACAAATCGCAGAGGGACTTAGCCATAATATACATATTTTTTAATAGTAATCATTACGATTTACATTGACGACAGCAAAAGTTGGATATATAATCGTAAAGCGGAATGATTACTATTTAGAGGGGAGGTATGAGGAATGAAGGGTACAACAGTAAAATGGTTAAGTATACTAACAGTGAGCTCGATACTTGTAGGGTGTCAAGCTGCAGATTCGAAAGAAGAGATTACTAGTAGTGAAGCGTTAACGACAACGCAAGACGTTGAAAGTCATTCACATGAAAGTGAGCACAATCACGCACACGATGAAGAAATAGAAAAAATTCATGCTGGATATTTTGAAGATAGCCAAGTACATGAGCGCTCGCTTTCTGATTGGGAAGGGGACTGGCAATCTGTGTATCCATATTTACTAGACGGAACGTTAGATGAGGTATTTGCTCATAAAGTGCAACAGAATGAAGATATGACAGCGGAAGAATATAAAACGTATTACGATGTAGGATATAAAACCGATACTGAGCGTATCGTTATTCAAGGAAATAATGTGACATTTTTCAACAATGGAGAGGCTAATACAGGTGAGTATCAGTCCGATGGATACGAAATTCTCACATATGAAGCAGGGAATAAAGGGGTAAGATATATATTTAAATTGGTAGAACCAACGAAAGGGGTTTCTCAGTATATTCAATTTAGTGATCATAGTATCTCTCCAAATGATGCGGATCATTATCATTTGTATTGGGGTGATGATCGCAAAGCTTTATTAGAGGAAGTAATTAATTGGCCTACATTTTACCCATCAGAATTGGATGGGCATACGATTGCACATGAGATGATGGCACATTAACCTTACCGTTCATGGCAGTATTCCATTTTTAAAGTATGTATGAATCCTCAAAAAGTTGTACCGTGAAATAAAGACAGTTGATCCGAATTTACGCAGTAAATTACTTTACACTGCGTAAATTCGGACAAAATATACTGCGTAGTAAACAAAAGACATCGAAATTAATCATCGATTTTAGAAATGCTAAACAATCGATTTGGTACTGCATTCACGCATACGAAAGTAGACGCTAGGGTCCGCTGGAGGACGCCCCTCTTTTTATAAAGAGTCTTTATTTTTTCCTCAACAATGGAATCGTCCACGTGATTACTACTATCAATGAGCTCCACATTAATAGTCGCTGCCTCTGCGTGGTGCAATTAAGACGCAACCCAGAATTGATTCTAATTGTATGGGTCACAGGCAACTGGGATAAAACTATCAGTTCCCCGTGAACGGTGAAATTGACCACTTAGCAATCCCGATTTCTTAACGGAACATACTAGACTTTATTAGAGGTACAAGTTTCAAAATAGTATCCATCACATTGATTTAGGGTAGACTTTGTATGAAATAAAAAAAGTCATTGATAAGACGGGGGGATTTGCATCAATGATAAAACAAGCACAGCTAGCATTTATCTATGCACCCCACACCCCTTGAAATTACGAACTCCTAATCCAATTTTATACTATAGCTTCGCAATTTTTATTAAATCAATTCCCCGAATCTATTTCTCATAAAAACGACCTTCTGTTGTAACAGGGGATGAAGTCTATTGGAGGTGCATGTCATGGAGTTCATACAATCATTGCTCGACGAACCACTGATCCTACTGTTCGTTATTCTCTTCCTTGGTTCATGGTTCGGTATGCTTACCATACGCGGTCTTAACCTTGGTGCAGCTGGTGTTTTATTGGTTGCAATGGTATTCGGACATTTCGGTTATGCAGTGTCGCCTATTGTTCAAGATCTAGGATTGAGTCTGTTCATTGTGGCAATTGGATTACAAGCAGGGCCACGGTTTTTCAGGATGATGCGTTCAAGCGGGCTGATTTTTGGTATTTTATCGCTTGTCATTATACTAATTTCCGTTGTGACGACCATTGTTGTCGCCAAAGTATTTCAGTTGTCTCCCGCGCTGAGCGTAGGGTTGATGACGGGTGCATTGACAAGTACACCTGGTCTTGCTGCTGCGTTACAGGCAACGCATGATCCGCTTGCATCGGTCGGATACGGAATTGCTTATCCGTTCGGTGTTTTGGCGGTTGTGTTATTCGTGCAGCTATTACCGCGGATAGTCAAGGCTGATTTACATAAAGACTTGGAGGAAACGACGAATCCAATCAGGACGGTCGATTCCCCTATTGTCAAGACGATTAACGTGACAAACCCTGTACTCCATAAGCGAATGCTGGGTGAGCTTGCCTTCAGCGAGCATGCCGCCGTTGTAAGTCGTGTAATTCGTGGAAGCCATACGATGATTGCGATGAGCGATACAGTCGTTTTGTTAGGCGATCATCTTGTCGTTGTCGGCAACGAGTCTAAAATGGACGGTGTCATAGCGTATGTAGGTAATTCAGTCGAGACAGATCTTGAAAACCCGGATAATATCCACTTGCGTAAAGTGACGGTTGACTCCGATGACGTCATTGGTAAAAGTTTAAGGGATATGCGATTAAGGAAGAACCACGGAACGACTGTGACACGGATCGTGCGTGACGGTATCGAATTGAATCAGAACCCAAACTTGCCGTTATTACGGGGGGATGTACTGACGATTGTTAGTACAGAAAGACGTCTTGAGGAAGTGGAAAAACTTTTCACACGCAAAACGCACGCAGTGACGAACATTGATATCTTTTCAATTAGCATCACGTTATTGCTTGGAATCCTAGTCGGAATGGTGCCAATCCATCTTCCGGGACTTGGCACCATTAAACTTGGGGTTGCGGGCGGACCGCTATTCGTAGCTTTAATCATCGGCCATTTCGGCAAACTGGGTCCAGTCCATGTGCGCTATTACGGGCCATCCAATCATGTCGTAAGGGAACTGGGACTTGTTTTATTCCTAGCGGGCGCGGGTACAACGGCGGGCGAAGGCATCGTCGAAGTCATTCGGACGGAAGGTGTGAAGTTGCTGTTCGGCGGCACACTCATCACGATTGTACCAATAGTTGTTGGTTACTTTTTCGCACGTAAGCTGTTCAAACTTAGCATCGTACATTCGCTTGGGGGATTATGCGGCGGTATGACAAGTACACCGGGACTTGGTGCGCTAAACCAACTGATTGATTCCGAGGATCCCGCGATTGCTTATGCTGCAGCCTACCCATTTGCCTTGATTTTTGTCGCAATTGCTTCACAGCTCATCGTTTTCTTCTTGTAGCATCCATGCCTTCTACTATTCATAATCCTTTATCTATCTTCTTAATTGGGGTTGTCTGTGCATGGCACAATTCAGAGTTAGTAGGAATTGTGTCATGCACAGCGTACCTGACACTATGAAATAATGTATGCAAGTTTATAATGGGAAACTGTATTTACCACTTTTATTTAATTTAAATATATTGTATGATAGTTAAATAGACAGAAAACTATTTGTGGATTTGGAAGGAAGTATGATGGAATTGGTGGATGGTTCGAATCATCAAGGTATTGTTGAAAGTTTACGTGCGTATAATCTAAAGAAAAACATTAAAGCACAACTAAAAATAATCAATCCTCTTTTGGGAAAAAAAGAAACAGACATAAAAGTTCATTTAATGAATGCTTTGATTAACGGTATAATAACTAAAAGTGAATCGGATTTCTTGGAAATCAAAATGGAGCTAGGTCGTATGTGTTTAGAATTGGAACAAGTATTAGATAGTATTTATGTCACTATGTTGTTTTATGATAAAGAACGAAATAATGTATTTCATGGAGCCGGCCCTAGTATTCCAGTGGAATTCTTTGACTTCTTTAGTATTGTTAATGAACAGGGAATACTAGATGAAAATTGTGCTTCATGTGGAAAAGCTATTTATACACAAGAAGTTGTGCAAACAGATATTGAAACGAGCCCACTTTGGACAAACCTTAAAGAAAGTGTCATTGAATACGGTTTCAAGTCTTGTACCTCAATACCATTCTTTACACACACTGGTCGATTGGCTGGAACGTTTGCTCATTATTCTAATAAACCAAACAATTTTTTAACGCAAGATGAAGTGGAAATGATTCAAGAAAAAATTTCTATGTTTAGTTTTGAAATTCAAACGATAGCTGATCGTATTCATGAGTATTCGCAAGTTGGTAATGCTAGACTGACAATTTAATAAAGAAAGGGGCCAAGCGCATGACCGTTGGAAATCGCCTGAAAATGCTTCGCTTGGAAAAAAGGCTTACACTGCAAGAGGTTGCATTTAAAATTGGGCTCGCCAAATCATCTTATGCAAGTTATGAAGGGGGACATAGAAATCCCCCCATTGATAAGCTAGTAGCATTAGCCCAAATTTATCATGTTTCAACGGATTATATACTAAGATTAACGGATATCCCTGATTCTGTTGAGTCTCTTCAAAAGCAACATCTACAATGGGATGGAATAAGTTTAAGTGAAAAGGAATTAGAAATTGTTCATCAGGTTGTTGAACTAATGACTGATAAGCATCAAGAGAATAGTAAAATAAAGTTGGGACAAATGGATATCGGGTAATATTCATTGTCTTTTTTTTCTATAGAGGGTCGCTTAAAGTGAACAAAGTTCTGAATGGGGGATTATTATGGGGAGTAGGTATAATGATCAATTTAGAATAGGAAACGTAGGAAATGCATATGACCATGACATTGGTAATGACCCGCTACAAGAAGCAAGTAAATCATTCCTGACGAATGACAAAATCAAGCTAGTGGAGAAACTTGCTGCTGGAGTAGCTCATGAGATTAGAAATCCACTTACTTCTATTAAAGGTTTTGTTCAACTATTAAATATGGGATTAAGTAAACCCGAATACTATTCAATGATTTATTCCGAGATAAATAAGGTCGATGAGATAGTAAACAAACTTATTAGGCTCGCAGAAACGCAATCAGTGAATTTTCGTTTAAATGATATTGGGCTAATCCTGGAACGAACTATTATGAGGATGAATGACTTGGCTTTACTTAAAGGTATTAAGATAATTTTAAGTTTAGAAGGGGATCTTTTTTCCATTTGCTGTGATGAAGTCCAACTTCAACAGGTTTTTGAAAATATTATCAAAAATGCTATTGAAGCATCAGCTTGCAATAAAAAAATGTATATCACTTGTAAAACAAATGAATCCCATGTTCATATCATGATAAAAGATCAAGGAATCGGTATCACTGATGAGAGAATTGTGCATCTTTTTGAACCATTTTACTGCACAAAGGAGAGCGGTACTGGTTTCGGTCTAATGATTAGTCACAAAATTATTAAAGAACATAATGGAACTATTCAAGTTAAAAGTGAGTTAGAAATAGGTACGACAGTTGATATTTACCTGCCATTACTAAATTCATAAGTCCATATAAATCAGCAGTTAAAATGAAAATCCGTACTTGTACAACAAAAAACAATTCACCCAATTGTATAAAAACGCAAAAGGGATATAAAAAAGAAGACGATTTCATCTGATTACAGTTGAAGTCGCCTTCTTTTTTATTGTCGACAATATGGTGATTCCCTACAATTTATACTAGCACCTGAAGAACCTAACCGTTATAAACACTTGCACATGTCCCAGCTGCTGGTTCATAAAAACAATGATTTTTAAATTGACCGGTAAAAGGTTGATTGTACCATGTTGGAGGACAGGCAGCATATGGATTAAAGTACCAAAGGGAGTATTTCGCTGGATGTTGTCTCCAGTTATCTATATTTTGTTTTGCTAATCTTTTTTCAGTAGATCTTGCCCTTTGGTAAAACAAATTCCCCTTTTGAACAGCTTCAAAAGAATAATTTCCTCCTTGTATTTGAAAAAGGACATCTTCAATTGTTCTTACATCTTTAAAATCTAAGCAATCTGCTACAGCACGATTAACAATAACATTGCCAACATATAACATCCCTTGTTTTCCTTCACCCTCGGCTTCTGCTCTCATCATCCTTGCCATTAAATCAACGTCTGCATCCCGGTATTTAACTCTTGGCATTTTTTTCACCCCAACTATATAGTATGAAGAAAAGCCTCCATTGATGTCATTGTTTATAAAATAAGAACGGTAAGTTTTTAACGCTAATTTCAGGTACCTTAAAAAAGTAATGCCTATGCACCACAAAATTCAAAAACACTAAGAATTGAGTCTGAATTGTACCGTGCATAGGCAACCAACACTAAATTTATATTTACAACCAAATGCCTGTTAGGGTTTTGGAGGCGTTCCTTCAGCGTGTGAGACAACTACATCGATTTGGATTAAAGCATCTTTAGGTAAAGCTGATACGCCAACTGTTCTTCGTGCAGGAATACCGCCTGGGAAGAATGTTGTGTAAACTTCGTCTACAACATCAATATCTGTAATATTTTTAAGGAATATATTTACTTTAACCACATCGTCCATAACATGGTCAATACTTTCTAAAATAGCCTTGATATTTTTTAAGCACTGTCCAGCCTGCTCTTTTACACCACCAGCTACCATTTCACCAGTTTTAGGGTCCAAAGGTAATTGAGCTGAAAAGTGATTGTAATGGGAAAACGCTACAGTTTGTGTAGATAGAGAACTCTTTGGTGCATTTTCAGTGTTGTTTGCCTTTATGACGATTCCATGCCTGGCTTCAACAGCTTGTGGTGGTGTACCATCTCCGTGTGACACCACTGCTTCAATTTGTACCAAAGCATCCTTAGGTAAAGCTGAAGCTGCAACTGTTGTTTGTGCAGGAACATAGGCTGCGGTCCTGGCGATAGCCGAGTCTGGGAAAAATGTTGTATAAACTTCATTTACGGCTTCAATATCCGAGAGGTTTTTAAGGAAGATATTAATTTTAACAATGTCGTCAAAAGGAACGTCGATACTTTCTAAAATTGCCTTGATATTTTTTAAGCACTGTCCGGCCTGCTCTTTTACACCGCCAACAACCAATCTACCCGTTTTTGGATCGATAGGTAATTGAGCTGAAAGATTATTGTAATGAGAGAAAGACACAGTTTGTGCAGATAAAGGACATGTTGGTGCATTTGCCGTGTTATTTGTAAGCTTTATGAGGTCGCCTGCTTGTGGTGCGTTTGGAATTGTACCTTCACCGTTTGAAACAAGTGCTTCAATTTGCACCAAAGCATCAATAGGTAAAGCTTCAACTGCGACTGTCGTTCGTGTAGGAACATAGGTTGGGAAGAATGTTTTATAAACTTCGTCCACAGCGTCAATATCTTTGATATCCTTAACGAATACAGTGATTCTAACAACATCGCTCATAACATGATCGATGCTGTCTACAATTGCCTTGATATTTTTAAAGCACTGTTCAGCCTGCTCTTTTATACCACCAGCTACCAATTTACCAGTTTGGGGTTCGATAGGTAATTGAGCTGAAAGATTATTGTAATGAGAGAAAGCTACAGTTTGTGAATAGGGACCGATACCGTTTGGAGCATTTTTCGTATTTCTTGCTACTACTGCGTTATATACGCCTATGATAGTATTCCCCTTTTAGATAAATTTTTTAGTTGATTATGATAATTATATTGTTCGTATCAAGATACCAATTAATTATTTTCATTCTTGACAGGTTACCAAGTATCTATACAAGCATTCCTTCAAACATATCACAGCAAATTTTGCTAAAAGTTCTCTTCCTTTAGCACTAAAATTTCCCAAGACAATTAGAATAAATGTTATTTTCATTTTATTATTATACAATCGTAATGAATTACTTGATTAGTGTCACGCATAGGTACCTGAAATTAATCAACGTGTTAAAATATAGGCAGATGAATTTCGAGTAATAGTCTTAAAATTATTCTTAGAATACACTACAAGTGTATTGAGATTTATCGAAGCTGATGCCAACCGGTTATGGTGTCTAAGATTGTACACGTATGTGAATTAACACGAATATTTGTAAAACAGGTAACCTGCTAGGATTTACATAGAAAATAATAGGATGGTGCTTCCATGATTGGTATGGGCTATCGGACGATAAAAACTGCTGTAGGAGCAGGGCTGGCAATTTGGATTGCGAGTTTATTGGATTTGGATTTTGCAACATTTGCAGGAATTATTGTTATTATGTGTATCGAGAAAACGAAGAAAAAGACATTAATTACAATGAAGGATAAATTCTTTGCCTCTCTTTTATCTTTGATTCTTGGTGCTTTGTTGTTTGAAGTATTAGGTTATTATCCTATTGTCTTTTCCTTATTTATTTTATTATTTGTTCCAATCCTTGTAAGAGCTCACATCCAAGCTGGTTTTGTAACAAGTATGGTTGTCGTATTACATGTTTATACGGTAAACGATGCTACTTGGGCTCTGTTTCTGAACGAACTCTATATTATTTTCATCGGTATGGGAATTGCTCTTCTCGTCAATAGTTTCATGCCAAATTTCAAGCGAGATATTGAAATCTTTAAGAAGGAGATTGAACAAAAGTTTGAAATTATTCTCTTTGAATTCTCTGCCAATTTAAGGGATAGTTTGCGAAACTGGGATGGGAAAGAGATTCTTGAGGTAGAAGATTTGATTAATCAATCTAAAAGCATTGCCATTCAAGATATAGAAAATCATTTGCTACGAAAACGAAATAGAGATTATTATTATCTGGAAATGCGAGAGGATCAACTGGAACTCCTAAAACATATGATGAAAATAATTGCTATTTTTTCTTCATCCAGTCTAGACGTCAAACAGAAAGAAATGTTTGCAGAGTTCTTGGAAAATTTAAGTCGGAACGTTCATTCGGGAGATACAACGGACATTTCATTAAATGAGTTGGATGAATTAAATACCTTGATTCGCAAGATGGAGTTGCCAAAGACAAGAGAAGAATTTGAAATACGGGCGAATCTTTTTTATTTGATTTTTGAAATGAAAAACTACTTAAACATAAAGAAAAAACTTTTTGTAAAAAGAATTCGATAGGGGAGCAAGCATGTGAGAGGGGATATTCAGATTATTCATCACGATTTCATAAAATAAACAGTGGATATCGATTATATAATGCTCTGTCGATATCCTCTTGATTTTTAATACATTTTCTGATTTTGCGATGCGTACGGAGCATTGGGTTTGAAAAATTCCTCTGAACGACACTATTTATATTTATGGGAGGATAAAAACTTCCATTTTAAATTAATGAATAGGGACATGGGAAAGTGATATGTGTGCCATGTTTTTAGAGCCACTTCGGACAAGTTTTAGGGACACTAAATTTTGGGTACCTACGTCGCACAAAGACGAGTAATTTACAGGCCTGAATAAACATACAAAAAAAGCAGACATCCGCCAATTTGTCTGCTTTTCAATCTATTATTATACAATTGTAGTGATTTACTTGATTAGTGTCACGGACAGGTACCTGAAATTTTGAACCCAGCACTTTTCGCTTGAATCTATTGCTTGAATCGATAACCGACACCCCATACAGTTTCAATATAAATTGGTTTAGATGGCTCTATTTCAATTTTCTCTCGTATTTTTCGTATATGCACAGTTACGGTAGTGATATCTCCAAAACAATCGTTTTTCCAGACCCTTTCAAATAAATGTTCTTTACTGAACACTTGATTAGGATGGGAGGCTAGAAACACCAACAGGTCGAATTCTTTTGCAGAAAAGTTTTTTTCTTGATTGTTGACGAACACTCTACGTGCGGCAATCTGAATAAGTAATTCGTTTATCTTTATTTCAGTCACTGAAACAGGTTCATGAGCTACGAGTCGATCATATCTGGCAATATGTGCTTTTACACGAGCGACTAGTTTATTCGGATTAAATGGCTTCTCGATATAATCGTCCGCTCCCCGTCCTAGCCCTCTAATGATATCGATATCCTCAGTTTTTGCGGTCACCATTATGATTGGAATATTAGAGTGCTCTCGAATTTTTTGACAGATTTCATACCCGTCCATGTCTGGCAGCATTAAATCCAAAAGTATAAGCTTATAGGTGTTCTCGCTAAACTTATCTAGACCGGCCTGACCAGTCGTTACGATATCGCTTTCAAAACCATTCAGTTCTAAATAATCCCGCTGAAGCTCGGCGATGCTAATTTCATCTTCAATAATCAGTATTTTATTTATCTAAATCACCCTTTTCTAAGGTCTTTGTAAAGTGAAGAATACACTGAAATACTTTGAAATTTCGCTTCTGGCCCCAATTACACCGCCATGTCCTTCAATTATTTTTTTCGCGATTGACAAGCCCAGACCACTGCCGCCAGTGGAAGAGTTCCGCGAAATATCTGTCCGGTAGAAACGATTGAATAGATAAGGAATTTCTTGTTGACTAACACCGGATCCATTATCAGTTATTTCAATTAGCACTTCATTTTCTTTTGAAATCAAATGAATCTTTATTTGTTTTGTTTCTTTGTTTATATACTTAAGACTGTTTTGGATAATGTTTGTGATTACTCGATTAAGCTTTTCTTTATCAGCTTTAACTTTAAATATGTCATTGCTATCGTACTCTAGGCTAATCGTTAAATTTTCATCCGTGAGTCGGAATTGTAATTCTTTAAGATGTTCTTTAAGATAAGGGACGAGATTGATTCTCTCCATTTTATAGGGGACATTCGGTAAGTCAAGTTTCGAATAGAGCATTAATTCATCAATCAACGTGTTCATATCGTTAGTCTTATTCTCGATTGTCTGGATATAACGTTGCATCTTTTCAGGCGTATTTGCCACCCCATCTGAAACACCTTGGATGTATCCTTTTATACTAGTCAACGGCGTTTTTAAGTCGTGAGAAATATTGGCAATTAACTCTTTCTGATTTTCTTCGTAGCGATGCTGTAGTTCTTCCGCTGCTTTTAATTTTATCCTCATAGCTTCAAAGCTTTGTGATAACTCATTCAGTTCATTGCGAGCAAGGGTTGTCTCAATTGGGATATCTAAATTCCCTTGACCAATTTGGTAAGCTGCTTCCTTTAACTTGATGAGGGGAACTATGATGCTTTTTGAGACAATAAGAGACAATACTACGTTAGATATAAGTAAGGAAATGATAAATACCACCAGTCTCATGGAAAGAAAAAGTTCCGAAGTATCTGCATTCATCTTGTCTTCCAATGGATAAAACATAAAATACGCGAAAATTAGTTCTATAAGGATAAAGAGAAGTAGAGGAAGTAAAATCATGCCTATGTTTGATAAAATTAATCGTTTCTTGATGGACATTTGCTCACCTCTTTTTCTAACTACTTTTCATTATGGCTATCTAAACCAGAGCATACAAGATATCGCATCCGGTATGCTCCTGAAATGTTGATTCAACTAGCTGTTCATACGCTTTAGTTCAACATCTTTCTATTAAATTTCCATCTTCTATGTGGTAGACACGATCGCATAAATCTAACATTCTTTCGTCATGAGTTACCATTAGGGCAGCTTTGTTGCGGGATTGCACTTCTGTCGCAATCATCTCTACCACTTGTCTGCCACGCTTCGAATCCAAACTTGCGGTCGGTTCATCTGCAAGGATTATGGATGGATTATTCATGAATGCTCTGGCAATCGCCACGCGTTGTTTTTCTCCACCGGATAATTCTTTCGGATAATGATGTTCCTTCTGATGTAATCCTAAATCACGAAGGAGTGCATCGATTCTCTTCTTTGCCTCCTCTTTATCAAGCTTCGAAATGGCTACCATTAGGTTCAATTGCTCTCGTACATTTAAATATGAAATGAGGTTTGAGGCTTGAAATATGAATCCGATGTTCTTGGCCCTAACCTGATTCTGTTGCTTTTTAGTCATAGAATGAAGAGCCTGATTGTCTAAAAAAAGTTGGCCATCGCTGGGGGACAATAATGCGCCTATAATAGATAACAAGGTACTCTTTCCAGAACCCGAAGGACCGACGAGTGCTACGAATTCGCCCCTCTTTATAGATAATGAAATGTTACTGAGAACTCGATTCTCAGTGTTACCGTCTCCAAAAACTTTTGATATATTTTCTAATTTTAAAATTTCCTTGTTCATCATTCAACTCTCCCCATCGCATCTAACGGATCAATTTTTGTGACCTTCCATACAGATAGCATTGCACCAATCATATTCAATACCAAAAACAAGATGCCAGTCCATATCATCATATTAGCAGAGAAGGCAATAGGCATTTCCTCAGGCATCACTTGCACAATACCGTAGAAAGCAAATGCACTAACTACTATTCCAACCAAGGTTAGCGCACTTACTTGAAATAGGATTGTTTTTGAAATATCAACTGTTGTTGCACCGAGGGCTTTTAATATCCCGAGTTGGTGAACTTTCTGAATCGTGATGATATAAAAGAAGACGCTAGATACAAATACAGATATGATAATAAGGAAGGTCTTCATTACGATAAAAGAGCCTTGTGTCTCAGCATATCCTGGCATCGAGTTCACCGTGTCCTGAACAGTCTGAACATCGTATCCGGCAATGGTGAAATCCGCACCCTTCACCAGTACCGCGTTATAGATATCGGTATCGCTGTACATTGATTGAAATCCCATCGACAGGTCTGCAAAAATGACGGGCATGTGTGAATAGACGTGATCCTTTGTAAAACCGGCTATTTTCATCTCTTTACCGGTTCGGGAGTCCTTAACTTTTTCATTAAGGGAATATCCAAACTTTTTCAAACTCTCGTCCGCAATAACTTCCCCGTCAAGGAGCTCCTCAATATCTTTTCCCTCGATAATAAGAGGATTTCCGTAAGTTTCCTTATTTACTGTGAAATAGACAACATCTACGCTTCCTTTACGCTCTCGGTCAAGGGTAGAAATTGATACGTTTAGTGAGGAAACATCTCCTTCTACCTTTTTTTCAATTTCTTGAATGTCCTTGTTGCTTAACCCTGATTTTATTAACACCCCGTTCGCTTCCTTGTTCAAAACTACATAATCTGCTTTTAGGTTACTCATTGCGGCGCTGTCCGCATATCCAAGACCATTAGATAGTGCAGTAATGAAAAATACCAAAAATAGAATGGCAACCATAATTGTACTGATAAGAAAATAGCGTACCTTATTTCTTCTAATTTCTTTCCAAGCTAATATCATTTACTATTTCCTCCTAGTTTCAATTTCTTTACACCTACTAATGTTGTTTTTATTAGTAATTAAATGACGTATTTGGAAAACAATAGAAAGTGATAATACGAATAAGAGAATGCCTATTACCGGGTGCATGGCACCTAGCCATGGCACTATACTTGATATATTTGCAGTGAAATACAAAGTGAAAACAGTTAGTAGAACTCCAAGTAGTTGCAAGTAAGCCCCAAGCGGCATCTTGCCAACAACTGCAAAACCAATCATTAAGAACGGTAAGTTAAATCCGAAAATATGGACAAAACTTAGGTGCTTCAGCCAATTCACTGGGCTCATGAATATAGCCATTCCTGCTAAAAAAAATTGTGTTGTTACACACAGTGATAAGATTATTGCTAATACAAAATAAATACTTCTACCTAACCGAATCCTAACGTCCACATTTTTCAATTGTTCTCCTCCCCATGTTGAACTCTTTCTCTATCATAAAATACAGTTCTAAAAATCCTCTTAGGAGATTCTTAAATAATTCTTAAGTTTATTTTGCAGTTTGTAAAATGAAGTAATGTATCGAATTGAGTGTTTCAAAATATAGGGAGATACAAAATTACATAAAAATGAGCTAGGAAACGTATCTCCTAGCTCATGGTAGTTGCTGTTTTTTTTATTGACTCGCATACTGCTCATTCAACAGAAAACCGAGCTGGGTATAAAACGCCTTTGCCCGTTCTAGTTCTTGCACTGGCAGGTTCAATCATAATTCTCTCGAGATACCTAACAACCTCTTGATATAAAGATGCAGTAATCACTCATCCATTAAATCTACAAAATGATGTCTTCGTTTTGCTGATTCCGCGTAGGCTGCCCCGCGAAAGCGAAGCACAGGATCATCCGAACATTGAAGACCATCAGGCACGACA
>NZ_JADPRX010000049.1:0-17486 GCF_017347125.1 Sporosarcina sp. E16_3
ACATCCTGTAGGCCCGCGACAGGCATAAGTCGATCCAGCGACGTGGCGCTCTTTGCCACATAGCTGGATTGCTTATGACCCGAGCGGCTGGCGCCTGGAGTCTAGATGTAACAAAAAAGGCTGCACATTCAAATCAGGTATTTTCTGATTCGAATGTGCAGCCTTTCTATATATTCAGCCACGTCTGTTGATTAACTAGTTACTTGCATAAGATACTAGTAAGGTAGGCGCAAATGTTTCATTTGGTCTAGTACATTTTCGGCTAAACTAATCACGACAGTTTTGGGGAGGAATTGTAGTTCATTCCTCCTCAAGGGACAAGCGGTGTTGTATGAACATTCTATTCGTTAAGTGCCGACTATATATTTAAAAAACGACAGTGCCAAGTGCCCTATTTAGGACGCTCAGTGCTGTCGTTTTTTGGTTTTAATTGGCTGAAGCAACTGCATTCACACCGGAGATGCGTTTTGCACCTACGTAGCGTTCACCCCAATAATAAGGGTCGTTCAACTTGTCAACGCGTACACCTCTTGATGTCGATGCGTGCGCAAATTTACCATCACCTATGTATATACCAACGTGCGAAACCTTATTACCTACCGTATTGAAGAATACGAGGTCTCCCGTTTCTAAATTCGTTTTACTGACAGAAGTTCCTGATGCATGCATACTAGCCGCCGTACGCGATACTTGTACATCATGTTGCTTTAATACATACGATACGTACCCCGAGCAGTCAAACCCACTAGTTGTATTGCCACCATAGCTGTACTTAACGCCAATTAGGCTTGTTGCAGTTTTTGAAATTGCAGCCGGTTTGGATGAAGCTTCGGCCTGTCCAACGAAAGGCGCGACGAGCAATAGAAATGACATAGCAATAATTGTAATGGACTTTTTGATTGTGAATGTAAGTTTCATATGTTCCCCCAAAGGATTAATTTATCTGAAGTATTTAACTGTTATAACCTTACCATGCATTATGCGGACCCTACATTACAGTTGTGTAACAAGTCTATTACACTATCTGAATTTAAGTAGACTCTTGAAACATAATTGTCTTTTCATGGGGTTTATAGTTTCTTAAAACGGGAATTTAGGTAAGTAGTAGTTAATTTGACGGGAGGCGATGGAAGTGAAACATGAAGATGACATTTCGGATAATACCAATGAGTCTTTTGTTGATACACCAGAAAAATCACCTGATTGGCTAACTAGTACACCAACCGACAAGAAACATACCGCTAGAAGTTATGTCCCTGATCCCCACCTTGGTCATGCGGCAGGCGATTATGAACCCCTTAAAGAAGATAGCCGTTTTCACACATCAGTAGACCCACACCAAACGACTGGAAAATTCAACAAAGAGCGTGGATTCTCTCAAAAAAAACAAGATGAATTAATTGCTAAAAATGGACAGCTTGGTGACACGCCAACTATATCCAGTGCACTAGATCATGATTGACACTAATCCCCTTCTTTCTATATAACAAAAAGGTGATTGCCTGTAAGTCGTAGGCAATCACCTTTTTGTTTTGCTTCATTAAATTTCTAAATCCGTAATAACAATGACATCGTCATGGTCCACTAATTTCGTAATCGGCCACTCAGTCGTTACATTACCTTCAAGCAACTTCTCGATAGCTGCACGTTTCTTTTCACCGAATGCTAGTAAAATCAGTTTTTTCGCACCAAATATCGAACTAATCCCCATCGATAAAGCCGTTTCAGGTACTTTTTCATCATTTTCGAAGTACTGGCTATTCACACCCAATGTCGATTCCGTCAATTTCGCTACATGTGTAATCGAATCGAAAGGAAGTCCTGGTTCGTTAAAAGCGATATGGCCATTCTCCCCTACTCCAAGTAGCTGGATATCCAGTGGGTACTCTTCTAGGAGATCTTCATAAGCGGCACATTCTTCTTCCAAATCTACTGCCATTCCATCGGGAATATTTGTTTTTCTAAATTCTTTTTTATCAAAAAGATGCTCATTCATAAAATAGGCGTAGCTGTTCGGACTTGATTCCGGTATTCCAATATACTCATCTAGATTAAAAGTGACAATGGTCGAGAAATCAAGATCTGATGAAACCCATTTATTATAAACAGGAATCATTGTACTTCCTGTTGCAAGTCCAAGAACACTTAGACGTCCACTTTCAAGTTCATTTTTAATGATTTCATAAACTTGTTCTGCACCTTGTTCCGGGTTTTCAACTTTTATTAGTTTTAGATTTTTCATATAGATCAACCAACTTTCAATAAGATTTAGCTCACGCTTAATTGTAATTTCCACAAACAGTCTGGTCAACTTTAATGGAACTTAATATATCGGCTAGCCGACTTTTTTCATTCGCCAAGCTAATCTATCCGCCTTTATTATCTGGATCCGGCAAATTTATGAAGAATCCGTGAAGTATATAAGAAATTCACTCTCACATCTATAGACATAGGGTTTTCCCTAATTCCCATATTAAACCTTAAGACTATGATAGAGATAAGACAGCGAATCCACTTCGCAAGAAACAGGAGGTGTAATAATGGGGAAAAGTAATTCAAAGCAACATCAGCCCAATCCGAATGAATCTACACATAATTTGAAAGGTACTTTTATTGCCGTCATGTTGTTGGGCGTCTTCATTCTAGTATCTTGGTTCGGATTTTATGCACTATTTTTATCTAGATAATAACTATATCAGGAGGGTTACATATGCATTTGCATAAATATGAAAAGATTTGGCTTGTTTTCGGAATGGCTTCACTCGTCCTATTCTTACTAATTATCGGCTTCGCTGCTTTCTGGAAAGGGACGCACCCACAAAGCCATATGGAAACAATCAATCCACAAAATGTGGAAGCACACGACGCATTCAAGCCTGAAAATCTCGGCATCCGTGAAGTAGCTGACGGCAAATATATCGTCAATATCGTAGCTTCTGCATTTAACTATGATTTCGGTAAAGACACAGAAGGTAATGCTAATAAAACGATTCGCGTGCCAAAAGGTTCCACTGTTCTTTATCAAATCACAACAAAAGACGTTGTCCACGGCTTCCAAGTAGCTGGAACGAATGTCAACATGATGGTGGAACCCGGCCATATTAGCCGTTACGAAGCTGTCATGAAAAATGTAGGCGAATTCACGATTGTCTGCAACGAATACTGCGGCATCGGTCACCACCAGATGTACGGAACAGTGGAGGTGTATGAATAATGACTAAGGTTCAATTACCGCTTTCTAAAAAAGAATCCAGATTGTATATGGCATTCATGTGGGTCACTTATATCTCGCTTTTTGTCGGTGGTCTGATGGGTTTATTGCAGACACTTGTACGATCCGGCAAATACACATTACCGTTTAATATTGATTATTATACAATCCTGACTGTTCACGGTGTCATTCTTGGACTCGTGTTAACAACCTTCTTCATTATCGGCTTCCAGTTCTCACTTATGGGGAAAACAGTCGGAATTTCGGATAAACAGTTAAAAGTCGCATGGTTATCGTTTTGGGTAATGCTTGTCGGTACTATAATGGCCGCTATTACGATTCTTGTTGGTGAAGCATCCGTATTGTACACATTCTATGCACCACTTCGAGCACATCCGGCATTTTATATCGGTTTAGCACTCGTTATTATCGGTAGCTGGATTGCTGCATTCGTTAACTTCCGTCAGCTTTACGTATGGAAGAAAGCGCATAAGGGCGAAAAATCACCTTTACCTGCTTTCATGGTTATTATCAATATGCTTATGTGGTTCATCGCTACAATTGGTGTAGCAACGTCAGTGCTGGTCCTGTTCATCCCTTGGTCACTCGGCTACGCTGAAACAATCAACGTTCTACTAAGTCGTACGCTATTTTGGTATTTCGGACATCCGCTCGTTTATTTCTGGTTACTTCCAGCTTATATGGCGTGGTATGTTGTTATTCCAAAGATCATTGGCGGAAAGTTATTCAGTGATGCCCTTGCTAGAATGGCCTTCATTCTATTACTAATGTTCTCGATTCCAGTCGGTTTCCATCACCAATTGACAGAACCCGGTATTGATCCTACTTGGAAGTTCATTCAAGTAGTGCTGACATTCATGGTTGTTATTCCGTCGTTAATGACCGCGTTCTCGATTTTCGCTACATTTGAAACAACAGGCCGAAGAAAAGGCTTTAAGAGCTTATTCGGCTGGTTCAAAAAGCTTCCATGGAAAGATGTACGTTTCCTAGCACCATTCATCGGTATGGCGGCATTCATTCCAGGCGGCGCGGGCGGTATCGTAAACGCATCTCACCAAATGAATGCGCTCGTCCATAATACAATTTGGATTACGGGTCACTTCCATTTAACTGCTGCAACAACAGTCGTTCTGACATTTTTCGGGATAACGTATTGGCTTGTTCCGCACTTAACAGGCCGAAGACTGACTCCAAGGTTGAACAAACTCGGGATTATTCAAACGTTCATTTGGACATTTGGTATGACGATTATGTCAGGTTCTATGCATATCCAAGGATTACTTGGCGGACCCCGTCGTTCTAGCTTCTCCGAATATGCAGGCGGCGAACAAGTCGCAACATGGATCAATTACCAGATTGCGCAGGCTGTTGGCGGAACAATTCTGTTCATCGGTATTCTCTTGATGGTTTATATTTTCATCCAACTGACATTCTTCGCACCACGCGGCGTTCAAGAATATCCGATTGCCGTTGAAGAAGACGATGCAGAGCCTACACCCAAAATTCTTGAAAACTGGTATTTGTGGATTGGGATTACTATTGCACTGATTCTGTTTGCTTATACGATCCCAGTAATTGATATCATAAAACACTCACCTCCAGGTTCTCCGCCATTCGATTGGCTGATTGGAAGATAATCAAATGATGACGCAGCTCTGATTTACGGATATTATCCGTGGAATCTGGGCTGTTTTCATTTCATTGAACACTGTCATGGCAGTCGGTAATTTACTCTTCTCCATAAAAAAAAGCCTCTTACCCGGTTCATTTTTCCCAGGTAAGGGGCCTTTATCAATTATAAGTTATTCGCTACTCGCTCAACTGCAGCCGCTACATTTTGATGGACGTTTGGATCAAGTGGATGTGGGACAAGATCACCCGGTTTCGTGCTGTCGACAATTGCTAGGGCAGCTGCGATTAGCATCGGGTAGGTAATTTCCTTTGCATGTGCATTGAGTGCACCTCGGAAAATACCCGGGAAGCCTAAAATATTATTCACGAGACGACCATCCGCCGCAAATGCTGCGCCTGCTGCAAGTGCGTCTTCCGGTGAAATTTCAGCGTTTGGATTAGACAAAGCTAAGATAATTTGCCCTTTTCGTACCATTTCTGGTTTGATAAGTCCCGCAACGCCTGTTGTAGCTACGATAATGTCACACGTCGCCATCAGTTCTTCAAGTGAATCAATGACGGTACCGCCGTGATCAGCAAGCCTCTGTCGCGCAACTTCATTACGGTCGATACCACGCATTTCCTTCACGCCATACTTCATAAGCATGCGACTGATTGCTAGACCGGCTGCACCAAGACCAATTTGCCCCACAACCGCATCCGAAAGCAAGACATCAGTTTGTTTACAAGCTGAAATTACAGATGCCAATGTGACAACTGCTGTACCATGCTGATCATCGTGCATGACCGGAATCGAAAGTTCTGCTTTCAACCGCTCCTCAATTTCAAAACAGTGTGGCGATCCAATATCCTCGAGCAATATTCCGCCAAATCCTTGCTGAATATGCTTGATTGTTTCGACAACCTCGTCTGGATCACTCGTATTAAGCAAGATAGGAATACCACTTATCCCGGCGAATTGATCGAATAACACAGCTTTCCCTTCCATTACCGGCATTCCAGCGACAGGTCCGATATTTCCAAGACCGAGAATCGCTGTACCGTCAGTCACGATTGCGACCGTGTTCGAAATTCCTGTGAAATATTTCGCCTGCTCTGGATCATTCTTAATCAGTTCACAAACGTTCGCGACGCCTGGTGTATAGACACGTCGTAAATCACCTAAAGAGCGAATTTCCATACGACCTTTCATATGAATCTTGCCGCCTTCATGTGCTTGCAATACATCATCCGTTACAGCGTGAACACTAATTCCGTCGCCGATTTGATTAACTGCTTCAACAATTTGCATCAAGTGTTTTTCACTTGAACATTGAATTGATATATCACGAATCGTCGATAATGTACCTACTTTTATGGTTTGAATATCACCAATATCTCCATCTAATTGGCCGATAGCTAACGCGACTTTCGCGAAGTTTCCTGGCATTGAAGGTGTTTCGATAATTAAATTACGCATAAATTGTACTTGTTCCATTGTATTACCCCCTGATTATACTAGCCGTTCCTCATTTTACACGTATAGGACCAGGTCGTAAACATTTTACGACTTCGGTTATAATAAATCAAAAATTGATACATTTCACACAAGATTTCAGCAAACAATAATTTGTCAAATTATATTTATTTAAAACAGATATATAAACAACGTGTGAACTTTTCCGCAATTAGTTACAAGATTCGACATTTTTTTCACCGTAATGTCGAATTTATTAGACGATTGCCCCTTCTTTCGGTTATAATAAAAGATAGTAAGTTTCGTTACATCATTCTTTCAAGGAGTTGCAGTTTACTTGTCTTTACAGAAAAATTTCATTATCGGGCTTATGCTTTTTGCTTTGTTCCTCGGTGCGGGTAATATCATTTTCCCACCACTTCTCGGGCAAATGGCAGGAGACGAGCTTTTCATTGCTATGATTGGATTTCTAATTACAGGAGTTGGATTGCCTCTTGTTGCAATTCTAGCAATCGCGAATGCGGGTGGCGGCTTAGAAACCATTGCAAGTCGTGTCAATCCTTATTTCGGAATTGCCTTTACGATGATTGTCTATATGGCGATTGGTCCGTTTTTCGGCATTCCGCGAACGGCTACCGTTTCATATGAAATCGGTGTCGTTCCGTTTCTGCCTGATAGTATTTCCGACTCAAACTGGCCACTTGTATTGTTTACGATTATCTTCTTTATCATCACAGTGGTACTCGCACTGAATCCTGCGAAACTCGTCGATCGCATAGGTAAGGTGTTGACACCTATACTATTCCTAGTCATTGGAGCACTAGCTGTGAAAAGTATAGTGTCTCCTATGGGAGATATCGGACAAGCACACGTTGATTTTGCAACCAATGCCTTCTTCCGTAGCTTTGTTGAAGGGTATTTAACGATGGATGTCATCGCAGCACTTGTATTCGGCATCGTCGTTATTAATGCACTTAAAGCAGAAGGCGTAACAGAAAGTCGGGCTGTCATGAAAGCCATGGTTTTCGCTGGTGTTGTCGCAGCTACGGGATTAGCACTTGTTTACATTTCACTCGGGTACATAGGAGCGACTAGCGTCGATGCTATCGGAATACAGGACAATGGAGGCGCAGTTCTCGCACTCGCATCTACCGTCTTATACGGACCATATGGGACGATGATTCTAGCCTTGACAATTATTTTTGCCTGTCTGACAACATCGATTGGTCTCGTTTCAGCATGTGCACAGTATTTTAAGCATGTATTTCCGCGGAATTCTTACAAGACATACGTCTTAATCTTCGCGGGATTCAGTGCAATTATTGCGAACGTTGGATTAACGCAACTTATTTCCATTTCAATTCCAGTTTTACTGACAATCTACCCGCTTGCAATTGTTCTGATGCTTATGTCATTCATCGACAAATCGTTTGGTCGAGAGCCAATTGTCTATATCTTGGCGCTTCTGGCAACTGCTTTTGTTAGTATTTTTGACGGATTAAAAGGTGCTGGAATAGAGATTAAGCCTGTCAATGATATGCTTGCCTATCTCCCGCTCTATGAACAGCAGATCGGTTGGCTTGTACCAGCTATTGTCGGTGCACTTATTGGCGTGGTTCTAATCCCTTTGTTTAAGAAACGGATTTAGTTCTCAGAAAGTTCATGCTTTTCTATACCATTTCAGCTATACTGAATGAACATTCAGTATTATGGAGGGTTGTCCAGTGACGATGAACTTTGATGACATGACTTTGGCGGCAATTTGGCTTAAAATCGACGAAAAGTTGAATGGGGAACCAGGTCCAATTAAAGGAATGACTGTCAGCTATTCATTCAATTTATCCGGTGAAGATGGTGGTCTATATGGCTTAACATTAGCAGATGGCAAAGCCGAAACGATTACCGGAGATCCCGGTGAGGTTGATTGTGCATTAACGTTGAGTGTGAAAGATTTCAAGAAGCTACTTGCTGGCAACTTGAATTCGACCGCCGCCTTTATGATGGGTAAACTTAAAGTTAAAGGTACTATTGGTCTTGCACTAAAACTAGAAGGTTTGTTGAAACAGTATTCGTTTTAATAACAGGAACCGACTCTCACTGAATGTGGGAGTCGGTTTTTGTTTTCCCATAGTTAATGAAATAATTACATTTGAAGCCATCAATAAGTAATTATATAAATTACAAGTACCATCTTGCATAATCAAAGTACCCAAGACGCGGAAAAGTCTGCAATTAGCAACACTGTATTATAGGCTGCTGAATTGGGCGACCGGTTTGAAATAACAAATGAATACTTGTGATAATTGAGCGAAGGCGCCTTACAAGGGGCAGCCGAAGCGTGTTCAGTGAAACTCTTTATTTCGACATATATAATAGCGTATAATAACCCTTATGTGACACGCTCGTAATCTATCTGTAACATAAATGTAATTTAACAGTCTATTGTTCTAGTTCTATTAATCAGATAGAATACATATATAGAACTGTTTGTCGTGGAGAGGGGAAAATAGATGCAAAAGAGAGCTTTTTCAGTGCTGGCGACCTTTGCCCTAGCGACGTTTATCTCGGTCGGGAGCGCAAATGCAGCAACTGATTCATACACCGTCAAGCCCGGTGACACGCTATGGCAAATTGCTACAAAGCATAAATTAACTGTGGACGAACTGAAAAGTCTAAACAGCCTTGCTTCCGATTCGATTAAAACCAATCAAAAATTAGCCGTTTCTGCAAAAGTTGCGGTTAGTCAAAAATCAGGAGCAGTCAATTCGGTCTCAGTAAAAACAGCAAGTACAAAAGTTCCCGCCGTACTTAAAGAGACTTCTTCCACTAACTCATGGAAGAATACCGTTGCAACAACTGTCAAGCCGAAAGTGTTGAATCTTCCCTCTAAAAAGGTATTAGACAATGCGGTCGAAGTTTCGCTTCCGCTTTTGCATACACCTTATGTTTGGGCTGGCGCAACTAAAGAAGGCTTTGACTGCAGCGGATTCATTTATTATGTATTTAGCGAGGCAGGACTTAATATGCCGAGACTAGATACTATTGGTATGCATACCAATTCTAGTAGTGTGGACGAGCCTATACCAGGCGATTTAGTGTTTTTCGAAAATACATACCGAAGTGGCATTTCGCATGCTGGAATTTATTTAGGTGATGGTAACTTCATCCACGCCGCTTCGCAAAAAGTTGAAATTACTTCAATTAATTCAGTTTACTGGAAAGATAAATTCACAGGCTTCAAACGCTTTAATCAGCTTAATTGATACTTAACAGCTTTCCTATTCGTGGGTAAGCTGTTTTTATATTGGTGTGTAGGGTTGATGGAGTTTGGTGTAGTATTCTAGTGATTTGTCGTATTGTTCCACAGTTCTGTCGGACAGTTCATCATACTCCGCGTTCAATCTCCAACTTTTTTTAATCCCATTCAAAATTCTAGCTATTCTCCAAACCAAATGTAAGTTATAATTGAATTGACAACTGTCAAGACACCTGGTCTTTCAGTGTGTCGTTTGGGGTATACGCCTCATACGTTATAAAAAAGGAGGAACGAATTCATGAAGAAAAACAGCATGTGGTCACTCAATTTCACGACTGCCGCCCTTGTCCTTATTCCAGCAGCTATCGGCATCAACTATTTAGGGAAGTTGTTTGCTGGCCTACTTAAATTGCCGCTATGGCTCGACTCTATCGGTACAGTGCTTGCCAGTATGCTAGCAGGTCCGATTATCGGTGCCATTGCAGGAATTGTGAACAATGTTATTTACGGCTTCACTGCCGATCCGATTTCATTCGTCTATGCAATTACATCCGCAGTCATCGGTCTAGTCGTGGGGGTTATGGCCTATAAAGGATGGATAGTAAACGTAGGAAAAGCACTTGTACTTGGACTTGTCGTCGGCTTGATAGCCGCTACAGTCTCAACTCCTCTTAATATTATGTTTTGGGGTGGGCAAACCGGGAATGTATGGGGTGATGCACTTTTCGCAACAATGATGGCACAAGATATGCCACTTTGGTTTGCATCATTCGCAGACAGCATTGTCGTCGACGTGCCTGATAAAATGGCAACAGTTCTAATCAGTTTCCTTCTTTTCAAAGGACTGCCTAAGAATTTGACGCATATGTACGACAACCGTTCAGAAATAGAACGTCTTTAAGGACTACGTAAGCGGCCTGGTTCATCGGGCCGTTTATAACAAATTATAGGTTAGGAGGATTCCCGTGAAAAACATGACACTGTATGTAGATAAAGATTCGTTCATCCACAACATCGATCCGCTAACCAAGCTCTTATTTGTCTTCCTATCAATCGCATTGACCTATATCCTTCCGACTCATTTATTCGTCATCTGTGTCTTGGCGTTTACGCTCCTTCTACTTCTCGCTGGCAAAGTGTTCAAGTACATTTTGCCGGTTATTGGTGTCAGCCTGTTGTTGATTATTTCTATCATCATCGTTCAAGGTTTCTTCCATCCGGACCGCGCAACACTTCTTTTTGAAATTGGTCCCCTTCCTATTTATAAGGAAGGATTCGCATTCGCGTTACTACTCACCCTTCGTATCATAAATATGGTGTGTGCGTTCGGCGTTCTCATTTTGACAACGAAACCGGATGATCTTGTCGAATCACTTATCAATAAAGGAATGTCCCCTAAAATCGGTTACGTGTTTCTGTCGGTATTGCAAATTATCCCGCAAATGCTAGCAATGACTAGTAAAATCACCGATGCACAGCGAGCACGTGGCATGGAAACAGAAGGGAATTTGCTAACGCGCATCAAGTCATTTATCCCACTACTCGGTCCAGTTGTTCTTAATTCATTAAACGATACGCGTGAAAGGTCTATTGCACTTGAAATTCGCGGATTCAATGCGAAAGGAAAAAAAACGTTTTTGAATGAATCTTTTCATTATAAATATGGACTCATCTTGAAAATTATTCTTATCATCACGTTAATCGCCGCTATCGTCTGGAGGGTTGTCTTATGAACAGTATCCGTGTCGAAAATCTAACATATAAATACCCGAACACCGATACTTTCGCCCTTGACGGTATTTCATTCGCAGTAAAAAAAGGTGAATTTGTTGGCATAGCAGGCATGAATACTGCTGGAAAAACGACGTTATGTTTTGCACTCAGTGGTTTAGTTCCCCACTTTTTCAAAGGCGCATATGGTGGTGATGTTTTCATTGGTGACATGGACGTACTTACACATGAAATTAGTGATATTACAGCGAAAGTTGGACTTGTTTTTGAAAATCCATTTTCGCAAATGACTGGTGCCAAATTCACGGTTTACGATGAAATCGCCTTCGGACTTGAAAACTTAGGCATCCCTCGCGACGAAATGCATAGGCGAATTAAAGAAAGTATGCAATTCCTCGATATCGAAGCATTAGGGGATAAAAATCCATTCTCCTTATCTGGCGGGCAAATGCAGCGTGTCGCAATCGCCAGCGTTATCGCCATGAAACCGGATATCTTAATACTCGACGAACCGACGTCACAGCTCGATCCGCGTGGTTCGGAAGAAGTATTCCGCGTCGTTGAAAACCTGTCGAGAGAAGGCATGACGATACTAATGGTCGAGCAGAAAATGGAGAAACTCGCCGCCTATTCCGATCGAATTTTACTCATGCATGAAGGTAAATTGATAGATTCCGGACCGCCTGCAGACATCTTTTCACGTGATGATTTACCGACTTTCGGAGTCGTACCACCTGTTTATACAACAGTCGCAAAAGCACTTCATTTAAAAAACGAGTTGACTGGCCGTTATCCGATATCACTCGAAGAAATGCCTGCAAGTGGAATTACCAGTGGGGATATCAGGACAATCAGTGAATCCTTGCCTTTAACAAAAACGGCTGGTCCTGAGATCATAGTAAAGGATCTCCAGTTTAGCTATAACAAGGATACCCCTATTTTGCGTGGGATCAGCATGACCTTAAGCGGTGAACCCACAGCCATTATTGGACAAAATGGCGCTGGTAAAACTACTTTCGTCAAACTATTAAAAGCGTTGCTAAAGCCAAGTGCTGGCGAACTCATCATAAATGGCACGAATACGAAAGACACGACCGCGGCAAAACTTGCGGGCATTATCGGGCTCATTTTCCAAAATCCAAATGACCAGATTTTCAAAAATAATGTCTTGGATGAAGTGATGTTTGGGCCGCTCAACGTTGGACAAACGGCTGAAGTTGCGCGCTTGAATGCTGAGAAAATGCTGGAACGCGTTGGCTTGTTAGATAAAGCAGGAGAAAATCCATACGATTTGAGTCTAGCCGAGCGGAAAATGATTGCTGTTGCTTCCATTCTTGCAATGGATACGGATATCGTTATTTTCGATGAACCAACAATGGGGCAAGATGCACGTGGTAAGGCGATTCTAAAAGAAATTATCAACGAGTTGCATGCGCAAGGTAAACTTGTGCTCTGTATTTTGCATGATATGGATTTTGTCGCTGAAACATTTGGTCGTACGATTATTATGAGTAATGGACAGTTGTTATTCGATGGCCCGACTCGCATCGCCTTTTCGGAAGCGGATATTCTCCACACTGCTCGCCTTGAGCAGCCTCATATTACCCAACTTGCTCGTAAAATGGGTTATGACGGAATTTTATTGAAAGAAAGCGAAATAATCAAAAGCGCAAGCACCTGATCAGCCCCGACAAGCGCTGAAAGGCCTGTAGAAAAAGGCGCTCCTTGCCTTTTCCTACAGGACAGAAGCGATAGAGGAAGGCAGCTTTGAGATCGCGACATCCTGTCGCAACAGCTGCATGACCCACGTCGTGTGGGCCCAGGGGCTAGGTGCTGGAGTCTAGACGTAAACAAAAGCGGAAACGCCTATTTAGAGGCGGCAGGCATAAGAAGGGCTGGCTATGCGGCGCACTTTACCGCATAACCGGACCAGCTTATGACCGAGCCTCTAGGCGTTGGAGTCTAGACGTAAAATCTCTAGGTTACAACTTATCCACAGTACAAGATTTTATAATTTCCTAAGAATAAGCAAAAGACCGCTTCGCCAACTAATAGGCGAGGCGGTCTTTCACTTTATAATCGAAATCTTGATATCGTTGCGTTCAAATCATCGGTTAGTTCGCGAAGGGCTGTCACCTTGTCGACTACTTTCCCTATAGACGCTAGTTGCTCTTCTGCTGAAGCGGAAATCTCCTCACTGCCTGCAGCCGTTTGTTCCACGACTGCACTAATGTTTTCGGTATTCTCAAGCACCGTAACATTAAACTGCTTCGAATTATTCACGCCTGTAACGAGCTCTGTCAGCGCTTCTGTAATATTCCCCATTTTATCTTCGATGTTGGCAAATGAATTCAGGGTACGGGTTACATTGCCGTCTTGTGCTTCGGCAATTTCAACACCTTTTCCAACTGATTGTGATATTGAGCTAAGTCCGCCTTTGATCAGGTTAACCATATCGAAAATCTGTGAAGTTGCGGTTGTTGATTCATCTGCTAATTTCCTAACTTCCGAGGCAACCACTGCAAATCCTTTGCCCGCTTCTCCTGCACGCGCAGCTTCTATGGCAGCATTCAACGCAAGTAAGTTCGTCTGCGAAGCAATGTTGGAAACCGCCTTGGCCATATCTTCAATTCGTATCGCATAGTGCGTAAATTGCTCAGTCGCTTCTTTAATCAATTCAGATGCTACGTTATTGCTATCGATAAGTTCACGCTGTTCATTGATTGCGCGACGCCCTTCCACAATTGCCTCGTTTGCCATAGCAGCAGAATCAGCAGAATTACTTGCCCGGCCGACATTAAATTCGAATTCCTCATTCATCCGTTCTATGAGCTCCACGGAATTTTGCAAGTCCTCGGAGATGCTTTGGGTCCCCTTTGCAAGCTCTTCCGTCGATAATGTCACTTGGTTGCTCGCTTCGGTAAGATAACGATTTTCCACCTCAAGCTCTTTTGTGTAATCATCTACTTTCCGGCTTGCCCCATCAATCGATTGCAATAATGTCCGCAACTGATTGGTCATGGATGTGAATGAACGATTCAAATGACCAAGTTCATCGTTTTTATCATACTGAATCGGCTCTACGACCAGATTTCCCGATGCGATTTCTTCGGCGTTCATCGCCAACTTCTTAAGTGGATTTGTAATGACGTTCGCAAGTCGAATAATGATTACCATTGTCCCCATAATGACAAATACGCTACCAATAATTGCGAATGTAATGATGCCTTTAATTTTAGCGGCGAGTGCGTCTTGTAAATAGTCATAATGAGCGGAGGTATAGAGATCTACCATATAAATATCATTGACAATCCCCACGTTGCGAAGCGATTGCCGATTGATTTCCGCGGAGTTATTTTCCTCAACGGCCGCCAGCGCTTCTTCTTTTAATAACTGAAATTTCTCTTGTGCCTTCAAAAGAATTGCCCGTGGCTCCTTCTCTCTAACAAGGCTTTCCGCAACGAAGAACTTTTCAGCGGTCGACTCCAGTTGTTGACGAACATTATCTTTATTGCCATCCGTCATGTTATAAGCAAGAGTGTTCAAGCTTTGCATCGACGCTTTCGTTTCTGCATTCACGTCATGAACAGCTAACAGCACATTCAGGTAATCACTACTTGTATTTTGAATCGCCAGCATTCTGACAATAATAACTGCGATCATCAGAATCGATAGGCCAAGCACGAAAAGTGAATTGATCACTATTTTTCTCTTTATTGTCATTTCAGCTTTCCCCCCATCATTCCATTTCCAACGCGGCTTGTTCGATGAGCGCGTCTAACTTACCTTTTTCAGCGTCCGTCAGTTCTAGCCCTCTAAATGGTGCAAGACCTACTGCGTTTTCAGCTAGCCCCAGTTCAATGTGGCCGGATTGAATTGCTTCCGACTCCTTATAGGTATGGATGATATTGAACAACGCACTATCAATATTTTTCATCATAGATGTAATGACGGCTTGTTCTGCATAAAAGTATTGATCACTATCTACACCGATTGCATAGATGCCCCTTTTTTCAGCTTCTTTCAGCATACCCACTCCCGTGAATCCGGCAGCAGCGTAGAGAACATCCGCCTTATTGTCAATCATCTTCGAAGCAATCTCTGCCCCCAAGCCATCGTTATCAAAGTTATCGGCATATTCATTGAGAATAACGATAGCAGGGTTAACCAACTTTGCCCCTTGGATGAACCCTTTCTCAAATCGTTGAATGACCGGGACCTCCATACCACCGATAAAACCGATTACCTGTGATTTTGAAACAGTCGCGGCTACAATTCCAGCAAGCATACTTCCCTCGTCTTCCTTAAAGGTAATCGACGTAATATTCGCGGCTTCCGAAACGGCATCAACGAGAACGAACTTTTGGTCCGGAAAGTCCAGGGCCACTTTTTCCAGCTCCTGCTGACCAGTAAATCCTAGCGCAAATACTAAGTTATTTCCGCTTTCTACAAGTTCTCTGAATCCTTTTTCGTATGTACCTGTTTCCGCAAGTTCCAAGTATTCGACAACAATACCCTCTTCATCCCGCGCCTTTGTCAAGCCCGCGAATGCCAAATCCGAAAACGACTGATCTCCAAGACCATTTTCCGACAGCATGACACCCACTTTTACTTTTCCTTCAAGCGGATCTTTTTCTTCAAGCCCGCAGCCTGCAAGTAAGAGTAAAGCTGTTGTAAGAACAATCAATAGTTTTAATTTCATCTCTATCACTCACTTTCATTTACCTTTTCCCTTGTATTACATCGGATATAATTTTGATTTGTTGACAATAAAACTTATGTTGTCCGATGTCTTACAACTGCGTTTTTTCAGACTACTTAGACGAGCAAAAAAACAGCCCGTTACCAATCATATGTCCTCGCCCAAATGCTGAATATCATCTTCCGCCGTTTATCCATAGGCCAAGCATTTTATAATTTCCTACTACAACGAAAAAAACAGACGTCATGGAGTAAATCCATGACGCCTGTTTTAGTTCATATATATACCCTACTGGTTATACATACACTTCATTAGAGACATTATCTTGCAGAGTATCCGCCATCAATAACAAGTTCTGCACCTGTAATGTATGCAGCTTCGTCTGATGCCAAGAAAAGAACCGCGTTCGCAACGTCTTCAGGCTTTCCAAGACGAGCCAGTGGTGTCATTTTCACAAGCGCCGTAACTACGTCTTGTGAAGATTCTAGACCCTTCGTCATTGGTGTTTCGATGATTCCTGGGAATACGGTATTGACACGTACACCATATTGTCCAAAGTCCGCTGCAGCCGCTCGTGAAATCGCACGAACCGCTCCTTTTGATGCAGAATAAGGGTTCAAGCCCATTCCGATAAGTGCTGTATATGAAGAGATATTGACGATTGAACCTTTAGCTGCTTCTTTCATATACGGAAGTACATGTTTCATACCGAGGAATGGTCCAAAACTATTGATATCCGACAGTCTGCGCCAGTCTTCAATTGTAATTTCATTCATCCCTTTTTCCGTAGAAATACCAGCGTTGTTAATTAAGATATCAATCTTTCCAAGCTTAGCCACCACTTTTTCAGCAGCTTCTTTCCACTCTTCATCAGAAGTGACATTCAGTTTAACCGTCATCACATTTTCATAGCTGCCCCACTTTTCTTCAAGTGCTGTTTCATTAATGTCTGCTGCAATTACAGTAGCACCTTCAGCTGTAAACATCTTGACCATCATTTCGCCCATACCTGATGCGCCACCTGTTACGAATGCAACTTTATCTTGTAATCTACCCATTATGACCACTCCAATTCAATATACTTTAACGTCTAAACAATAATCCTTTTTTGAGCCACTTGCAATCTATTTACTTTGGTAACTATGTTGAATTCTGTACATCATTCTGCTACTAAAAACATAGAAAAACATGTAAGTTCCTCTACGCTAGACTCTTCCTGCTTCTTCGTACCCCGCCTCGCCATTTGCCCGCTATTACGATTGGTTTAGCACTCCACAGGCGTAAATTCGGATGTAGCCCACCCTATTGATACGCGGTTTTATTTTGTCACAACCGTGTATTCCTTCGTATATTTCAAATTTAAACTCGCATTGAAATCCCGATCCATTTCCAACCCGCATTTTCCACAATTGAAAGTACGATCGGCGAGGGATAAAGAAACGTTTTTCTCACCACAGTCCGAACAGCGTTTCGAAGA
>NZ_JADPRX010000050.1:0-15704 GCF_017347125.1 Sporosarcina sp. E16_3
TAACACAATGGAATGTAAGCGTCAAGTAGAATTGAACACTTTTGCTAATTAACTTTGAACACTTTCGTTTGTTTTTTTCCTGCCCCCAAGTTGAAGGCAGGAAAATTAGTGTTTAAAATGGCCCTATTCCTAGTTTTTGTTCTAGCGAGGCATTTTTAGTTTTAAGCTTTGATATTTCTTCTTTTAATTCTTTTACTTCTAGTAATAATCGTTCGATTTTTTCCGTGTCATCAATACCTCTTTCATATATGGTGCCTTCCCATCGTAAGTCATAAACAAAGCTATCAATATACTGCTCCGCAACGCGATAGTTGTCACCGTCTTTGATGCATTTTAATGACCCATCCCGCAACCAATTCTCAACCATTTCACGGTCGCAAGATAGCCCAGAATCTAAAATGAATTCCCACAATTCCTGTACAGTCAAATTCAACATCGGCCACTAACCTCCGGTTTCTATAATTAAAATACCTGTATACATATCCAAATTAAAACATGGTTTTCCGATGCTTCATACGATAGCTATCTTCATTCATTTGAATAATTTCTACTCTATGGAGTAAACGGTCTAAGATGGCTGTTGTAATTCCGTCATCACCTAATAATTCGCCCCATTGATCTGGGCTTTTATTAGAGGTTAAAATCAGAGAACTACGCTCATAAAGATGATTGACTAGATGGAAAAATAAGTTGGCCTCTCGCTGATCCATTGCCATATACATTAAGTCGTCAATAATAACTAAATCCGATGCTTCTATTCGATTCAGTTGCACTTGTGATTTCCGTGTATATTCACGTGTTTTTAAAAGCGTAATTAATTCGCCCATTGGCACGAACATTACTTGAAAACCTTTTTGAATGGCTTCTATCCCTAAGCCTATGGCTAAATGTGTTTTGCCAACGCCAGGAGGGCCAAGTAAAATTAAATTGTATTGTTGTTCAAGCCAAGTCATTTCCTCTAACTGGTTCAACTGACGCTGGCTGAGGGAGGTTTGATCAGATAAATCAAATTCCTTCACTGTTTTCAGATAGGGAAATTTCGCCCATTTCATACGCTTTTCCCGACTCTTTTCTTCACGCTTTAGTAACTCAAATTGAACGATTTCTTGCACGAATTCCCTATATGTCCATGAAGCTTGTTCAGCTCTTCGTAAAAGGTTGGGCAATTCGCTAGCAGTCTCAGCTAATCGAAGCTGTTTGAAATAGTCTTGTAAATTTTCTATGCTTTCGCTCATGACATGGCACCTTCCAAAATTTTGGTGTATGTACTGATTGGGCGTGTATCGACCCGTATATTATAAGACGTGGATTGTACGGGTTTAGATACCTGGATTTGCTGTTCTTCAGAAGATAATGTACCTAAATACTTAGCGACATCGCTAAAATCATTTGCACTCATCAAATGTTCATCCAAACATTTTTGTAAGGCAGAATCGATAAAGGCTGCATAATCAATCGTTACTTTATGAAGAATGCCTAGCTGATCCCTTTTATATCGCGGGTAATTTTCTAATACCTCATCAATATAGGTAGTTGCTAGCTCTGCGTTTTTAAACTGACGTATGACGGTTTCCTTATACGCTTGAATCCCTTTTGAGCGATCCCGGCTATGATTACGATTTTTTATTAATTTTCCTTTTGTTAATTCTACAGGATGCTTAGCTAAAACCTCGCCCTCTGGATATCTTGTAATCACGAGATGTTGGCGATTATCTTCGTCTTTATGCATTTCTATAGATACCTTGTTAAGACCCTTGGGTCTATATGTGCCAAGTGGAACAGAATATCGATTGGATTTATAGTGAATCGTATTGTCCTTGTTGACTGTTCTTGTTATACTTGACCCATTAGTATCTTCAAATAAAGTTAGATGGGAGACTGGTTTTAAGTGTTGCTTTTCGAGGAGAAACACTTCTGCCGGTCTTTTTTTTGTGTTGCTATGAACCTTGAAATTCCCCGTTCGTTTCAGCCATTCTAGGCATCGTTCATTCCAATTATCAATTGTTGTGAAAACGCGACTATCCGCGAAATTACCTTTTACGTATTTCACCACATTTTCTATTTTCCCTTTTGTTTCTGGATCTGCTTTTCGACATAAATACATCCGGAATTTTCTTTGTTCCTTATAAGATTGAAATTCCCCAGTCAAAATAATATCTCCGCTATTTTCGCTGACTGTAATTAAATGATCCTGGTCATATACGATTTCCTCTGGAATGCCACCAAAAAATTGAAAGGCATTTTCATGGCATCTAATCGTGTCACGCGTTGTAAACGGACGGTCTTTCCATTCTACGTATTTATAACGGGAGTGGGACAAGACGAAGCAGATACAATACAATTTAACCTCCCGCTTGTCTTTTGTTTTTTGACGAGTTTCTCCCCAATCAACCTGCATTTGTTTTCCCATAGGTTGCTCTTCAATCGCTTCATATGTTCTTTCCCTTGGCTTCTTTTCAATCTGATATTCCTCGCGTAGTTGGTTAACATACAATCGCATTGTACTTTCTGCAACTATAAAATCGGGAAATCTTTCAAGTAACCAATCTTGCATTTGCGCAGCTGACAAATGTGGATACTCTTGAAGCCATGCAAGAAGCCATTCTTTATGTTGATCTAGTCTTTTCTTTCTAGAACTCAGGGAATTTGCCCATTCATATGACTCCTCAAGTGTCATTTCCAAGTACTTGTAAACTGTTGTACGGGATATTTTTAATTCTTTTGCAATTTGTGAGATAGAAAAACTCTGTTCTGTCATTTGTTGGATTGTTAAATATAACATAAGTTTATTTTTCACCTTTCATCCTCCTACCAGTTAGCTACTTTAGTAGTATAACGGGTGAGGGGTATTTGTTGGGTGAAAGTGTTCAATCTTATTTAGCAGTAATTGTCCATTTTAGTATAGCGTTTACAACAGCCCCAAATCAAGTATGGACCTGGGATATTACGTGGTTGAAAGGGCCTGTTAAAGGTCTTTATTATAAGCTTTATTTAATCATCGATTTATTTAGTAGAAAGATTGTCGGATGGGAAGTTTGGGAAACGGAAGACGCTGCTCACGCTGAAGAATTAATAAAGAAAACCATTGTGAGAGAAAAAATACATGGGTCTCCGCTCGTCCTACACTCTGATAATGGTAGCCCGATGAAGGCAGCGACATTTCAAACGCTACTTGAAACATTGGGCATCCAAAGCTCTTATTCTAGACCACGGGTGAGTAACGACAACCCGTATTCAGAAGCAATCTTCCGGACTCTGAAATATCGGCCAGAATTCCCATTCAACGGATTCGAGTCAGCCGAAAAAGCTCGGGAGTGGACCGCAAGGTTCGTTCATTGGCATACGCATGATCATCAGCATAGTGGAATAAATTTCGTTACTCCGGAACAACGTCACACAGGTGTACATATTGAGGTACTTAAAAAACGTCATGAAGTATATAAGCTCGCAAAACAAAAACATCCAGAACGATGGGCAGGATCAACACGCAACTGGCGTCCACATGAATCAGTCGCGTTGAATCCGATGAAAGAGAAAATCCGAGTTGAAAAGAGCGGTAAAGAAATCAATTGATATTGACTAAATAGCTAATCTAGGAAGAGAGCAATATGCGACAACTATCTTGACAACCACCGTGACTCACTTCGAAAATTTTATTAATCAAAGTTCATTCCTATTATCTACAAGAAACTATTATTTGTTTCTGCATAAAGATGACTTAGAAGCTCAGGAATATTTATCCCTCTTTCAACAAAGCTTTCAAACTCTTTATTATAAGGATGACTTCATTAAAAAAATTGGGTTTGAATTTTTTCCCGTTTTCTTTATGCTTGATCAAGAAGGAATATTTAAGATTTTCACTCCTCATGAACAAAAATTCCTGTGGGAATTAAAAGAACACGGAATTATCCCAGATATAAATAAAATATAAATAATTTAAACTAGTTACAAACTAAACTTGTGAAAGAAGGTTCTTAGTCAAATGTTGAGGTGTGATTTACACGTCACCCATGATCCTAAATGAATACCGATTTCTTTTTTATGATTAATAAGAATTTTCATTTAAAGTAATAGAAGCGTCTAAAGCCGTAGGCATTGCGCTTAGGGAACTCCATTGAATATAGTTAGAAGAAGTAAATTTCTCACTTGAATTCCCAACAAATTGTCATGATATGGTTTATATGGTACACTTTAAGTAATAATTTCCTATTATATAAAAACAGGAGTAATATATGAAAAGATTGTTATATAATGCTTACTACTCAGTTAAAATTTGCATTCTTTTTTCCTTATTTCCAAGTATATCTTTAATTTTTCTAGCAGCGATCCAAGGTTTTATGCCCGTCATGATAATTGTATTAACTCAAAAGTTAATAGATGAACTAATGAAAATGATAAATGAAGGAACCAATTTCAATAATGTTGCAATAATCTTTTTAATTCAAATTTGTTTATCTTTGGTTTCCTATTTTATAATACAAATTTCCGCAATAGTAAGTGAAAAATTAAGTATAGATGTAAAGTTGAATGTTAAACAAGAAGTAATCCAATTATTTTATAGCATGAAATATAAACATTTTGAAGATCCTAGTATCTATAATATAATTGATCGGATTAAGAACATTGATGCAGAGTTAGTTATATGTTTTAAAAGCTCAATAGAGTTAATAAGAAATATATGTACATTTATTACTATACTGATTTACCTAGCTCAAATTAGCTGGTTATTTATCTTTCTTGTAACTTTTTGTATTATACCTTTATATATAATTCAATTCAAATTAACAAAAGAGAAATACTTAATGAATAGACACTTAACTGAATACTCAAGAAAAGAGTATTATATATCTAATTTATTCCAAAAAAAAGAAACACTAAAAGAATTAAAGTTATTAAATTTAGGAGATTATCTTCTTAATAAATGGAAGCAAAATTTATTATATGAAAGTAAAAAGAAAATAGGGCTTTTGATTAAAGAAAGTAGATATCGATTTATACCAGAAATGATTCTTAGTATATCAGTTGTTATTTCAGGATTATTGTGTATTTACTTTATTAAAATAGGGAAAATAAGTATAGGAAGTTTTGTAGCTGTTCTTCAATCAATTCAAAGTTTTCAAGATACCCTTGAATCAACATCCGTAACAATTTCTAATTTATATTCGAACAGTTTAATTTTAGATGAATATCACCAGTTCAAATTACGATTCAGTACTGATAAGGACTCCCGTAAAAAAATAAAAATTGAAGAAATTAAACAATTGAGGGTAGAGTCCCTTTCCTTTCAATATCCATCTAATCAAAATAAATCCCTTAAAAATATTAATTTTGAAATAACAAAAGGAAAAAAAATAGTTATTGTTGGACCGAATGGCTCAGGAAAGACCTCTTTAATTAAGTGTTTAGTAGGTTTGCTTGACCCATCAGAAGGACAAGTATTTATTAATAATCATAAATTACAGGATTTAGATAAAGATATTTTCTATAGTAAATTATCTGTTTTATTTCAAGATTATGTCCAATATTACTTTTCGGTTAGAGATAATATCGGAATGGGAAATATTCGAGATATTGAAAATCAAGAGAAAATTGAACAAGCTGCGAATAGTGCAGGAATAAGTGATTTTATTGAACAACTTCCTGACAAATACGAAACCGTATTAGGGAAATATTTCAATAAAAGCCAAGATTTATCTGGTGGTCAATGGCAAAAAATAGCAATCGCTAGATTACTAATTAAAAATTCGGATTTACTTATATTAGATGAGCCAACATCGTCATTAGACCCTAACTCAGAATTGCAAGTATTGAAAGAAATATTTGATCATATAGAAAACAAATCCCTTATAATAATTTCTCATAGATTAGGAATTGCACCATTTGCTGATGAAATTCTTTATCTAAAGGACGGTGAAATTATTGAACAAGGTTCCCATTCCTATTTAATGGGTATAGATAAGGATTATGCAAATTTATTTAGAGAACAAGCTAAATTATACACACAAAAAGAAGATGCACATGAAAAAGCCATTGTATTATAACGACAAGAAAGGATAGATAAGCAGAAATAGCTTATCTATTCTTTTCTTTCAGGTTCTATAATATCTCGTTTGTCAATATAAGCAGACGGAAGCTATTTGACGCTTACTCTTCTACAGCTTCCATCACGCCAAAATAAGCTGCAATTAGACAATTCATAGCGAAAGAAAAAAGGTTGCAAAGTGATCTGGCAGACGAAGTGACTGCTGGTCCCACAGAGATTGTGGATAGAAAATGGCTTGTAAAGTTACTCTACAAGCCACTAAATAAAGTGAAAGCAATTTCCCCCGAACAAGTAAAAAACGTTGTTCAAAAGTATCCAATAGTCGGTACATTACTTCGCTTGGTTTGGCGCTTCAAGGAGATTCTTCATTCGGGAGATAAAAAGTTGTTACATACATGGATTTCAGAGGCCGCAGCCCTCGAAATAAATGAATTAACTAGTTTTCTCAATGGCATTAAAAAGGATATAGATGCGGTTGAAAATGCATGTACGCATCCCTATAACAACGGATTAGCTGAAGGTAGCGTAAATAAGTTAAAAACTATCAAACGGATCATGTATGGCAGAAACAGTTTTGAACTTCTACGGAATAAACTATTATTGCTTGAATCTCGTAAATTCAACTAACGTTGGAAAGAACCTATTTGACGCTTACACAAATACGTTGCAAAGGTCTGTACTTCTATGGTTCTTACGACAGTTTGGTGAAGAGCTACGCATCTAGTTATATATATTATGTAACGTTTTTTGAAAATAGTTTCTATAGTCGGTATAGGACTCTCTTTTCTAGAACTAACAAACCGGCTCTTCCGTAAGTCATTCTTTTGATTGATTTTAGTCGATTGACTTGACCTTCGAGTAGTCCATTACTAAAGGGTTGAATGAGGGCGTTTTTAACTGATTGAATGTCGCTTCTCAGACGGACTGCATAATAGTAAAATGGTTGTATTTTACTTGTGAGTTGATCCTTCAACCACATGATTAAACCTTCTACATCGCAATTTTTAATCACATTACGAAAACTTTGGATACATTTATAGACAAACTTTAGTTCAGGATAATCTTCAAATACACGATGTAGATATATCTTTTCATCTGCTTCTAGTTCTCCTAGGAACCCCCACATCCAAAGGCAAACTTTTCTTCTAGCAATGGAAAGTGTTTTCTCCCTAGAGATATTATTTTTCCGATCTTTTCTAATGCTTTCTATATATGTTCGAACACCTGAAAAGGTACCGGCATAGCCTATCTTTTGGATAGCTGCATAGATTCCTTTACGGTATGCCTTTCTATCTCCAACTGTGTCATCAAATTTTCAAAGGGCTCCGTCAAACGGAATCGATGTTTGCGGTTATCAGGTGGATTTTCTATTTTTGAGTACTTTTGAACCGTACGCCAATCGAGATGGTATTCGTTCGCGAGGTATGTGATGTTCTTTCCTTGCTTATATTTTTCCTGAATTTCTTGAATCAATGTCCATTTATTCTTCTGACTGTCATGAATCCTTTGTTCAGCTCTTGTTAACTGGATATTTTCTGTTTTTTCGGTTGCTTATGACCATGAAATCTTAGGTGGTAAAATCGAAGCTACATAGGAGTCAAGTTGCCTTTTTGCATTACGAATAAAATGAAATCGATCATAAACTTGTGTGATAGATGAATCAGCCATGGTAATACCTTGACGAAATCCGCTAAACCCATCGCGACTTACAACCTGTACAAACGGATGTGCCTTAAGCCAATTGGTGATGGTTGCCGGTTGGCGATCAGGTAGAATAGCTAACGGTTCATGGGATCGAAGGTCACATATCAAAGTTCCGTAGGTATGGCCTTTCTTGAAAGCAAAATAATCGAGTCCAAGGAAGGGAGACACCTTAGGACTGATGTTAGTACGCTTAATAATAGAAAGTAATGTATCATGGCTTACTGGAATATGTGCAGCTAATGCCACCTTTTCAGCGGCAAGACAACTCGAAGAGAAAGCCATTTTTCTAAGTACATCGATCGTGCGATTTGTTCGTTTACCATTGGTAGATATTCCTTCAAATCTTTCCGCAAAGATTTTAATCGAACAGTTAGCATGTGTGCAAAACCATTTATTGGCAATAATAATCAGGTAAACTGTCTGATCACTAATCGGCAGATCTTGGACACTCCGAGTATAGCGACTATGGACATTATTACATCTAGCATGACACTGAGGACAACGAGCAGAGGAACGATTACTTTTTACGGTTATAAGTAATGAGTTCCCGACTGAAGACACATGAATCAATTCTAAATGAGGATCGGGTGCTGACCAGGGAATCATGTCTACTCCTCCTTTGGATACTATATTTATCTAATATCCAAAAACAGCTATCACCAAACCACCGTAAGAACCACTTCTATTCTGCATTACACAAAATTACTAATACATGAAGAGGGTCGAAGTAATTTTACAAATGAGGAAGTATCTGACCGTGCAGAAGTATCTTTAAGTACTCTTGAAAGAGGTATTAAACCACTTACAAAGCAAGGAATTGTTGCGAAGAAAAGATTTCGGACATAGTTTTATATACTCTGTTCATTCAAGTAGTTCGCACCAAACCTACGAAGATGAGGAAGAATAGGAAAATTGGATGGACAAACTCAAGAGCGATAACGCTGAATCGGAAGAGAAACGACAAGCTGAACTTCAATCCATAAATTCAAGAAGAATGGAGAGAGATTCACGTTCTATTAAACAACTTGATGATGACGCTGGATTTTCAAAATTAGAGCGTCAAATACTTATACATAAAATTAGAGAACTATAATAATCTGGCTAGTTGTAAAATCAACTTAGCCACCTGAATTTAGACAAAAAAATGGCCATTATATAATTTCGTGTATCATTGAAGTTAGCAGACTAACAATGAGAGGAAGTTTTATAATGGCACACCCACAGAATACCATACAAAAACGTAACTTTAAACACCTTACCTCTTTTGAACGTGGAAAAATTGCCGCGTTACATGGACACGGACATTCGAATCGAGAAATTGCTAGACGCTTGGACCGCGCCCACCAAACGATTGCCAATGAATTAAAGCGTGGAACAACGACACAACTCAAGACTGGAAGAAAGCCCTACAAGGCCTATTTTCCCGAAACAGGGCAGGCTGTGTATGAACACAATAGGAAGAATTGTGGTGCGAAAAGTAAATTGCTGAAAGCCATCGAATTTGTTGATTTTGCTTGTGAAAAAATTATGAATCAAGACTGGTCACCTGATGCAGTGGTTGGATTTTCAAAACAGCAAGACGATTGGAAAAACAAGCCTATGGTGTCCACTAAAACACTTTATAACTACATAGATCAGTGTGTATTGAGCGTTCGAAACATTGATTTACCTTTGAAATTAAGACTGAATACAAAGACGAAACGCGTCCGAAAACATCGTCGAATCTTGGGTACAAGTATTGAAGAACGTCCCCTTGAAATTGAAGACAGAGCGGAATTTGGTCACTGGCAGATTGACACGGTAGAAGGCAAGAAGTCCGACGACAATGCATTACTGACCCTCGTTGAACGTAAAAGTAGATTCTATTACGCAATCAAAATTGATGATCAAGACCACGACTCTGTTGACCATGGTATAAAACAATTACAGAACTTTTATGGAGAACTCTTCCCCAAAGTGTTCAAGACAATTACTTCTGATAATGGAAGTGAGTTCTCCAATTTGACAGCGAGTTTGGAAGGCATCACGGATGTCTATTTCGCACGGCCTTACGCTTCCTATGAAAGAGGCTGCAACGAGCGACATAATGGGCTTCTTAGACGCTACATTCCTAAAGGGAAAGCAATTTCAGATTACTCTAGGAAAACAATAAAACGCATTTATCAGACGCTCAACAACCTACCACGAAAGATTCTAAACTATCAGCAGCCAGCAGTCGTTTTTGAACAAGAATTAGCAAAACTAGTCTAATGTCATAAAATCAAAGCCAAGATCAAAATCCGCTTTCTAGGGTAGATGTAAAACATGCGTATTCATAAATACACTGAAATTTATCTAAGTGGCTAAGTTAATATTGCAATTTGGGACTATAATAATCTTTGCTTTGTTAAAAAATTTGTGAGAGTAGGAGCTTCGGCTCCTACTCTTATTCACCTTTTTTTGCTGTTTTCTTAGGTGCAACTGGTTTATTTACGAGAAAAAACAACATCATAAATCATAATTAATGTCGATTATTGTCGCAAAAAAGGGAAATATTAAAATTTTTAATGAAAACAATATGGTATAATGTGTATATGGTGATAAATGTTGGATTTAGGAGACGCTTGATAAAGATTGGGGTGGAAGTTAATAATCATCTCTATAATCGATATTTAACAGCAAATTTGAAAAAAGGTTGTGACAGTTTGTGCTAAAAAAAATTACAGCTTTATTCCTTATGACTACCCTATTATTTTTAGGTTATAATGATCATTCTGCTCAAGCTGAATATGATTATCCTGTTCAAGCTGTAGGTGATTATCCTGTTCAAGCTGTAGGTGATAATTCTGTTCAAGCTGTAGGTGATAATTCTGTTCTAGCTGCTTCCTCATGCTATAAAAAGGTTATTTTATATGGTGGGTGGAAGAGGATAGATGTAGCGCCGTATAACGTCAATATAAAGTATATTTATTCTCAAAGAGGAGCTTATAACTATAGTACTAGAATAAGCAATGCAGCTCGGACATGGCAGAATGCATTTCCAAATATTTTTAAGTTTTCTCAAGTTAGTAGTGGGAATAATTTACTAATTTCTAGTGATGACTATGGAAATGTACCGTGGGTAGGGCTTACAGATAAAAACAGCAATCCTAAAAAAATACAATTGAACGATTGGCATTATGATAATACTGTTTGGTTTGACCATACTGTATATGAAAATGTCGCTCTTCACGAATTGGGGCATACACATGGTTTAGATCACCCGTCTGCTTCTTGTGTGAATGAAGTGATGAGTGATTCATCTCAGAGAGATTGGTACCAAGTGCACCTTGGTGAAGGGGATAAAGCAGGAATAAAGGACATCTACTAGGAGGAGATAATACAATGAAATTAAAACCAATCTACTTAATATGTTTAGCACTGCTTATTACTGGATGTGGTGTGAATAATGAAAAAGTTGCAAGCACCTCTGAGGTTACAAATAAAAATAATGCTGCAATAGAAGTATCTAAAGTTTCGAACGACTACAATTATTTGTTATTCCATAATGTTTCTACAATAGATGATTTGGCAGAAGTTTCTCCAATTGTCATAACTGCAAAAGGTTCAGGCGTATCTGAAGAATTTATGTATAAAGACTTGTCTTTTTATAAGACTCGAGTGAAAATGAATGATATATTTAGAGATGAATTCAATAATCTAGATAAAGATCTGGAAATTACTATTTTGCAGAATGATGGAGATATGGATCCTAAGATCCAAAATAATGAAACAGTGTTGTTATTTCTTGAGAAATACGAAGGGCCGATTATCGAAGATGCATACGTAATTATCGGCATGAAACAAGGACAGTTTAAATACAATAATGATGGTACAATTATGTCTAAAGCAAATGATTTTGAGCTTTCAAGAAATACTAAAAATGATAATCTGAAATCTGTAGAGTCAGCTCTTGAAAAAGTCCCGTATGTAAATCAAAAAAGAAAACCAAGAACAAAAGAAGAGATTGAGGCTCTTAATAAAGCGGAAGAACAATTACCGGAAAGTAAAGATGATATAAATAATTGAGGGTATTAGTTCTAGAGAATATTATTTTTAGAAGCGTATTTTAATCTATGAAATATTAAGTTGAGACGAAGGTCACTCCTCCAAAGGAATGGCCTTTTCTTAATTGTTTAGTGCAGGATTTTGTTATTATTTTTTTTAGAAATAATAAATTTGAAGCGTAAGCCCGAACTATAAAAAAAGCACACTTTTTTGGCGTGCTGTGTAGTGCATGACAAATAGCCGTCTATGACGATCGAAGTAGCGTTACTAGAAATAACTTAGGATAATGACTCGTTCAACTAACGGACGCGATTGTTGTAGATACAGAAGCCTAATTCCTTGCTTAAGAGAAGAAGGAATTAGGTCTTTTTTATAAATCATTTTTTTAACAATATACAGATATTAAATGCCTTAGCAAGAACCGGGTGCATATGCTAATCAGCGTAAAAAGATAACAGAAATGATACATACACTTAGGGGGTATTCAATGATTAACAAAACACAAGTCTAATTTGTTTAGACTTTCTTGTCCTAGTTCATTATTTAACTAAAGGGGAAGGGGATGTATTTCGATTTTAACTTTACACTAAATTCAAATTTAGCCGATATTGGATATTTTTAATAAACGATGGTATAATTTTCTGTACCTGTTATTGGATAAGGTGTAGCTTCGCTATAAATCAAGCTCAACAGACTTTTTAATTTTCTTATCCTTTTACAGTCATTTTACTCATAAATTTTTGTTGGGAGGACATTAACAATGAAAAAATTGTTAGATATGCTTGATTCGATAAGTATCCATATAGACTCTTCGTTATAATATCGGGAATCGCAATAGTATTAATTTTTGCATTTTTATTTATCGCAGACCCAATTGAACAGTATCTTGAAGGAAGAAAGGAATCTAATGGACTATAATGATTTTTTAAGATTAGAAAAAGAGGTAGAAAAAGAAATTATTTTGGAAGATTATCTTCATGAGGATTATCGTTTTCAAACTATAACCTCAATTTATTTGATAGCATTCAGCCTTATATATTTAATTCAAAATCAAGAATTGGCAATAATAATAGCTTTTTCAATCGCAACCACATTATTGATTACAACGTATATAGAAATGAAAAAATCCGAAAGATGGTTTCATAAAATGATTGGAACTGTTTCTTTTGGAGTTATAGTCGCTGTATTAAGTTTTGTAATAATATCTGTTCTAAGTCTATTCCCAACTCAAGCTAATTTAACGTATGCTGTGGTAGTGTGCGTATCTATTATGTTCGGTTTTTTATCAGCAATTAGATCTTTTTTTGTTTCCCTCCCCTATTCAAAACCTAATAAAATACTAGTTATTGTCTCTAATAAAGTATATCTATTTTTAGTTATCTCTATTACGTGGATATATATACTATGGGCAAATTATGATGTTAATGCCATTATTAATGCTTTTAATGAATTGAAATCTAATGAAGAAGATATTATTGGAAGAATAAGTACATCTGCTACAGTTTTACCTTTAGGTGTATTCATTATGTACAATATTAAGAAGAAAATCCTCAATAAAAAATTTAATGACACAATCTCTTTTAAAAAGAGAATAGACAGTCTAATGAATCGAAATAAATGACAGCAAAATCCACTCAATATCTCCTAAAATAAGTGAGGTTATATCCGTGAACGATGATAATGATTTTAAAAGAAAACCCATTCGTGGTTCCCGTTTGAAAAATATTACTACTGTTAGTCCGCCCCCTAAAAAAAAATATGTTCCACCTGTAATTGTCTCTGAAGTGACTGAATCCATCGATGATATAAAAAAAACAATTTCGCCTGGCACTACAAAGAATTATTGGGCCTGGATTGGAGGGGTTATGATATCAATATTATCTGTCGCCGTAGGAATGATGTCAGTTTACCAAATCGGTTATTCGAATGGAGAAAAAGAAGAACGAAAATCTCAACCAAAAGTGATTGCGCGGCTAGAAGATGACTTGAAAAGATCCAATGAAATAAATATAGACCTACAATCTGAATTCAATGTATCGAATGCAAAGTTAGAAATGACCGAGCACTCGCTTGCGAAAGCACAGGAACTCACGGAAGCAGCCAGCGAAAGCACGGTATTGGAGGATGTGAACAACTTGCCTATACAAGGACCACTAAGTCAGGAAATAAAAGAAGGTAATTCATTTACATTTTATGAAGCTCTAACTGTTTCTGTAGTAGAAATTGATTTTACAAAAGATCTCATCCATCATATTTCAATAAAGCTGAGTGCTTTGAAGAATGAACCGATTGCTTATACAGAATTAACTGTTGGTGATACACGAACATTTCCTTTAGAAGATACTACGTATGAAATATTAATTTCCGCTGTAAGCACCAGTTCTGTAGATGTGACAGTAAATCGATACTAATTTCCCATTATCAGCTAAAATTACATTTAGCTTACATTTGATTATTATTGACCAAAGGAGGATATTCATTGCCGGCCCCAACTAGAAAGACCATTTTAGCTGAACAACATATTGAACGAGCTATTGAGCATCTTCCCTTCTATGTAGTGGAATTTGTACGTGCCAAGAAACGCGCACGACTCTCCCCTGGCACGATTAGCGGTTATCTGCATGATTATAAGAAATTCTTCGATTGGCTGCGTACAGAAGGTTTGACGAACATTGAAAGCAATGCGGATATCCCCTTCGCTGTTCTTGAGACATTACGAAAGAAAGATGTTGAATATTTCGTCGAAATGATAATGGAAGAGAAAATTGAAAAACGAAAAGATGTATTCGTTACTCGTTCTGAGGCAAGTGCGTCACGATTTATTCAGTCACTCAAATCCCTATTTAACTACTTAACTACTGAGAGTGAAAACGATGAAGGTGAATGCTACTTTTACCGCAATGTATTTGCTAAGATAAAAACACCAAAAAAATCTGAGTCAATAGCCCGACGTGCGAAACGAATAAGCTCGCAGATATTGGATAAAAACGAAATGGACGGCTTGCTAAATTTCGTAAAATATGACTACGAGAAGGAACTCTCCCCTCGTCAACTCTCTCGATTTTACCGTGATCGTATTCGTGACGTAGCCATCATATCTCTGTTTCAAGGCAGTGGTATCCGTGTAAATGAATTGGCCGGCTTGCAAGTCACAGATGTCGATTATCGTAAAGGGGATATTAACGCGTTACGAAAAGGAAATAAGCTAGATACAGTAAGTATTACCCCTTCCGCTATGAAGGACTTGAAAAAATACCTTGATGAGCGAGACGTGTTATACAAACCGGACCCTAAGAATCTATTTGTCTTTTTAACCAAGTACGCTGGACAAGCTAATCCGATAGCAGTTGAGACTATTCAAAAGTTAATTGGTAAGTATTCGCAAGCCTTTCTCTTGGGTAAGCGTCTAAGCCCCCATAAGTTGCGTCATTCGTTTTCTAAGAAATGGTTGGATGAAGGTGGTAGTTTGGTTGGCCTTCGTGATCAGCTCGGACATAACACAATTGAGACAACAGTTTTATATACAAATTTATCACAAGAAGAGCAACGTGAAATACTTAAAAAAATGGATAAGTCTTCAGGTAATTAATAACAATTGAATATAAGCGTAAAATAATCCACACTTAGACAGTATGGATTATTTTACGCTTACCTTTAATCAATTTCATATCTCTGAGCCCTTACGGCTCTTAGGATAAAAAGAAAAGAAAATAGAGCACCTCCCCAAATCCTGTATAATGAGAGTTCTGACACACACATTAACAGACTGGAGAAATGCTCTATGCCTATTATACGACAAGTAAGCCTGTTTAACATGCAAGTTTTATCGCTTAATTACTCTGCGATGATCTATTCATTGATCATTCGAATCACCGAGCGTATTCCTTTTATTAAAGACTTAGTAAAACGTCTCTCTACAGACTTACGATTT
>NZ_JADPRX010000051.1:0-13930 GCF_017347125.1 Sporosarcina sp. E16_3
GTTTATTTGAATATGCCTAAAAACGGAAGTTTGCGTATAGAAACCGCAATGAATTTCCAGTTTTCATGTTTTAGGTGCTTGACATATTACCACTGGGCTCGTAACTTTCATATCTATGAATAACTATATATAACCAAACACCAATGATTATATTTAACACAAATAAATATACAAAAGAAAACTCTAAAGTATAAGATCCTAACCTAAATGCACTTTCTCCAAGGTTAAGTGAGAAGTCATGCCATGATATAATTTGTTGACTAGTGGGGAACCAGATAATCCACTTCTGACCTGTGGGAAATACATCGTAAATAAAAGCAGATGAAAAGAGTGATACAAAATATATTGTAATTACCGAAACATACCCCAATCCACTTCTTGTTATAAAACACACTACATTTGATAACACTGAAAATGCTGTCCAGGTAAGAAGACTTAGTATATAGAGGAACAAAACTTCTTTTAAATATGTGAATTCAACTGAGTATCCAAGTAATATACCTGTAAAGATAAAGGAGATGAAAAGTATTGCTAAATAAAAAAAACTTAATTTAAATATGTTAAACATCATACGCCAATACCAAATTCTCTTGTCTTGCAATCTTGTTAAAACGATTACCCCTTTAGTTTCATACTCACTGTAAACAAAATCTCCTGTATTCAGGATAAACAGTAAAAAGGGCAGTGCAAAAACCAATGCTGGTAATACATGAAAAATAGTCTCTATTTCTAACGTACCCAAGTCTTCTAATATTGCCACACTTAAATCTCTATTATCCTTATTAAAATTGGTCAATTTAAAATACAGAGCCAAAAGTATGCCACCTAAAACAGCGAGGATAAATAGCCTTTTCCCTATAGGTTTTTTAAAAAATGCTATATTCAAAAAATCACCTCTGATTTGAACCTTCTTTTACTGTAAGTAAAAATAATATCATTGAAATAAAAAGCCCAACCAATACAAAAGTTATTGATTCATTTAATCCTTCTGTTACAACAAAAGACTCCATGTGCTTCAAGTAAATGTAGTAATCCAGGGATCGAAGACTCTCTATCCCAATAGCTGTACCTATAATATGCGGGGAAATTAATAATACTATACTAAGAAGTAGTGATATTCCCTGCTGCTGACTTCTATAATAAAGATACAAAAGAATACTAGCTGCTAACATAAATCCTGGTAACTGTATTAGCATTGATCGAATTATAAAAAACAACATTTCAAATCCATTATTAAATATAGACAAAATTAAAATAGGGATATTTATAATAAGGATAAAAAATAAAGTGTGGAATACCATAAGAGCTATCTGACGTTTAACCAATACACTTATTTTGCTGTGCTTAATTTTAATCTGGTCATGAGAGTAATAATGAATCATTTCACTAGCCATCAATAGATATAAAGGTAAAACGACACTGTTAAATACTATAAAATGTGTTTGAACATAGAAAATCAATTCACTGATTTTATTTCCTTCAGTGCCAGTCAAGGAAAGGTAGAGTAAATAAATTACACTTAACAGAATACTGCTAATAATCATAAATTCCCCTGTTGATTTTAACCATATTCCCCTAAGCAGAAAACTATTAAATGCCATATTAATTCATCACGTCACTTTTTTTAGCCCTTATTAATAACAGCACAGAAAAAGCAAATAAGCCAATAATCCATGCAAATGGTGCCCATTCAGGTACTAAACTATTTGAAAAGAAAACACTTGTCCAACCATAATTAAAAAATCCTAAGAATGAAAAAAGCAAATCAATTACTATTAACCCTACAAAGAGACCTATAACAGTAAGGTAACGGTTCTTAGTTGTCAAAGTCATAATAGAAAAGGATAGTAAAGCAACCATTCCTGCAAAAAGACTTACCAAAAAGGCATATATTAAAGAATAACCGAAAGGATGATTTAAACTTAATAAATCAAAGGCGTATAAAGAGTTATATCCTTGAAGACCTGTGTCGTATGCCGGAAGAGCATACATATTATCCCCACCCTTTTCAGGAAATGTTATGTATGTCAATAAAAAATTAATACACAAAACAACAAAAAAACTGAAAAACGTAACGAAAGTAACTGTAAAAGCTTTAGCAATTAATACATATTGACGCTTCGTCCTAGTCACAAGTAAAGTTAAGATACCCTTTTTACGATCTATAAAATAATTATCAGAATAAATAAAACTTGACAAAAGAGGCGTTAGAATAATAAAAATTGAAAATATATGACTAACATAGTTGCCTACTATAAAAGTCATCTCCTCATACGGTCTTAAGTAACTAAATGTTTTGCCAAAGTAAATTGCGCACTGAATCAAATGAGCTACAACAGGCAACAACAATAAAATAACAAATACAAATTTGAATTCAATTCTTCTTAAACATCTTTTTAGTTCTAAGAGACATACATTGTACATAATTTTTACTCCTATCTTTATTAAGGTGAACAAGCGAGACTCATATGAAGTCTCGCTTTATTTGATATTACCAAAATTCTACATCGCCGCTTACAAAAGCATTTGAAGTACTTACATTGGCATTTTCCATAGCCAAACGGACATTGGATCCGGCTTTAACGTTACGATAAAAGCTAATCGTAGTATAGGTTGTCGCAACTTTTTGTGTATACTTCGCAGATATAGTCTCAGTTGTAATCAACCCATCATACTCGCCCCAAAAGTTAGCTGCTGTGGTGTTTGTCAATGCGGTTACTTTATTTAGCAACCAATCCGAATCTTGTGACTTTGTATGAAAATTCGTGTAATTGTTACCACCTAGCGGCTTAAGAACATATGAAGTATATGGTCCACCTGAAGCTGATGATAACGCTCCTCCACCAGTGAGTATTCCTAAAGCTAATACCATCATAAATAAACTTTTCAACATTCTACTTTTCTTCATTAGAAAACCTCCAATTTTATTGTAATCCTGCTACAAGTCTGCTATGAAAGTTATTGCGATTAGTATCATATCTACTATTATATCACCTCTTTTCAGACTGATTAGTACCAAGAAAATGATAAGAGAATTGGCACTATTTATCAAATTTTGTCACAACACTATTACTCTGTCAACCAAAATTATAAAAATATGGAATTGTAACCCTTTCAATATCTGTTAAATATCACTTTCACTAGTAGCTAATGGATGTGATATTTAACCTTATATCCTATGTAAATCACATTTCCGTGGCTTCTCGTCCACAAAACTTCAAATCTTCCGATGCTATTTAGGATGAAGCTAGAAGTAAACGGGATGAAACGTAAAAAAATGGGCTTTTGAAGTGAAGGTTATAGTGGTAAATCGAAATCTCGACCACAATAAGTTATAATAGTCTTGATATTATTAAAGGAGAATGAAATTTTTCACATTCTATACCAAAAGAGGTTCACTATGGAAATATTTTAAACTCACACCACGTGGTGAAGATGGATTTGAAGAAAAACGAAAGGAATGGAGATTTGTAATAAAGCTTATTGACTTATTTTTAGAAGGAGGAGAGAAGTTGTGAAACAAATTGATCAATTTGTCAATACTGTATATTCTCATTTAAGTGGGAAAGAAGCAAAAGAGTTGAAAAAAGAAATGCGTTCACATTTATTAGAAACTGTTGAAGAGTTAAAAGCAGAAGGAAAGTCAGAGCAAGAAGCAGTTTCTATTGCTTTAGATAGATTCGGAGATGAAAAACAAATTACAAGAGGGTTATTAACAAAGTTTCAATCTCAAAAAAAGTTTGCAAAATGGCTATTACGTTCAGCAGTTATATTTTTTTTGGTAGGTTTAGTTGTTTCGGTTAGTTTATTTATGAGGGACAAAACTTACAGTGAGACCTTAGATTTAATGGATAATTTGGTACAATCATATCAAACGAAAGGTGAATTCACTTCTGAAGATGAACTTGCCTTACAAGAAATGGTTGAACGGAATTCAAAGTGGTTTGACAATATTAGTTATTTCGCATTCATAAAGGATTCTGAGGTAGATGGTAAAAAGACAAGTGAAAAATTATTTACTCAAGGAAAAGAAGGCAACGGGGAATCTCGTATGATGAGACAGAGTAATATCGGAAATGACAATGCTAATTGGTATGTGGAATGGGAATATAAAACTTACGATTATCTGAAATATGAGTTTCTCTATTATGTTTTCTTTGCTATTTCAGGTGGTTTAATTATTCTTTGGGGTGTAGTTCGTTTTTATAATCGGAATCGCTTGAAAGCTTTTGCGTAGGCCCCCCAATCAAACAACTCATATCCAAACGCAGCACCTCCTTGGTACGATCAATGTATCAATTTTTGACATTTTGGACTTAGAATTATGTGATTTTATAAAGGAAATAAAAAAAGGGGTGCACAACACTACAGAGTAACTGCACTCCTTTCAAACACCTAATGATTGATATTAATACCATTTAATAACAATACGAAACTGATAATTACTTGTAATTATCGACATTATCAATTATTTCTACCACTCTTTTGATTTCATCTCTACTCATATATTCATCAGTCATTAAAAGAACTAAACCATTATTATTTTCAGCCATCGGCAAATATTTTTTCATTAGGTAAAGATATAAACTTTCTATATCTCCTGTAACGTTTTTTATATCATTAGCTGTTTTACTATTAATGTTTTGATAAGTAAATGTTGGTGTAGCCCTCTTAGTTTCAGCGTATTTTATTTCCTCTTCTACTGTTCTTTGCCCTACTAGCTTATCGTGCATAATCGTGAAATTATTAAAAAAATACTCAATAATAACCTGCTCCAACTCTTCATTAGACATATCAGAAGAAATACCTTCTAAAGTGGTTATCTTCGAATTCACAAATAAGTATATAGGAGAAAATCCATGCTTTAGTTTATTGTACAAATCATAATATATGTAACATCTTCGTCTGAATTCCTAAGGATTGCACTAGAAATATTAATTAATCTATCATTAATTTTCTCAACACTGTTTTGAACTGCTCTGTAAATTAGATTAACTTCTTCGTCAGTTATATCCTTAAAAATCTTTTCTATATCTCCTTTTGATTCTGGGAGTGAAAAAATCTTTTTGATTTGTCTTTTTCCTGTCATTGACGTAATAATAGAACTATAAAAGCCTATTGGATTCCCGTATGCTAAAAATGTCTCTGCAATATCTACTTGTTCATTTTATACTTTGTACACGCTACGCACATACCTGCGAAATCCTCTAAAAATGTACCTAATTTAATCACCATATCCGCATGAACCGCTTGAAGAGTTAATAAATCATCTAATTCTTTGTTTTCCTCATTTAATTTATCTACAAATGTATTGTAAAGAACTCCTAACATACCACTTCTTTGCTTTATACCAAAAAATACTTACTTTTTAATAAAGCCACTGTTTCAAAACTAAAAATAGCTACAGCATTATTATATTCATTTAACTGTTCTGGAATAGGTAGGATTAATAGTGTACTTTTATCTCCTTTTTTTTCAAATTTGTAACCAAATGGTACACCTAGAATATTAATTTCATTAAATTCAGCTATATTTGTTATTTTGGGTTCTACTGTCATATAGTTTCACGCTCTCTTATGTTAGTTTAACCATTTGAAGACTATAAAAATTTGCGACCAAACCGTTCTTTATGGCGTTCATCAGGACTGACATCTATTAATTTTCGCTCGATGGCGAATAGTTGATTACAGAATTGGACCCCTTCTTCCGCGGCGCAAGGCGTTTCTTTATTCTTTGCTTAGGCAACGCAGTGGGCGCTTCGTCAAATTTTTTACAGTAACACGTGCTAGTCTTTTGCGTGATGGCTCTTTTACAGAGTATTTTTATTGATGAACCGAAGACATGAATACCTCATCCTCATAATCTGAGCAGTCTTATCTTATAGCCACAGTTTCTAATGGATGCCTCAATCTATTCTTCAACATGCTATTATCTATTTTTCCCGTAATATCCCATTTATCTAAAACAGCATCTAGTTCGAATTCTTGTATGAAAAATTAATGTTGCTGCCACGCAAACATTACAAATTAACGCATGTCATTTGACTCAAAAACGGTGTAACATCTAATGGTGCATGTTTAGATAGTTTGATATTAAATCGAATTCTTTCTTCTTCAATACTCGGTTTGACACTGTACCCAATCACCCTGTACCTCTGAGGGGCCTTCTCAATATAACGCTTTGTTTCTCTTGACATCATATTCCTCCTCCAAAACTATATATAATGTTATTACACCCAGAATAAACAAAAAACCACCTTCGGTTTCCGAAAGTGGTTCTTCCAACTTTTACGTTCATAAGTAAAATATTTAGTTGCGGTCAAGAAATGCTTAATTCCTTTATTTCTTAATAGAATTATATCACATTCTAGAACTTTGCGCTATTGCTAGTTCTAAGAAACATAAGGGTATATCGAAGTATGAGTGGACTGTCTCAGACAGATAAATATCGCCTTTATTTACTTCGGCAATCTTCATTTCTTTTAGGAATAGACTTAACACGCTTCCATCCCAGGTCGTTTCCCATCCCTCTATAGATCGATGGTATTGTTCGATGCCATTTTGGTTATGATGTCGCCAAAACTTAGACAAGCGGATACGTATATTCGTGCGAACGTCATTTCTGTCCATCACCAATCCTCCCCTTCTTTTAATGCCCATGAATTGGTCGTTTTTATTCTCGGCTTCTGGTACATTCGAAAGCGCTGGATTTCTTCAGGCTTAACGGTTGAACCAATTTCATCTTTCAAAATGATTAGACGAACACCTCGACCTTTCGCGACTTCCTGGGCGACTTCTACACCCAAATCAGAAATAAGCTCCCTTTGACCTTGATACGTATGCGCCTTGTGCACACCCAACAACATATCTCCCTTCAAAGTCAATTCGGGATAAGCTGGTATCGCCCGCTCCATACCTCGTTTCGTCATCACAAACAAAGGCGTACCTATTTTATCTGTAGGTAGTCGAGAAATATCAATTTTAAAATTCGATGGAACAGGTTCATTAGCAGCGAAGAAATGGTAACTATCAAGCATGACATTTATATCTCTAATGAAATGGCCATTCTCTACACAACCTGCAGGGTATTCTTGATTCAATGGTTTGGTTTCTTTTTGGAGCAGTGTACAAGTAGATTTATTGGGTTCAAAATGGGTACATAGTGAACACGTTGGATATGTTTTCATTTTCTTCATCCTCTTCATACCTCATTTTTTTTGTGAAAGTGAGCAGGGACATGATCTAAACAAAACGGAAGGCGAACCGAATGCAACTCTAGGAATAGTTCGTCTTCGCCCTTTAGTGATTTCATACATTTAGTACATAGACGAGCACCTGGATTTACTTTTTCAGTACTAGGAAGACCGACACCAGGGTTTTTTCCCCAATCTCGGTGAGGCGCTAAGTCAACCCACCCCATTAGGAACTTATCACAAGCGTTGCGTATAGCATCTGACTCTGCAGCACTGACCGCGTTCTTATAAGCCGATACACTTCGTACTGAACTATCACGGATATATAAACTAAAGCCCATCCCACTTCGGGTAGCCCCGGCTATTGTTAATTCACCACGAACTACAACTGCTTGTTCTAACTCTTGCACTTGTGGATTTTCAACTAGTTTCCAAGACCACTGCCCCTGTGCCGCCTCCTCTAACCGTCGAATATATGCTTGCACAGGGATGTAGACTGACTTACCAGTTTGAAGGGTGCCTTCAGGAAATGCGGCCTGTAAACGCTCTGCAATTGCTTGATAGTCACTATGCATTCGTTTCACCCGCTACTCGAAAGATGTTGTTCAATTTACCTTTCAATGGGCTCTCTTTGAGTTGATGCGTCAAGTAAGCAAATTCACCAGGTTTTAATGTATTTCTATCATGAACAACAAACTGAAGAAACAGGTAGATCAATAATGAATCCTTCACCCTCCGTAAATCTTTCTTAACATAAGAAGGGTGAGCAATTTCAATCCAAGGAATATACAAGCCTTCTGAATATAGTTCATCCTCTAACAATGTAGGCGTTATATCAATGTCATATTGCTGCCGCCATCGAGCAATCATTTGCATGGGGTTAAAGCCGTTAGGAATCGTTCCTTTACCTAGACATAGGAAACACTCTTTCTTCGACTGGACCAGGACTCCCTTGCCCTCACACGCTAAACAATCACTTAGACTCTGGGGTCCGTACATATGAACACACTCATTAATATGATCAATTTGGAAATCAACTTTATCTCCAGTATCAGCATGTAAGAAATCACGAACAATCTTTGGTATCGTCACTTGCCCCTTTGATGTTAAAGACGCTGCTATACGCATTTTGGTCAACTCCACTCCTTACGTTTTCCTTACTTTTCTACATCATAAAGAATATTCAGTATCCTGTCAACTAAAAATAGCTTCCTGTTGTTAGCCGGAATAGTTATTCAATAGCTCAACAAAGGACTTATAAGCATTCATTAATAGATTTTGGTTCACTACACTTTTTTCAGCTCCAACCTTTTCGAAATTCTTTATTGTCTTTAGTAAATTGTTTTATAGCTTCCCTAGCTTTCTCACTACCTTCTTCTAAGCTTTTAAGTTCTGATTGATGACTGATAAGCTCTTTTCCAAATTCAAGTTAGGATCGAGACTTTTTTCTTTCTCTCAGAAATCCATCTTGTTGCTGATTTGAGGGAACAAGCGCCTTTGATCGAAATGACTCAGGAGTTGGAAGAGAAGATTCAATCCACCTTCGAGGAGAACGATGGAAACTATAGCTACAGACGGATCCAATCCTAGTTCCATCATGATGGAACTTTCTTGTGGTTCATTCGTATGCTTAGCTCGGTTCTACCTAAAATATTCCCCGATTTTTATATTCAGTTGTTGAATGATATTTGGATTTGTTCTGGGGAAAGTGGAAGCTTAATCTTGGCCAGTTTATCCTTAGATTCAGGGTTATCCGCCTAGATTCGATTGATATGATAATGATAGGAAGACTCAGCGATGTCAACGACCTGCAGTACGTCCTAAAACCTGTGCATGTGAATTTATGCCGTACGTGCTAGAAGTTTATACCCCGGCGGGCCATCCAGATACTCCTCATAACCATCAGTTTAAAAGACTCACTAAATTTAGCCATAATAAAACACCCCAGAAGTTAGATTTGGACTCTAACTTCTGGGGTGTGCAATTTGAGTATACCCTGTTCAAACATATTCAACAAAATGATAATACAAGCCCCCCTCTATTGTAAGGAGGGGGCTATTTGGCGCTTACCTCAAAAGGATAAGCAGCTATTTACTATTTGAATATATAGTCATCTGAAATTTAAGTTACTAAACAATAAATCTTTGAAAGCTTGCACTTCTCATAAATCCTTTTTTCGACAAGCATTGGTATTTAACTTCACATTAACTAATGGAACTAGATAAATGTAATCCTTATCTTCTCCCACTAGAAGAGGAAGATATGGTAGAGGTATTGGTCACTATAGAGTTTAGAATATCAATTCGTTCAGATAGTGTTTTCCCGGTTGCGAATACACCATTAATGTAAAGAACATCAAAAGCAGAAAAATGAACAGGCATTGTCTCAGTATACTTTTAATTTTACTCTGATTACGATATTTAATTCTTATTAATAAATTCTTTAATCTCTTTTAATGAACTATCCGAAAGTAAATAGATGGTGTAAGTGTCTTTTACGTTCATAATTCTTCCAGTATCCTCTGTAGCCCAAAGGAACCATTCTTCTTCGTCAAGTTTGAATATATACTTCGGATACTCTATAGCAGAAATCCCTTGTTCTTTCGTTGAATCTTTGACTGCCTTAACGAATATTGCTACTTCAATTGCTTCATTTAGTTCAATATTTTCCATTTTAGCTTGTGAATTAATTTTAACCAAAGGCTTAATGTTTTCTACAAAAGTCGTAACAACTTTTCGATCAATTGTCTGTTCCTTATCGTAAATTTCAACAATAACTGCTTCTTCCTTTTCTATAATTTTTTTTATTTCATCTATAGAAAATTCTTTACTTATTTCCACAGAACTACCTGTAACAATTCCCCTTACTCCATCATTAGGAAAAGTCTGAGTTTTGTATGTTTCAAGAACTTCAATTTCATTCATGCCGGTCCAATCACGAATATCGGTATTTTGTATTATAAATCTGACATTGTATTCTAGCTCTGGTTCCAATCCATAATCGTTAATTTGTACGCGGAAATGTAATTCCTTATCATTGGGGTTTTGCAGTGAACCAAATTCAACAGAAGAATTTTTAATAACAAGATGGTTTAACACTTCCCTTTCCTTTTGACAAGCAGATAGAATAATACAAAATATACTAAGAATAATAACTGAAATAAATCTCTCTCTCAATCCCATCATCCTTTCACTTCGTATATCTCCACAATTTATTATAGATAAGTAAGTGTTTGATATGCAAGTAAACATGATATAAAACGATATAAACATATATCACCGGTCAAGCTCCCATAAAAAAGAGAATTCCAATGGAATCCTCTTTTAAGAACTGTAATCAATTTACCTTTTTTGCATAAGGAGCAACTGACACAAGAATTTTCGAATGATTTTGTGAGATGAGCTTCCAGTAATAGAATCCACTATTATAATCGTAAGTCCACTGATAGGTGTTATAAGGTTGAATTGAGTAATTCTTTATAACACTCAGTTTGAAATAGTCTGTTTTATTAGGCGCATTAACAAAGTAACCGCTTGAAGCAGAAGAACCTAATGGAACGCTCATACTTAGACTAGAATAAGGTGGTGGGAAGCTTACATTAAGTGATACAGTAGGACCGCCACTGTCAGAATGGTAGAAACCTCCCAATGTTGGAAATCTTACTCCTCCAGATGGTTGATTTCCCGCAAAGCCTTCTGCGCTACGAGTCACTTTAGTGCCATATTCAATCTTATAGTCGCCAGGATCATTGAAAGGAGTTATTTCACTTTCATCATCTAATGATTTTGCAGACCTCAATTTGAGAAGTTCTTCCTCTGCCTGTTTTTTATGTGCTTCATCGATTTCTTCTTCTGTCATGTAAATTATGACAGGTTCGATATTACTGTCTGATTCAACAGTTGTTTTTGCAAAAGTAGCAAACCCAGTTGTGGAAAAGATGATTACAGATAGTAGAAAGGTTGTGAAAACTTTGAACTTCATGTCTCTTCCTCCTTTTATTTTAAATAATCTAACCACAGCCTATCAATAGCATCTCCCATCATATCTCTATATTTATCCAACTCCTCTTTGAAATATTTACAAATAGGCATAATATAACAATATTGTAATTCGGAATAATAGTCAAATATTATGAATATAATAAAAATTTTATATTTAGTAATTTCAGGAGTATAATCTCAAGTAGAAAGGTCCTATGGAAAGGGTGTTATAAATGAAGATTAGTAAAACTGGAATTTTGATAATCTTCGGTATATCTCTTTTATCTGCTTGGACTCAAAAACATCTTACATTTTTCGGAGAAAGTGAGAATTGGAGCATACACTATGAAGTCGAAAATAGTAATGATTATCGTGGAACCATTGGAAACATTAGAAATATAGGCAATGCCCCGATCCCAGAGGGGTTAGAATACTCCATTTCTAATTCGGAAGGAAGCGCTTCGTTAGAAGAAAATGGGGTTTTTACAATGCCACGAAGTAGGAATGGGTGTGTTGGCTGTACTTCTTCAAGCGAGAATTCTGAGATTGAAGCAATCATAAAATGGGACAATAACTCAGAATTAATACCCTTGATAGCACGCGTGTTGATTAACCATAATTATGCAGCTCCGACGTGATAAATCTGCCTTTGCCGTCCCATTACTTTTTTGATGCCGATGCACCATTCGATTGGTAAGTCATCACAAAGAAGCAGGCGATGGAACCCTGCGAATGACAAGCGTTTACAGTTCTCTTCTTTACTTCCGTGCACATGAAGAAATTTAAGTAAAACATACGTAATTAATGCAGGAAATAGCTGATTAAACACTGCATTTTCTGTCGTGCCGAATAATACCGGAACGTTTAAGTTTTGCTTTATCCAACGAAAGAATGTTTCAATTGCCCAACGGGATTTGTACATGTCGGCAATTTCTTCAGCTGTCACGTTCTGAAGGCTTATGACAACACTTAATATTTTGCCTTCATAATCAGCAAACTGAACGACACGATGGCGTTTTTTTGTTTGTTTTTGCGGTGTTCCTAATGTACATGTAAAATCAGCTATCACATTAGACTCCTTGGAACGACTGCCTTTCAACGATTTCTTTCGATTTAATTGGATGTTGTCCTTTAAACGAAAAACAAAATCTTGGCCATTTCCTGCGTAAAGATCGATCTTTTCAATCGAAAAATAAGCACGGTCACCCACGAGAATAAAACGATTGTCCTCAAGCTCTTTTCCAATTGGACCATCATTTTTCGAACCTATCGTTTCAACGACTTTTAGGGGCATTGCCGTTTCATTCGTAAAGCCCACATGCAGTTTAATTCCTGCGCGCTCACCGTGAAAAAGTGCCCAAGGCAAGCGTGTTTTTCCTACAGTAATTGTCGTTGAGTCAATAGACAAAAGCGTTTTTGGCATCTTTAGTTTACGACGCGCGGCGCGGTTCAACTTGCCCACGATTACTTCAAAAATACGCTTAATGATTGCATAATCAAGTTTCTTTAAATGCTTCGAAAGAGACGAATGGTCGACTGAAACCAGACCGACACTGGCACCTAAATCCGCCGAGTATCTTAAACTTTTCCACTCTTTCACTGCGGCTGTGACAAGATAAGAAATGAGCACGGAAACCGTGCATTTACGAGCTGTTTCAACGTATCCAAATTCTTTTAAAATAGCTTGAATTTCATCAACAGAAAGAAAGTTTTGAACCAATGTTTGAAGCGTGGTATTCTTGTTCATGAGAGATGCCTCTTTTCGTAAATGTTGGTGTGGTAACTTACATTTTACAAGAGGCGCTCTCTTTTTGTATATATTTTATTGGAAGAACTTAGTTAATCAACACGCGTGCCTTGATAGTTAAGTAGTTAACTTCGGTCTCTCACAGGTTCCATCAGGTTTAGATGACATTATCTGTTTAAGATCATTGTTTCCCCCGAATACGAATGAACAAAATATTTTAGATGAAAACTAGTTGTTAGTTAAGTATAGGAAATAGTATTTTCTTACTAAGTGGCACTACACGGTAAAAGGTAGTATCGTTAATACAACTTACAAAATCGTTTCTTAAGAGTTGTTTTTATTGTTAAGATAATAATCATCTGCACTACCAATCAGCTATACATTTCCGCCACTACGGCATGTTAGGGACTTTCACCCGTTAGAGAAAAGCGCTGCCAAGCGCACAAAAAGCTGCCCTGTAAAGGCAGCCGATTCTTTGCGCGATTTTACGTCTCTTTTCCTTGGCCCTGTAGTAGCTGTAGCCCCTAAATGACAATACAGTTACTTAATATATTCGAACTGCCCAGCACATCAATAATCAATTCCGTGAACGCAATTATCATATGTCCACTGAATGATTTTTTCATCATTATTCGTTTCGTAGAACTCTGATAACAATTGATTCCAATGCTCTAATTGCTGTTCGCTGATATTAACGATCCCTAACCCATTTAACATCATAATCGCGTTTGCAGAGACAATTGCTGTTCGCTTATTTCCATCCCAAAATAGTTGTGTTCGCATGGCATAATACATATACTTCAATGCTTTGTATGTGAGTGAGCCTTCGCTATCCCTAATTGCATTTAGTGTAGAGACTACTTCTGATTCAATTGGAATTGTAGGTGTATAGTCAACCCCGTGTATTCCAACATTCCCTGTTCGTAAAACGCCCCATTCCAGTGATTCATTATAGGATATAAAACTGTTTATTTTACAAGCTGTCATCAGATTAAATGTAGTATCACTAGG
>NZ_JADPRX010000052.1:0-12791 GCF_017347125.1 Sporosarcina sp. E16_3
AACTTCGTTTTGAAAAAGTAATGGTGACCCCTACGGGATTCGAACCCGTGATACCGCCGTGAAAGGGCGGTGTCTTAACCGCTTGACCAAGGGGCCATATATAATGGTTGTCTTCTGTTCGGGAAACGCTTTTGTTAATGTCGTGCGCGCCGTTCCCAACCGACTTTTCTTATTATAGACAGTGTTTCTCATTTCGTCAACACTTTTTCATCAATTAGTTTTAAGTATTATTGAGAACACGATTGGTATGCGGTTTGCGCGCCCTTATCGCATCCTCAACAATCACTTTCCAGCTTGTATTGCTACAATTTGCCCAGCGCACTTCCCACAACTATATTTCCTGACGTCCATTCTTCTTCGCCGGTTATAAAGCAGCTTACATGATAGACACTCATATACATACATTGAATTCAGCTTCTTGTTTCCTTTTGAAAGGGGCCTGCAAAACCTTGGGGAAGATGTGTGCTTTAGCAAACTTTTAAAATCTGCATCGCGATGACGATAACCTCTTCCTTCTATATGAAGATGGTAATGACAGAGTTCATGTTTGATTACACCAACCAATTCTTCAGTCCCATGCACTTCCAAAACCAACGGATTAATTTCGATGGAATGATTTGAGAGCATATAGCGCCCACCCGTTGTCCTTAACCTTTTATTAAACCTGGCCATATGGATGAATGGCTTTCCGAATGCATCTAAGGAAACCATTTCAATAAGCTCCTTCAATACTTCATCCGTCATAGCCATCCCCTCCTTTTTAGTCGTTATTTTGCTGACGGCGGTAACATCGTCAAAGAAATACGTCCTTTTCCTTTGTCTACACCTTCCACCCACACAGTAACGATATCACCTGAAGCGACAACATCAAGAGGATGTTTTACAAAACCTTTTTTCAATTTCGAGATATGAACGAGACCATCTTCCGTTACGCCGATATCAACAAAGGCACCGAAGTCCACAACATTCCGAACAGTTCCTTGCATTTCAAGGCCTTCGTATAGATCCTTCATATCGAGTACGTCTGCTTTTAAGAGTGGTTGCGGATAATCATCACGCGGGTCCCGATTTGGTCTTTGAAGTGTTTCGATGATATCTTTCAGCGTCACTTCCCCAACGTCTAACTTGATCGCTAGAGCTTTAACGTCAAGAGCAGACAATGCATCCGCAGTTTCTTTCTGACCAAGCAATTTCTTGCTTGCCTCTGCTTCTTCTAATACTTGCTCCGCCAATTGATAACTTTCAGGGTGAATCCCTGTCGAATCAAACGGATCCTTTGCATCAGGCACCCGCAAGAAACCTATCGCTTGTTCATAAGTCTTCGCTCCGAGGCGAGGTACTTTCTTCAACTGATTGCGCTTCGTAAACAATCCATTCTCTTCACGCGATTTCACAATGTTTTCCGCGACGGTCTTGGACAGACCTGCCACATATTGAAGTAGTGATGAGGATGCAGTGTTAACATCTACCCCTACCCGGTTAACAGCCGTTTCAACTACGAATGATAATGATTCGGAAAGACGTTTTTTTGCTACGTCATGCTGGTATTGCCCAACACCTACCGAGCCCGGATCAATTTTCACAAGTTCAGATAACGGATCCTGTAAACGCCTTGCTATTGAAACCGCACTCCGCTGCTCAACTTGAAGGTCAGGGAACTCGTCCCGAGCTTGAGCCGACGCTGAATAAACACTTGCACCCGCTTCATTAACAATCACATATGAAACACCTGCTTGTGCCTCTTTTATACATTCGACTATGAACAATTCCGATTCACGCGAAGCCGTTCCGTTACCTATTGCAATAATCGTAATCGGATACTTTTTCAATAACTCCAAAATAGCACGTTTCGATTTTTCCTTTTCCATTTTGGGTTGATGCGGATAAATCACGGATATCTCAAGCAATTTCCCTGTTTCATCCACAACTGCAAGTTTACAACCTGTCCGGAATGCCGGATCGAGACCTAATACTACTTTCCCTTTCAATGGTGGTTGAAGGAGAAGGCTTTTCAAGTTTTCCGAAAACACGTGGATTGCTTGCTCTTCGGCCTTTTCAGTAAGCGCCGCCCTAATTTCCCGCTCAATTGAAGGGGCAATCAAGCGTTTAAATGCATCTTCAATCGCTTCTTTTACATGTGGCGCAGAAGGCGAATGTGATTTACGGATCAACTCACGCTCAAGTCCTCCGATAATTCGTTCACTTGGAAAAGAAATACCTACACGTAACACATCTTCTTTTTCACCACGATTTAACGCAAGAACACGGTGTGGTACGATTTTTTTCAAAGGCTCTTCATATTCATAGTAGTTTTCGAAAACATTACGCTTATCCTCTGCCCCCTTGCGGACTGCAGATACGATCATCCCATCTGACCATGCTAACTTTCGTATGTTTTCCCGTATCGCGGCATCATCCGCAAATTGTTCGGCTACAATATCTCGAGCTCCGGCCAGTGCATCTTCAGCCGTATTTACCCCCATTTCTTCATTTAGGAAAGGCGTGGCAAGATCTTCAGGCGAACTCCCAGAAAACTCCATTAGCTTTTCCGCAAGTGCCTCAAGACCACTTTCAATCGCAATCATGGCACGTGTCCGTCTTTTTTGTTTGAAAGGCCTGTACAAGTCCTCAATTCTTTGCAATACTGTAGCGCTTTCAATCGATTTCCTCAAGTCGTCATCCAGCTTACCTTGTTCGTCGATAAGACGGATTACCTCTTCTTTACGCTGTTCAAGACCTTTAACATAACTATAGGCATCTTCAACCGCTTTAATTTGTACTTCGTCCAACGAACCAGTTTCTTCTTTTCGGTATCGCGCGATGAATGGGACTGTGTTTCCTTGGTCAAGTAATGCGATTACCTTTTCAGCTTGATGTATACTGACGGCCGCTTTCCCAGCTGTAGCCTCAACAATATGCTTCATCAATAAAACCACCCTTCCTTCTATAGATTCATTTTAACATAAGAAAAGCGCAAGGCGCCTTAAAAGGAACGCAGCTTAAGTGCGCCACTTCCTGTGGCAACAGCTGCATGACCTACATCCTGTAGGCCCGCGACAGGCATAAGGCGAGCTGGCGAAGCGGCGTTCTTTGCCGCACAGCCGGACCGACTTATGACCCGAGCCTCTAGGCGTTGGAGTCTGGACGGCAAGAAAAGCGCAAGGCACCTTAAAAGGAACGCAGCTTAAGTGCCCCACTTCCTGTTGCAACAGCTGCATGACCTCATCCTGTAGGCCCGCGACAGGAATAAAACGGGCTGGCGAAGCGGCGTACTTTGCCACACAGCCTGACCGGCTTATGACCCAAGCCTCTAGACGCTAGAGCCCGGACGCGGAATAGCCCCTTTCGCAGGTTTTCCACGGCAGAGGTTTTCATTATTTCTTACCCGTTAAAAAAGCCCACCTCCAACTTACAGAAGTAGGCTTCCAGCTATAAATGTCGCGTCGTCGCCGTGTTCAATTGAACCGAGTACTTTTTGATATAACTCATAAGGCCCTGAACTTGCCTTCATTGAAGCTTTTGGACTTCTAAGTGTGACGCCATCTGAATGGAGGAAGAATAGATCCCCCTTTTCATAGTTGTATTGTTGCGTCTTTAACTTTTGAGGTCTCCCTGAGAGATAGCCCATTACCGGTAAGGGATAAATCATCTTACCGCAATCATGAAGCATATAAAACCGGACATTCCCAACACAACTATACTGAATTGTTTTTCGCTTGTAATCTACTTTGACAATAGCAACTGCCGCACCGCGTTTTTGAACCATATGTTCATTACATCGACTAAGTAATTCGTCTATTGTTTCATGATGATATTCTTTCAACACTTTTGAAAGTATTTGAGATGATTGGCGTGCAATCGGTCCATTGCCTAACCCATCCGCTATTGCGCAGACGAAATAGTCTTCCTCCGCATGGATAAAGTAGGTGTCCCCACATTCTCGATTCCCAAACTTCGCTTCCTGATAAACATACGCTTCAACGTGTTCTGTTATTATCGAGTCCACTATAACACACCACCAGCCAACAATATTGCTTCCTGTAACTTCTTAATTGCTTTGCGCTGTAGTCTTGAAACATGCATTTGAGAGATACCAAGTCGTTCTCCCGCTTCTTTTTGGCTCAGTTGTTCAATATATGTATACTGGATGATTTGTTTTTCACGTTCCGATAAAACAGTTAAAGCATTCGCGACGACCATACGTTGATCTGTTTTCTCAAAGCCACCATCAGTCTCACCAATAATGTCGAAAAGTGTTATCGTACCTCCTTCAGAATCAGCTTCAAGGGTATGATCCATTGACAGTGCTTGGTAACTTCTCCCCATTTCCATCGCTTCGAGGACCAATTCATCTTCAACATCAAGGTACTCTGCAATTTCACTAACAAGTGGAGAACGTTGCATCTCTATTGTTAACGTTTCTACAGCTGCCTTGATCTTTGGCCCCAATTCTTTTATACGACGCGGAACATGTATTGCCCATGTCTTATCACGGAGAAAACGTTTAATTTCACCGATGACTGTTGGCACTGCAAACGCTTCAAAGCTTCTTCCGAATTCTGGATTATACCTACGTATCGCTCCGAGAAGTCCTAGCATGCCTACTTGGACAATATCTTCATGAAAGGATTTTCCATTGGAGTACTTTCGAGCGATTGATTGAATAAGGCGCTCATAATGAAGAACCAGGTTTGTCTGTGCCTCATCGTCATTGGTCTCCTGGTAGCGTTTTATCCATTCAAGGACTTCTATCTTCGTACCGTTTTCGCGGGGAGACAGTTCGCTTATTTCTACTTCAGGAGGAGATGGTTCTTCTGTTTTAGATTCATGAGGTGATGGTTCTTTCGACATCGACATCCTCATCCCCCCGCTCTCCACCGAGATATTTAGTCATAAATACAGTCACACCCTCCTCATGAAGAACTTTTACATCATCCATAAGTGTTTCCATTAAATATAGACCTAGTCCTCCTTCCCGAAGAAATTGAACTTCCTCCTGTTCATTGTATGGTCCTACGCGTTTCTTCGTTTCTTCAAAATCAAAACTTCTCCCGTGATCCGCGACCATTATTTCTAATTTATCCACAAACAAAGCACAACCAACTACAACTTCTCCATCATAATCTTCCTTATATGCGTGCTGGACTGCATTTGTAATCGCTTCACTTGAGGCAATCTTTAAGTCTTCGATTTCATCGTAAGTAAAACCAAGCCGGCTTGCCAATCCTGAAATCGCGAGCCGAGCAACTCCAACATATTGTGCTTTTGCGGGAACCTTGATTTCAATGTAATCATACGGTTGCATCTTCGTCCCTACTTTCTTCCGCTACGATATCCATAACTTCAGCTAAACCAGTTATTTCGAATAGTCTTCTTAGGCGGGTGTTTACGCCAACAATCTTCACATGCCCACCATTAGCTTTAACAACTTTGTAAAATCCAACGAAAACACCAAGCCCAGTGCTATCCATGTATCCAACTTCAGATAAGTCTAACTCCGCTTGCATATTTTCCACGTTTTCTGCTGATGCAAGACATTCTTTTAGTTTCGGCGCTGTAAATGCATCAATTTCGCCAACAATTTTAAATCGTTGGACACTATTCTCTTCCACTAAGTCGACTTGCAAGTTCATAATTACACCCCAAATTTCTTTTTTTTTAAAAAGCATATTATAGATACATATACCCTTCTCTTAAAGTCTTAAACCTTACCGTTCTCTTTTTTGAAGATAACAATCGTAAAATCATCACTTAAATGAAAGTTTTGGAGGTATGCAAGTCTTTGATATACTGCGTCAGCAATTTCTTGGGCAGATTCGTCTTTCACTTCCACTAAAATCGATTTAATCACTTGATCATCTATGAAATCAGTATCCGTTCGCACCTCAGTAACTCCGTCCGTCATAATCGCAATAAAGTCGCCTTCTTCCAGAATGACTGATTTCTCTTCATATACGACATTCGGTTGAACACCGAGGAGAAGTCCTTTTGCGTGAAGCTCCGTAAATTTCCCCGTCGATGCCTTATACAGGAGGGCAGGTTCATGTCCTGCAGTAGCATATGAAAAACTAGAGTCTCTTGCATCATACTTTCCATAAAACATCGAAATGAACATCGAATCATCCACACTTTTTTCTACAATCCTGTTAACAATATCAAGAACATTACTCGGGCTTGTATTTTCATCCCGCAAACCATCCATTCCAAATTTGATCATCGACATGCATAGTGCCGCCGGAATCCCTTTTCCGATAACATCAGCTACTGCCACACCCGCTTCGTAACTATTATCATTCAGAAAATAAATATAATCCCCGCTCATTTGCTTAGCTGGCTCTGTTACAAATCCAATATCAAGCTCTTTAAAATCCGGTTTCCTCGTTTTCAGAAGCGTATCTTGTACTTTTGACGCTACATTCATTTCAATCTGAATCTCTTCCTGTTTTCGAATAAGACTCTGATGTTCTCTAAGCGCAAGTCCGTAATGAATCATCATTTCAATCAAAAAATCAAACGAGTGCCATAGCTTTCCGGGCATATCCGGCAAGACTTCAGCAAGCGCCGTTTTATGGATACTGATAACTTCTTCAGGAGAAATTTCTTTTTCAATGAATCGCCTGCTAAACTGTTGCCCTAAATAAAGATCTTCTTCATTTTGTCCATCAACATATTGCTGCAGTATTTCTTTATACTGCTTTACAACTTCGTCGGGCATCCATCGTCACCTCCTCATCGTAGCCACTTTGTGGTAGTAATTACTGTTCCTTTCCCTAGTTCCGTGTCCACTTTGAATTCATCCATAAGCCTTTTTACACCCGGCATGCCTGCACCAAGTCCTCCCGATGTCGAAAAACCGTCCTCCATCACCTTACGCATATCCCGAATCCCCGGGCCATCATCAGAAGCTATAATTGTAATCCCGTATAAATCATTTTCAGAAAGTCTCATAATTTCGATTTTCCCTTTTCCAGCGTATAAGTATATATTGCGGGCTAACTCACTAATAGCCGTTGTAATACGCGCCTGATCTACCGTTCCGAAGCCAGACTTTTTTGCTTCATTCCGGCCAAGCTGTCGAGCGGCAACAATATCCCATTCCGTGTATATATCTACAGAAGACCGGTACTCCATGGTTAGACCTCCAATTCTTTACGAAGTTTATCCAAACCATTTTCGAGATCTAACGCTGTCAAAACATACTCCAAACGGATCCCGAGTTCGATAAGTGTAATCGCAACGGCTGGTTGGATTCCTGTAATGACTACTTTCGCCCCCATCAAACCCGACATGCTTATAACGTCCCCAAGCACTTTTGCAATAAAAGAATCGATGAAATCAATCGGTGTCAAATCGATTACGACACCTCTCGCCGACGTTTCATGCATTTTTTTCAATAAATCCTCCTGGAACTGAATTGCTGTCTGATCATCAAGCTCCCACTGAACAGAGACGATTAACGTATCATTTAGTTTCAATATTGGAATCCGCATATTCATGATTGTTCAACCTCCACCATTGCGCGATTCGTAAGCCTTAAGGCCTCCTGCATCCCACGTTGCAACGTGCTCGTCGTTGTGAAATCATTCAGATTAATGCCTAGCGTAACAATTGTTTGAGCAATTTCCGGTCGGATTCCAACGAGCATACACTTCGCACCAACAAGACGAACAGCATCGGCAGCTTGAATGATGTGATGGGCAACCATCGTATCCACCACTGGTACACCAGTTATATCAAGAAGGACTACTTCAGCACGTTGTTTTACTACACCCTCAAGCAAATTTTCCATAATCAATTTAGCCCGTTCCGTATCAATAGTACCAACAAGCGGCATGACTGAAATCTTTTCGAAAACTGGGATCAATGATGCGGATAGTTCCTGCAAAGCAATTCGCTGCAAACTAACAGTTCGGTCCCATTCCAGGGAATAGGCTTCTATGATGCTTTCACGAAGAGGCGTAATCCAGTTAGTAAAAACACGCAGAATAGATCGTAGATTGCTTGCTTCAATAACCCCTTTTTCTTCCAATAGCCTGAAAGTGATTTGCGAAAAGTTTTCGATTGCCTTGTTCACAAACTTTATAGACCAACCAAAACGGACTACTTTCTCAGTAAAATCATTCAATTTTTCTGAGTTTACGGTATTACTTTCCGAGATATTCGATGTCATCAGTTCTGCAAATTCCCTACTTGTCTTTTCGATAAGGTTAGCAGGCATGAAATAAAAAAAGCGTTCTCCTTTTTCTTCTTTCATACTTGTTTGCCAGCGTTCAATAATTTCATCCATATATTGATTGATGCCCTCTACCATTCGCTTATTCATAATTGTCTCGATAAGCCTCCTTATGAATTAAAAATATCTGTAATTTCATTGTAACGAAAATAGTTCTACAACACACTATTTTTGACACGCAAACAGGAATTTAAGATACTTTCAAAAACTTGAAAAATCAAAAAACACCACAGAAATGAATCCCGTGGTGCTTCTTTTATATGTATGCTCAGAATTTGATGAGGCCGAAACTTACTTCGAGCGCTTCATCGACCTGTTCCATCAAAAATTCATCTAGATGCGTAATCTTATCGGTAAGCCTCGACTTGTCGATTGTGCGGACCTGCTCGAGCAGAATAACTGAATCCCGCTCGAAGCCATATCGTACCGCATCAATTTCAACATGTGTAGGCAATTTCGCTTTTTGAATTTGCGCAGTGATTGCCGCAATAATAACCGTCGGACTAAACCGATTGCCTATATCATTTTGGATGACTAGGACTGGCCTCGTTCCTCCCTGTTCAGAACCAACAACAGGCGACAGATCTGCAAAAAAGACGTCTCCACGTTTTATTGCCAACTTTTCATCCTCCGCTTACGAGACGTTCCACCGTATGCTGGGCTTCAAATTCCACATGCAAGCATTCCGTGGCGATTCTAAGGTTGATTTGCGACATTTCGAGATAACCGTTCATCATCTCTTCTCTGATCGTATCCGATTCATAGTCAGTTACATATCGCTTTGTCGAAATATAAACGAAATCACCACGGTCCAGTTCCTGATGGACGACCGTATGTTCATTTTCATTCAGCATCCGTTTCGGAATTTTAACAATAATTTCTTTAATGTTTTTATTTGCACGCAACGTTAGCACCTCCGACAAACCCGTTCCCTCATTTCAATACAAGTCCATCTTACCATTGTATACCGACAATGAGAAGACACGAAAGGAATTTTATTGACAGGATTCTGCAAAACTGCTAGGTTTTTTGTCGAATGTACGAATATTATATATTCTGTCCATCTTTCCCTGTGTATATTCTCGGTACTCGCTTCGCAATGGATACAGCAATTTCATATGGAATCGTGCCTAGTCGTTCCGCCCACTCTTCCACAGTAACTTCCTCTTTACCTTGACGACCTATTAGAACAACTTTTTCGCCAACCAGCATTTCCCGCGGAAGCTTCACCATGCATTGATCCATGCAGATAGTTCCAACGATGGGCATTCGTTCGCCACTGATTAGTACTTCCTGTCCGCGTAGACCACGTCTCAAACCATCGGCATAACCAATCGGGATTGTGCCAATCCATTCTGCACTCGCTGTTACATAGGTACCGCCATAGCTGATTCGATTGCCCGCCTCCAACAACTTCACATGAGCAAGTTCGCTTTCGATTCGCAATGATTTTTCAAGACGAAACGGCAATTTCCCTCCTACATATTCCGAAGGCGCTATGCCATAAAGTCCGATTCCGAAACGGACTGCGTCAAGCGCATATTCAGGATAGAGGAGGGTTGCCGCGCTATTCGATACGTGAACAAGTCGCGGTTTTTCCGACAACGTCTGCACTAGCCTCATGAACGTAGTAAATTGCTCCTTAGTACTTTCAGGATTTCCTTCATCTGCACAAGCAAAGTGTGTGAAGATACCGTCCAGCAGCACTTGTTTAGAACGATTAACGACCGACATAAGGGACCGCAGAGCATCCTCATCCCTTAATCCGATTCTACCCATTCCACTGTCAATCTTTACATGAATCCTCAATTGTTTCACGAAATCTTTGCTGACGCCTAATGCCGATTGCAACCACTCAGTACCCGAAACTGTTAATATAATCCCCAATTCAGCTGCTTTTTCAGCAAATAAAGGCGGTGATGGCCCCATGACAAGAATGTCCCCACTAATACCCGCCACCCGGAGTCGTACCGCCTCATCAGGCGTTGCCACCGAGACCATTTCCGCGCCCGCTTCAAAAGTAGCTTGAGCCACTTCCACTTCACCATGGCCGTAACCGTCTGCTTTTACAACTGCAATAACTGCGGTTTCACTACCCAAATACTCTTTCAAATTCCGAACATTGGCACGAATAGCTGCAAGATTGACGACGGCTTGCGTTGGACGATAATGAATAGAGTCTTCCATAACAATCCCTCATTTGTATTGTAGTACTCTCTATTATCCATCCCCTGCCCTTTCTCCGTCAACCTTAGTTATATTATTTCATTCCCTCCGCTTTCATCGATCCAGCTACCTCAATCAGTTCATCTTGCGTCAACTTATCGGATGCGATGAAGAATGAAATGCCTTCACTTTCCCAACGGATTGAATTTTCCGTAAGGGCAGCAACAGTAAATCCAAGATCGACGGGATCGCCTTCAACAGAGACCGGTATTTTGTTATCCGCTCTAACTGCTGGCTCCTGGACAATAATGAACTCCTTCTCCCCACCAAAAGTCATAAATGATCGTGTACCGCTATCCATTTTCACAACTTCCTCATCAACAAGAGTGCCATCCGCCCAAGCTACTGATGGATAGTACGTTGAAAGTCCTGTTGCTTCATCATCCGCGGCTGGTTCAGTTTCTTTACCTGTATTCGTATCATCCATTTCTACGGCGTAATCGGTAGCTTTTCGCTCGACGCCAAGTGTAATCTTATTGAATGTAATGCGAATCTTTTCCACTTTGTTTTCATCCAGAACGGAGACATACGTTGGCAGCAGTGTCTTTTTGTCAATATGGATCTGCTGTGTTGGCAGAACCTTCTTATGGTTATTTCTCGTAGCTGTTTCAAAGACATACGTTTTCTCTTTTTCCGTCATCGTTGCATTTTTATCGGCTTTAATATCTTCTGACAAGGCACCTATTAAATACGCCTGGCTATTTTGTGCTGGCCAGTCACTTTGGAACTTGTAGGTCTTACCAAGTGATGGCGTAACAACAAACACACCTTCTTTATTACGAACAATCATCTGGGAATCCTTACTACCTGCCTGCGTTACATTAACACGATAGAAAGCCGGCTTCGTATGCCAAACTGCGACTTCATAAGAACGCGGCTCAGCTCCAGTCTTAATTTCCATGGTCGCTTGCAAGTCATACCCTTTCGCTTCGTTCCACTTTCCACTGAGTTTCTTCATGACATCCTCTTTCGACGGCGATCCACATGCCGCAAGAATTACCATGACTACAACTAACAAAAGAGCAAATAGTCGGCTACGCATACAGTTCATCCTTTCTCATTTCAATCGGGTAAATCATCTTATGAGGAGGGACGAACAATTATGCAAGAAGGATAACTTGAGCTGCTGCTACGGTTCTCGTATGAGTGATAGAAATGAAGCCAGCAATTGAATCCCCCTTAAAAAACACAGTTGGTTTACCACTAAGTTCAGGCAATATACTGATATCTAAGAAACTACAGTGTGTTCCAATTCCCGTTCCTTTTGCTTTAGCAAACGCTTCTTTTCCAGCAAAACGGCCTGCAAGGAATTCTATTTTCCGACTAGTCGTGTGAGATGCGTAAATCTCCAGCTCTTCCGCTGTTAAAATACGCATACGGAATTTCGAAGACCTAGCATCCAACTTGGCTATTCTATCCAATTCGACGATATCAAGCCCAATTCCTGCAATCAAAATAATTCCTCCTTCCCAAGTTATCGAAAAAATCGTAATCACCTTGACCAAGTGCTGGAGCATAGACGATAAAATATGTATAATGAAGTCATAGATTGAGGTGAATACATGTTTAGCCGTACAGAAAGCTTCTCGCAATACATCCGCCTCTATCCGGTGGTTACGTTTTTCCTTACTTTGAATATCCTTATTTATCTAGTGACGCTTATCCCGTTTATCGGGCAACAAGTATTATACTATGGTATCGGGGTCAACTTTCTTATCTCCGATGGAGAATGGTGGAGACTTCTAACACCGATGTTCCTTCACGGCGGTATCATGCACCTGCTGTTTAATATGTTCTCCCTTTTCATCTTCGGACCTGAACTTGAGAAAATCGCAGGTAAGGCTCGCTTCCTAACAATATATATGCTCGCGGGTATTTTCGCTAATATTGCAACATTCTTCCTGCAAGCTCCTGATTATAGAAGTCTCGGCGCAAGTGGTGCAGTTTTCGGGATTCTTGGAGCATTCGGAGCACTTGTCTATTATACGAAGCATATGTTACCGCAGCTAAGACAGATTATCCTACCCATTATTGTTATCAGTGTAATTATGACCTATATCCAACCCAACATTAACACAACCGCCCATATCGCGGGGTTAATCGTCGGATTTTTAATAGGACTTAGCTATTTTCACCCGAAACGGATTGTCAGTTGGAAAAGCAAGAAAAGAAGGTAAGAAAAGCGGAAAGCGCCTAAAAGGAACACAGCTTAATTGCGCCACTTCCTGTGGCAACAGCTACATGACCTACATCCTGTAGGCCCGCGACAGGCATAAGTCGATCCAGCGACGTGGCGCTCTTTGCCACATAGCTGGATTGCTTTCAAGGAACC
>NZ_JADPRX010000053.1:0-12758 GCF_017347125.1 Sporosarcina sp. E16_3
TGCTGATGGTGCTACTGGCGCTGATGGTGCTACTGGCGCTGATGGTGCTACTGGCGCTGATGGTGCTACTGGTGCTGATGGTGCTACTGGTGCTGATGGTGCTACTGGCGCTGATGGTGCTACTGGAGCTACCGGAACTAACGGTATTGACGGAGCTACTGGAGCTACTGGAGCTACTGGAGCTACTGGAGCAAATGGGTCGACTGGTCCTACTGGAGCCGCAGGATCAAGCACAATTATTCCGTTCGCTTCAGGTGTTACACCTGTCGCATTGACTTCTGTCCTAGGTGGAGCCATCGGCACGACTAGTCTCGTAGGTTTCGGAAGTGCTGTTCCAGGTATCTCATTAATTGGAGCTAATATAGACCTGCTTGGATTGATAAACTACTCGTTTTCAGTTCCACAGGCAGGAAGCCTAACAGCAATTTCCGCAGCTTTCACTACAACAGTTTCATTAACAATTCTTTCCCCTGCCACAGTTCAAGCACGAATCTATCGTGCTCCCTCAGGTAGCACTCTCTTTAGTCCAACAAGCGCTTTAGTTAATCTAACTCCAGCTATACCAGCTTTAGCAGCGATTGGTACCTATCGATTTGGAACAGCTACTTTTGCACCAATACCAGTAGCAGCTGGAGATCGTTTGCTAATGGTGTTCTCGATAACCACCACAGGCTTAACTTTAGCCACTGTTGTCACAGGAAGCGCAAGTGCAGGTCTATCCATCACATAACCGCCTGTACACACGTAAACACAAAAATTCATGTACGTCCCTTTCATGTCAACTATGCAAAGGGGCACTTCTTTGTAAGCGAAATTCAAGGTGTGGATAAACAAATACTTTTGCAACACTTAATTAAATTTTACCGAAAAATCCACATGACGACTACAAACGTCATGTGGATTTTTTTCTGTTTCAATCTTTTCATACATCTAAAAATTAAATACTGAATCGGAACTTTCTGTGATACAGTTTCCTAATTTTCCTATGTCGAAATTACCGCCACTAACAATTACACCAACCCTTTTTGAAGAAGTAGGTAACTTCTGATTCAGAACAGCCGCAATTGCCGCAGCTGCCGCCCCTTCAACAAGCAACTTCTCGCGTTCTAACATGAAAAGAATCGCTGAAGAAATCTCCCGTTCAGTTACCGTAATCATACCGTCTACATAATTATGAATGATATCCATCGTTACTTTACCCGGTTCTCTGACGCAAATCCCTTCCGCTATCGTCGGTAAAAAGTGAGCCAGATTACTTTTTCTACCGTGATAAGCCGAAACAATAGCCGGTGCGTTTGCGGCCTGGACACCAATCACTCTTACCGAAGGCCGTATTGTCTTCACAGCAAGTGCAGTCCCTGCGAGTAAACCTCCACCGCCTGCCGGTACAACAATTGTGTCCAAATCAGGTTGTTGTTGCAACATTTCCATCGCCACAGTTGCCTGGCCCTCGATAATTGTTAGATCGTCGAACGGATGAATAAACGTCGCACCTGTTGCTAGTTGTTCGGTACGCGCCGCTTTATAGGCTTCATCAAAACTTTTCCCAACAAGCTTTACAGTCGCTCCGTATTTCCGGGTAGCATCCACTTTTGCAGCTGGAGTCGTTTCAGGCATGAATATTGTAACCTTGGCGCCCACTTTCCGTCCCGCCAGTGCAACACCTTGTGCATGATTTCCCGCAGAAGCCGCAAGTAAACCTTTTGCGCATTCTGCCTCTGTCAATTGAGAGATTTTATTGAACGCGCCACGTACTTTAAATGACCCTGTCTTCTGTAAGTTTTCAAGTTTTAAATACACTTCGGATTGTGTCCATTCATTCAATGTCTCCGATTGTTTAATTGGCGTACGGTGAACAATTTCAGTTAAGCGTTCAAATGCTTCGAATAAGCGCGCTGTTTCATACAAATTCCCAATTACACCATCTCTCCTTTTAGTCGGCATTTACGTGTGCTGATGTTGTTTTTCATAGTTGGCTATTTGTTCTTCATATTGGAATGTCAAGGATATTTCATCCCAGCCATTTAACAACATTTCTTTATAATACGGATCAATTTCAAACGAATAGGACTTGCCATCCTGCCCCGTCACCGTCTGTTTAACTAGATTAACTTCAACTGAATAAGGTTCTTTTTGACCGTTTGCCAATAACTCTTCCACTTCCGACATTGTTAATTTAATCGGAAGCAAGCCGTTTTTCATGCAGTTATTATAGAAGATATCCGCAAAACTTGGCGCGATAACGACATTGAATCCATAGTCTAAAATCGACCACGGTGCATGTTCACGAGAGGATCCGCAGCCAAAATTTTCTTGAGCAACGAGGATTTTAGACCCTTTGAACCGCTCATCATTCAAGACGAAATCTTGAACTTCGCTTCCATCAGCATTATGTCGCCAGTGATAAAACAAATATTTCCCGAACCCTGTACGTTCAATTCGTTTCAAGAACTCTTTCGAAATAATCTGGTCGGTATCGACGTTTTTACGGTCAAGCGGTGTTAGTACACTAACGACTTCGTTAATCGGTTCCATCTAATCATCCTTTCCTCACTTATGAATGAACAGCTTCCAATTCGCGGACATCTACAAAATGGCCTGCAATTGCTGAAGCGGCTGCCATGGCTGGACTTACAAGATGTGTACGTGCCCCTGCTCCTTGACGCCCTTCGAAATTCCTGTTCGATGTTGAAGCGCACCGTTCACCTGCTGGAACGACATCATCATTCATCGCAAGGCACATGCTGCAACCCGATTCCCGCCACTCGAATCCAGCCTCAAGGAATACTGAATCTAACCCCTCATCCTCCGCCTGTTTTTTAACAGTGCGTGAACCAGGTACGACAATTGCCGTGACGGAAGGATGGACTTTCTTCCCTGCAATAACTTTCGCCGCTGCACGTAAATCACTTAATCTTGCATTTGTGCACGAACCAATGAAGACATGCTGGATATCAATTGACTTCAGCGGAGCGCCTTCTTCAAGCCCCATATACGCCAGTGCTTGTTTCAGTGCATCTTTATCTGATTCTGACTCAAAATCCTTCGCGTAAGGAACACTTGCTGAAATACCAGATCCCATTGAAGGATTAGTACCCCATGTCACGAACGGTTCGATTTCATCTGCATTCATTTCAAGAACCGTATCATAAGTCGCGTCCGTATCTGATGCAAGCGACAGCCAATGCGCCGCTGCCTCTTCAAATCCTTGACCTTCAGGAACATATCTACGGCCTTTCAAGTAAGCAACAGTCGTTGCATCTGGGCTGATCAAACCAGCTTTTGCCCCTGCTTCAATGGACATATTACAAACGGTCATCCGTTCTTCCATCGTCAAATTACGGATTGCTTCACCCGTAAATTCAACAATATGCCCCGTACCCATATCAATGCCGAATTTGGCGATAATCGCTAAAATGACATCTTTTGCGGTAACACCGAATCCAAGTTTCCCGTTAATGCGGATTTCCATTGTTTTCGGTTTTGATTGCCACAATGTTTGCGTTGAAAGGACATGCTCGACTTCGCTCGTACCGATGCCAAATGCAATTGCTCCGAAAGCGCCATGTGTAGATGTATGGCTATCGCCACAGACAATTGTTTTACCTGGCTGCGTCAGACCTAGTTCTGGCCCGATTATATGAACAATTCCTTGATCCGGATGGTCCATATTTGCAAGCGGGACGCCAAATTCATCACAATTTTTTTGCAATGTGTTGATTTGTTTCCGCGCAATTGGATCTTTAATCTCATCACGGTTTCGTGTCGGAACGTTATGATCCATCGTTGCAAAGCAGAGATCGGGTCTGCGCACAGTACGATTCGCAAGTCGCAGCCCTTCAAACGCCTGCGGAGAAGTCACTTCATGTAACAAATGAAGATCGATATAGAGCAAATCAGGCTTCCCTTGTTCTTCGTAAACGATATGCTGATTCCAGATTTTCTCGATAATATTTTTCGCCATATGGCAGCCCTTCCTCTCTTTTCAATTAAATGAAGTTAAACGTATGAAAACATAATGCTATTCGAGACGAATTGTGTATCAAGTTCGTCAATGACTTTGTCCGTCCATTCTTTTGTCGATAAAACCCGTTTACCCGGTTCTACAAGATCCGCTGTGAAGAAACCATCTTCAAACACTGTGTTAACTGCTTCTTCAATCGCTGACGCTTCCGTATCTAGGTTAAATGAATACTTCAACATCATAGCAACCGATAGAATCGCTGCTGCCGGATTTGCCAAACCAAGTCCTGCAATTTCAGGTGCGGAACCGTGGACAGGCTCGTATAAACCAAAACCGTCCGAACGGATACTTGCTGACGGAAGTACGCCAAGTGATCCTGTAATTACAGATGCTTCATCACTTAAAATGTCGCCAAACATATTTTCCGTAACGACAACGTCAAATGCCGCTGGGTTCGTAATCAATTTCATAGCCGTAGAATCGACTAACATATGCTCCACTTCAATATCGGGATACGCTTTCTTTTTCTCTTCAACGACTTCACGCCATAGCTTACTCGTTTCAAGTACATTTGCTTTATCAACAGAAGCTACTTTCCCTCTGCGCAAGCGGGCAATTTCAAACGCTGTGACTACGATACGCTCAATCTCTTTGCGTGTATAAACCAGAGAATCCACTGCAGCATCTGCAGTCCGCCGACTTGGTTCGCCGAAATATAGACCACCTGTCAGTTCCCGTACAATCATCATATCTACATCTTTTGCCACTTCTGGTTTTAGAGGAGATGCATGGAGTAAGGATGGCACAGCTTTCACAGGCCGAAGATTGGCAAACAAGTCGAAATGTTTCCGAATCGCAAGCAGTCCTTTTTCCGGTCGGAGTGCTGAAGGATTTTGGTCCCATTTCGGACCGCCTACAGCACCAAGAAGTACCGCGTCACTTGCTTCACAGAGTGCCACTGTTTCATCTGGAAGCGGATTTTGATGTTTGTCAATTGCAGCGCCGCCAATTACTCCGTACGCTACATGGAACGTGTGGTTAAAGCGTCTTGCAATCACTTCAAGCACCTTCACTGCCGCTTCAGTCACTTCTGGACCAATTCCATCACCTGGTAATACTGCTACTTTCTTCTCCATAGAACTTCTCCTCCTTATTGTTTTAATTCTATTTATTCAGACTCTTTGAGCTGTGCTAACTTTTGTTTGGGAATGTTTTTTGACCAATTGTCGGTTTATTGCATTAAAGTAAGCTTTTGCAGATGCGCCCAACACGTCCTGTGCGACATCGCGTCCAATCGACACTTCACCATTAATACTGAGATTAACAACCGCTTCGCCAAGTGCATCGCGTCCTTTGCCAATCGATGTAACACGGTAATCTAGAATATGAACTTCGCCTTCAACTAGTATTTCTAGCGTATTGAAAATGGCTTCAACTGATCCTGAACCTGTTGCTGTCGCAGTGACTGTTTTTCCATCCGGATTAACAGCTGTAACGGTTGCAGATGGAACATTCGCAGTTGCATATTGAACTTGAACATCTGTAAATTTATAAACAGGTACATCATTAGTTTGAATTTGCTGATCTGTAAATAATACAAACAGATCATCTTCTGTAATTTCTTTTTTACGGTCCGCAAGTTTCTTAAATTCAACAAACGCTTCATTTAACTTATCAGCACTAAGATCGAAGCCCATTGAAATGGCGCGGTCACTGAATGCGTGTCTGCCAGAATGTTTACCCAGCGCAAGCGGTTCAGTTTTGCCCCCGATTAATTCAGGTGTAATGATTTCATATGTCCCTCGATTTTTCAGGTAGCCATCCTGGTGAATCCCTGACTCATGCGCAAATGCGTTCTTGCCAACAATTGCTTTGTTTGGCTGAATGACAACGCCTGTTAATTGGCTGACAAGTTGGCTTGTGCGTTTAATTTCATGTAAATTAATACCTGTTTCCAATCCGTAATAATCTTTGCGAATATGAAGTGCAACAGCAATTTCTTCAAGTGCGGCATTTCCTGCACGCTCTCCGATACCATTGATTGTACCTTCGACTTGATCGGCACCATTTTCGATCGCTGCGATTGAGTTGGCTACTGCAAAACCTAGGTCATCATGACAATGTGCAGAAAGCTTAACTTTATCGATGCCTGTGACGTTTTCTTTCAGGAACTTGAATAATGCACCGTATTCTTGAGGTGTTGCGTAGCCGACCGTATCAGGAATATTGATAACGGATGCGCCAGCTGCGATTACTTGATTGATGATACGCACTAGGAACTCACGATCTGAACGGAATGCATCTTCAGCAGACCATTGAACTTGTGGGAAGAACTTACGGGCATATTTCACGGCTTCTACTGCAATTTCTACGACCTGGTCAGGTGTTTTCTGAAGCTTATATTCCATATGGATAGGTGAAGTTGCTAAAAACACATGTAGATGAGGTTGTTCCGCACCGCGAAGTGCTTCCCAAGATGTTTCGATATCGCTTTTCATTGCGCGGGCAAGACCAGTTACCGTCGACTTCTTCACTGCGTTTGCAATTTTCTGTACCGCTTCAAAATCACCCGGGGATGAAGCAGGAAACCCTGCTTCGATGATTGTTGCCCCGAATTTTTCAAGCTGCCGTGCGATTTCTAACTTCTCTGCTGTATTTAGATTAATACCTGCAGATTGTTCACCGTCCCGAAGAGTTGTGTCAAATATGTCAATTTTTCGCACTACCCACCACTTCTTCCTCTTTTGATTTTGCACCTTCATTGACGAAAGGCATCATTGCGCGAAGTTTTTTGCCAACAATTTCAATTTCATGCTGTGCTTCCGTTTCTTCAAATCGATTGAAGTTCGGACGACCATTTTCGTTTTCTTCAATCCATTCTCTAGCAAATTTACCTGATTGAATGTCTGTTAGTACATCTTTCATGCGCGCTTTTGTATCTGCGTCAACAATACGTGGTCCTGAAACGAAATCTCCCCACTCAGCTGTATCTGAGATTGAGTAGCGCATGCCTGCCATACCGCCTTCATACATAAGATCGACAATCAGTTTTGTTTCGTGCAATGTTTCGAAGTAAGCAAGTTCTGGTTGGTAGCCTGCTTCTACTAGCGTTTCAAAACCAGCCTTAACAAGTGAAGTCAGTCCGCCACATAGTACCGCTTGTTCGCCGAATAGATCTGTTTCTGTTTCTTCTTTGAACGTCGTTTCAAGTACGCCGCCACGTGCAGATCCAATCGCTTTTGCATAAGCAAGAGCTACGTCTTTTGCTTGGCCCGAAACGTCTTGATAGACCGCGAACAACGCTGGAACACCTGCGCCTGCTTCGAATGTTCTACGAACAAGGTGTCCAGGTCCTTTTGGTGCAACTAGGAATACGTCAACATCAGCAGGTGGTACGATTTGACCGAAGTGAACGTTGAATCCGTGTGCGAAAACAAGTGATTTACCTGCTTTAAGTGCCGGTTGGATTTCTTCGTCATATACTTGCTTCTGTCTTTCATCCGGAAGTAGGATCATGATAACATCCGCTTTTTCAGCAGCTTGACGAACAGTCAATACTTGTAGTCCATCTCGTTTTGCCTGATCAAATGATTTACCTTCGCGTACGCCAACAACGACATTGAAACCAGAGTCATTCAAGTTTTGTGCGTGTGCATGACCTTGTGATCCGTATCCGATGACTGCTACTAGCTTATCTTTCAAAAGTCCTTCGTTGATATCTTGGTTATAATACATTTTAGCCATAATTGTTTTCCTCCTAGTGGTTTGGGTTTTTTGGGTTTTTTGGGTTTTTTGGGTTTTTTGGGTTTTTTGGGTTTTTTGGTTTATATTATTTTGTCTAGACTCCGGGCGCCAGCCCCTCGGGTCATAAGCCGTTTTGCTGTGGGGGCTGAAGTACGCCTCCTCGTGCCTGCAAGGATGCAGGTATGCAGTCGTTGCGACAGGACGTCGCGCACTTAGACTGCCTACTTTTTTACTTATGCCTGTCGGGGCTAGACGGCACCCTGCGCTTTTCTTACTTTAAAATGGATAACTGAGGTGATTGAACCTTTTGTGTTTCACGAACAAATGCTGTAGCACCTGTTCTTGTCAATTCTTTGATGCCATAAGGCCTAAGTAAATCGATAAATGCTTCAATCTTTTCCGGATTTCCGATTACTTGGTAGGTAACGACGTTTTTCCCAGTGTCGATAACCGTTGCCCGGAATGGTTCGATGATGCTGTTCATTTCACTTCTAACATGTGGCGGTGAAATGACTTTCACTAGCGCAAGCTCTCGCATAACGATCGCTTTATCCGTGATGTCATTGACTTTAAGAACATCGATTTGTTTTTGCAGCTGTTTAACGAGCTGTTCGATTTTCCGTTCGTCTTCTACATTGACGATGAACGTCATTTTGGACCTGCCTGCTATTTCGGTGTGACCGACTGTGATGCTTTCGATATTGAACTGCCTTTTCATCAGCAAGCCGGTCACCCTGTTGAGCACGCCACTTTGATTGATTACAGTTACTGTAATAACTCGTTTCATAGTTTACTCACCCCGATCATTTCATGTAGTCCTCTACCTGGTGCAACCATCGGATAGACGTTTTCTAGTTGTTTCACACGACAGTCGATGAGAACGGGTTCATCAGACAACAGTGCTTCTTGAAATACTGCTTCGGCTTCTTCCAATGTGTCAATTCGATAGCCTTTAATGTCATACGCCTCTGCTAATTTCACAAAGTTCGGCTGAACGGGCATCAATGATTGGGAGTAACGCTTTTCGTAAAATGTTTCTTGCCATTGGCGAACCATTCCAAGACAGCCATTGTTTAGAATAATAATTTTGACTGGAATGCGCATTTCTTGTAATAACGACAACTCTTGCGCTGTCATTTGGAATCCAGCGTCTCCAACAATTGCAATGACGCGTGCATCCGGCTTGGCGATTTGTGCACCAATTGCTGCCGGGAAGCCGAAGCCCATAGTGCCAAGACCGCCTGAAGTTACCCAATGGTCCGGATTATTCAGTGAATAGTATTGAGCCGTCCACATCTGATGCTGTCCGACATCCGTTGTAACGATTGCATCACCCTTTGTTATGCGATGGATGATTTCAAGCGCCTGTTGTGGAAGGATTGCTCCTTCATCATCCTCGTTGTACCATAATGGAAACTTCTCGGCCGATTCTTTTAAGTATGTGAGCCAAAGCGCTATTTCCGGTGACGCGAATTGTTGTTTCAACAGAGCTTGTAATGCTTCTTTTGCGTCTGCAACGATTGGTATTTCCGTCGGTACATTTTTCCCGATTTCAGCAGGATCGATATCGATGTGGATAATCTTTGCATTCGGAGCGAATGATGCCAGATTACCTGTCAGCCTGTCGTCGAAACGCGCACCGATATTGACAAGTACATCACATTCACTAATCGCCATATTGGATGTAACCGTTCCATGCATGCCGGCCATTCCTAGGAATAGTTCATGATCACCACGAATACTGCCAAGCCCAAGAAGTGTATTCGTTACAGGAATCTGATGTTTCTCTACAAGTTCTTTCAATTCATCCATCGCCTGGGCATGCAAGATACCTGCACCTGCGAGGATCAGTGGTTTTTTCGCCCCAGAAATGGCTTCTGCTGCTTTTTGTATTTGTAAATAGTTCGGAGTCGTTGTCGGCTGATATCCTGGTAAATCTACTTCCGCGTCTATATCGCCCGTTGGAATGAAGAGCCCCGTTGCAATATTTTTAGGAATATCAACAAGTACTGGTCCTGGGCGTCCTGTTGAAGCAATGTGGAATGCCTCTTTGATAATTCTTGGAAAATCAGCTACATCATTCACTTGGTAGTTATGCTTTGTGATTGGTTGCGTGATCCCAATAATATCCGCTTCTTGGAACGCATCGGTACCAATGACTGTATTTGCCACTTGCCCAGTGAAGATGACGAGTGGCAGTGAATCCATCATTGCATCGGTAATACCCGTCACCAGGTTCGTCGCCCCAGGTCCAGATGTTGCAATGACGACACCAGGTTTTCCTGAAACACGTGCATATCCTTCAGCCGCATGAATCGCGCCTTGTTCGTGACGTGCAAGTATGTGGGAAATAGGGTTTTGATACAATGCATCGTAAATTGGTAATACTGCTCCTCCAGGATAACCGAAAATAACTTCGACACCCTGATCCTTCAAAGCTTGAATGAGTACAGCAGACCCATCTTTCGGTTGTTCGGTCTGTTGCGGCTCATGCACAGTCTCTGGCGCTGTTTCCTTTACCACTTGCTTCGTTTGAACGTCAGCATTCATCTATAAACTCCTCCTTACTCATACTTTTGAATAGTCAATCTTCTCTCTAAAAAAAAAAGCCTTTTCATCCCACGCAAAGAACTTCTCCTTTACATAGGGATGAAAAAACTTTTCATGGTACCACCCTTGTTCGCAGCAATCTAGCCGCCTCATGAATAGACTAGGTCTATTCTTTTTATAACGAGCGCCGATTTCTCGTCGCCCGGGATTGCCTACTTTACTTTCAGCAATCCACTCCGGGGTGATGTCGCAACTAGTTGTATTACCGGCTTTCAGCATTACCGGCTCTCTGTGAATACAGGGTCTAATTACTTTTGCCCCATCATTGATTTTAACTATTAAATTTTCATAACTCCGCCTGTACTTGCAGATGTGACAAGCGCTGAATATCTGGCTAGATAGCCTTTTTTAATTTTAGGTTCGAATGGTTTTAAGTTTGCCCTACGTTTTTCAAGTTCTTCATCAGAAACTTCAAGTTCAATTGTCCGGTTTGTTAAGTCGATTGAGATGATATCACCATCTTCAACTAACGCGATTGGTCCGCCTTCAGCCGCTTCAGGTGATATATGGCCAATCGAGATGCCTCGGGATGCCCCTGAGAAACGTCCATCTGTAATGAGTGCTACTTTCGTCGCCAGCCCACGTCCTGCAATTGCAGCAGTCGGTGCGAGCATTTCAGGCATTCCCGGTCCACCCTTCGGACCTTCGTAACGAATAACAACAACATCGCCTTCTTTTACTGTTCCGTTGTCAATACCTTCTTGTGTATCTTCTTGCGATTCAAACACAATGGCTTTTCCTCGAAACGCTGTAATCGATGGGTCAACGGCTCCTACTTTGATGACACCGCCGTCTGGTGCAATATTACCGAATAGGACGGACAAGCCACCTACAGGACTGTATGCATTGTCATGACGTCGAATGACTTCATCGTTAAGTATGTGAGAGTCTTTTACGTTTTCATAAAGTGATTTTCCGGTAATCGTCATCCGATCTGGATGAACTGCTCCTTCAATTTCACATAGCTCTTTAATAATGGCGCTGACACCACCTGCAAGATGGACATCGTGCATGGTGTAGTCAGAAGATGGACTGATTTTGGATAAATACGGAATTCGTTCGGCAACTTTATTGATATCACGGACATCGTATTCAATTTCTGCTTCGTGTGCGATTGCAAGTGTATGGAGGACTGTGTTTGTAGAACCGCCCATTGCCATATCAAGTGCAAATGCATCATCAATTGTTTCTTTTGTTATAATGTCACGCGGTTTAATATCTTCTTTCACCATGCGAACAAGATGTTCCGCGGCTTCTTTAATGAGTCTATGTCGTTCATTGGAAGTAGCAAGAATTGTACCGTTACCCGGAACTGTTACTCCCAGCATTTCCATTAAGGAGTTCATGGAGTTTGCTGTGAACATTCCTGAGCATGATCCGCATGACGGACATGCACTCTGTTCAATGTCGAGCAGCTCTTCTGCTGTCATCGTACCTTGTTTGTAAGCTCCAACACCCTCGAATACCGAGACGAGCGATAAAGGCTTACCAGTCGATGATACGCCGCCTTCCATCGGTCCGCCTGAGACGAATACGGATGGAACGTTCGTACGAACTGCTGCCATCAACATACCCGGCGTAATTTTGTCACAGTTTGGAATGTAGAATACACCGTCGAACCAGTGCGCGTTGATAACCGTCTCTGCAGAGTCTGCAATGAGTTCACGACTTGGTAATGAATAGCGCATTCCGATATGTCCCATTGCAATCCCATCGTCAACACCGATTGTGTTGAACTCGAACGGAATCCCGCCCGCTTCACGAATCGCCTCTTTGACGACTTCTGCGAATTTGTTCAAATGCATATGTCCCGGAATAATATCAATATAGGAGTTACAGACACCGATGAAAGGTTTGTGCATATCTTTCATTCTAACGCCTGTAGCGTACAGCAGACTTCTATGCGGTGCACGATCTACACCTTTTTTAATCATGTCACTTCTCATTGGTTTTTCCATTGTAGTCACCCCTCATCAAATCACTTACATGTTGAAATTCTGTTAATCTTGCTGTCTAGGTTATGTAGTTTGTGAATTGAATCACGAACTGATATTGGATTGATGTCATCATATCTTGGATATCGGCTGGAGTCAACAGTGTTTTTAAAATTGTTAATCAATTATGAATAGTGCATTTGAATGTATCCGCTTACATGCTAGTTATACAGCGATATATCGCATATAGCACATTTCAAAAAACTTTAAAACTATTTTTTATGAATTCTATTTTTAATGATTTTTCCGGAATTGGTGCTTTTCTAAAAGCCGCGCAAGCGCCTTCGCTATAATTGTTCATTATTGAGAGAGTGTGTGTTCTAAGTGTGGATTATAGATCGCTTGGCGCTTTGGGGATGCCTCTCGCCCTGAGCCTGGATTAGCGCTTCGCATCCAGTCTCACGGCTTCGGCTACCCCTTTGCCGCGCATGCGCTAGGCTTATTCA
>NZ_JADPRX010000054.1:0-9181 GCF_017347125.1 Sporosarcina sp. E16_3
GTAGCCGGAGCGATAAGACTGAAAGTGGTCTCCTTTCCGGCTTATCGCGGGAGGCATCCACAAAGCGGCGAAGCGGTAGTAGTAGGATTTCAAAATCTATCCATTATACCGGGACTTTTATTAATCTCTACGTAATTATTGATAACAAAATGCGCCATCTACATAGACCATCCAGCGAAGGCGCGACTTCGTGGTAGCCGGAGCGATAAGACTGAAAGTGGTCTCCTTTCCGGCTTATCGCGGGAGGCATCCACAAAGCGGCGAAGCGGTAGTAGCAGAATTTCTAATTCATTCCAGGTATTTGGACTTATTCAGCGGCCTTCAAAAGCCCTTGTAAAGAGCATACGTCGTATTCATTTGTTCAACATATATAGAGAGAATATCTGCATGTGAAAAACGCCACACTTGAGAGATAACAATCTCTCAAGTGTGGCGTTCAATTTTATTACATCTTTTCCGGCGCAGAAACACCAATCAATTTCAATGCATTTGCAATTGTTGTGCGTGTGACTGTAATGAGTGCAAGTCGCGCTTCCGATAATTCGCGGTTGTCTGGATCTAACACTTTTTCTGCGTTATAGAAACTATGGAATGTCGCAGCAAGTTCTTGGATATACGTTGCAACGCGGTGCGGTGAACGGATTCTCGCTGAATCACTGATTACTTGTGGGAAATCACCGATTTTTTTCAGTAATTCCAGCTCTTTTTCAGCTTGCAATAAAGAAACATTATCCACAGATGCAGCCATTCCATTGTCATCTGCTTGGCGCAAGATTGATGAAATCCGTGCATGCGCATATTGTGCATAGTACACAGGGTTTTCATTGGACTGAGAAATCGCAAGATCTAGGTCGAAGTCCATTTGCGAGTCGCCTGAGCGCATTGCGAAGAAGTAACGGACTGCGTCCAAACCAACTTCTTCAACTAGCTCACGCAATGTTACGGCTTTCCCTGTACGCTTGCTCATCTTGAATTTCTCGCCATCTTTAAACAACTGAACCATTTGGACGACGCCGACTTCTAGCGTGTCGTTGCCGTAACCAAGCGCTTCGATTGCCGCTTTCATGCGCGGAATATAACCGTGGTGATCTGCGCCCCAAATATTGATCAATTTATCGAATCCACGGAACAATTTATCTTCATGGTACGCGATGTCTGGCATTAAATACGTATACGTACCGTCGTTTTTAATTAACACACGGTCTTTGTCATCCCCGAAAGTTGTTGAACGGAACCATGTCGCGCCATCTTCTTCAAAGACATGGCCATTGGCACGTAATTTATCAAGAGCAACATCGATTTTCCCATTTTCATATAAGGAAGTTTCAGAGAACCAGACGTCGAACGACACACGGAAGTTGGCAAGGTCTGTCTTTAGTTTCTCTAATTCATGATCAAGGCCGTATTGGCGGAAGAATGCATAACGCTCTTCATCTGGCGTATGGACATACTTATCGCCATATTCAGCTGCCAGCATTTTTCCGATATTAATAATGTCAGGCCCTTGGTAGCCGTCTTCCGGCATTTCTTTATCCAAACCGAGTGCTTGGAAATAACGTGCTTCAACTGAAGTAGCTAGGTTGTGCACTTGATTTCCTGCATCGTTAATGTAGTATTCGCGCGCTACATCGTAGCCAGCGAAATCGAGAACGTTGGATAGAGAATCGCCAAGAGAAGCTCCGCGTGCATGTCCAAGGTGAAGATCACCTGTTGGATTGGCAGAAACGAATTCAACTTGGACTTTTTGTTTATTGCCGAAGTTTGAACGGCCGTAGTTCTCGCCTTGCTCAAGAACAGTCTTGACAATGTCGCCTAAGTAATCCGTTTTTAATTTGATATTGATAAAACCGGGACCTGCAATCTCAATTGATTCGATTGATGTGCCATCTGTATTTAACTTTTCAAGAATCGCTTCCGCAATCGCACGCGGTGGCTTTTTCGCTAATTTCGTCAGTTGCATAGCAATGTTCGTCGCATAATCGCCATTGTCTTTGTTATTAGGTGTTTCAAGCATAATGTCTGGTATCGCTGTTTCTTCTGCCAAGCCAGCATCAATTACGGCTTGGCGTAGAGCTGTTTTTACCTCGTGTTGAATCTGTTCTACCGCGTTCATTTTGTTCCCTCCGTGTATGTAATAGTCAGTTCGTATGTCCCGAGAAGCGATCCTTCTGCATGTAAATCATAGTTTACATTGAATCGTCCGCCCGAATTATTTTTTTGCTTTGTAAAATCGAGCTTATCCGTTTTGACAACTAAGTCAAACGTCGCTGGCCCACTGCCGTACGTTCCTGGGCGTTCACCAGCTGCAACAAACGGCAACCGCATCGTCACGGCACCTCGACGCATAATGAGCGCGTCAGTCGAATCCAATTTAACAATTGTTTGAACCGACTTCCCACTTTGTTGTTCTTCATATTTCAAATATGATTTGCCTGCTTTTTCTATCAACAAACCTTTAGCATTCAATTCGTGCTTCTCCTCGTCTTGGCCTGGATGGCGAATAGACGAATGGAGCTTAATCGTTACATATCGCTCTTTTTCCCGCGATTCCATACACTCACTGTCCTTTACATGAAAACATCTTCTTATTATATCCTTTTTACCGTCTACATTTCAATCTATCCGAGGCAATGCATGTTTTTACGCATGTTCCGTTTAATCTGTTTCTATGCGTCCCATACTAGATGCAATGATATGGACGGGACGGGATCGTATGCAACGGACAGTGTATGTGAAACAGAAAAAAAGACGCTCGGCGTTACGACGGCTGTTGCTGCTAACCGTCACGATGATAATGGCGGCGCTGACCATCTTCCTATCGCTCAGGCTATATGCTCAAATTACAGGCGCGCCTTCTTTAAGCGTGCCAAAAGCTTCTGTCTTTCTTGATAAAGACGGCAGGCAAATTGGCGACCGATTTTCCGCGGAACGACGGTACTGGGTTGACCTCGATGACATGTCACCGTTTCTAATCGATGCAGTCGTCGCGACAGAAGACAAGAATTTTTATACCCACAACGGTTTTGATTATAGACGGATTGCAGGCGCCCTTTTAAAAGATGCGAAATCCGGGCGCAAAGTAGAAGGAGCCAGCACAATTACCATGCAATATGCGAAAAACTTGTATTTGACGTTTGAAAAGACGTGGAAACGTAAAATCACTGAAGCACTTTACGCCTATCGAATGGAAATATTTTATGAAAAAGATGTCATTTTGGAAGGTTATTTGAATACCGTTTACTTCGGACATGGCATGTATGGTGTCGAGGCGGCAAGTAAATTTTATTTCGGTAAGTCAGCAAAAGATCTGACGTTGGAAGAGTCTGCTGTTATTACCGCCATAGCGAAAGGGCCTTCGGTTTATTCGCCTATTGAAAATCCAGAGAAATCGAGGGAACGAACATTGCTGGTGCTGTCACTTATGGAAGCGCAAGGGTATATTACTGCTCGGCAAGAAGAGCGAGCAACGAACGAAAAAATCACATTAAAAAACCGTGAATGGGCTGACTCTAAACGCGTTGCCCCTTATTTCTTGGATGAAGTGTGGCGCGAGGCTGAAAAAGTGCTCGCGGCGAAAGGGCGCTATCCAGCAGAGGGCGGTTGGACAATCCGGACAACGCTTAACCCGTTACACCAACAAACAGCCGAAGAAACGATTACCAAATGGATGCCGGATAGCGGTTTACAAGTTGGATTCATGTCGATTGAAACTGGAACGGGCGCAATCACATCTCTCGTCGGCGGCATGAATTATACCGAAAGTCCGTTTAATCGGGCGACTCAAGCAAAGCGCCAGCCTGGCTCCGCGATGAAACCGATTCTATATGCGGCGGCACTTGAAGACGGGTTCAGTCCATTGACGTTTTTATCGACCGAAAAGACCATTTTCACTTACGACGAAGGTCGCTCGACATATGAACCAAACAATGTGAACGGTAAATTTGCCGGCCATCCTATCTCGCTTGCACAAGCACTGGCGATTTCCGATAATATTTACGCAGTAAAAACGCTTGAAGATATCGGTTATAAGAAATTCAGTAAAATGGCTGAACGTCTTGGCATCGAGGGTGAATTCCCAGAATCTCCTGCAACCGCACTCGGCACCTCGCTTGTCACGCTTTCCGACATGACGAATGCTTATAACCGAGTTGCTTCGGGCGGTATCGAAACAGTCCCGACGACAATTCTATCCATAACGGATGCAGAGGGTAAAACGGTCTATGAACATCCAAAAATGAGCAAGAAACAGGTTATCAATGAGCAGGATGCATTTGTCCTCACCCATTTGATGACTGGTATGTTCGATCCTGTGTTCAACGACTATTCTTCTGCCACTGGATTATCCATGCGACAAAAGCAAACGAGACCGTATGCTGCAAAATCTGGGACGACGATTTCAGATCAATACTTAATTGGCTACACCCCTTCACTAACGGCGGGAATTTGGACCGGTTATGACGTAGGTAAACAATTGACCGACATGACCGATAAAGCAGCGTCGAAAAAAATATGGATCGACTTCATGGAGACCGTCAATCGAGGCACTCCACCCGAACCATTCATCCCCCCGAAAGGAGTCAACGGTGTCATCATCGACGTTGACACTGGCGGTATCGCGATAAATGAATGCGAGAAACAGCGGCTCGTTTATGTAAAAGAGAAGGATATGCCTCAAAAGTTATGTACGGATAAAACACTGCGGGAACAGCGCTCAGTAGGCGAAACCGATGGGAAGAAGTTTGAACTGTTTCCGTTTTCATTTTTTGAGTGAGTTGGATTTATGCTCGGTTGGCGTGGGGTTATGCTCGCTTCGCGCGGGATATGATCGGTTGGCCCGGGGTTATGCTCGGTTGGCGCTGGGTTATGATCGGTTGGCCCCGGGTTATGCTCGCTTGGCGTGGGATATGCTCGGTCAGCGGGTAGATATGCTCGGCCCACTCCTCAATTCATCAAAATCAAAAAAGCTTTCCTCTCCCAAATTAATTCGGGGAAGGAAAGCTTTTTTACCGTTCAAGGCGTCCTGCTAAACGATGTATCACGCTTGGGTTTGTTTGATACGGTATTTATCAGGAAATGCACGATTCCGGTTGTCCTAGCTTACAATTGCAAGCTGTAATTTCAGTGTACTGCCTTTCAGGCCGACATTCAACCTCAGATTGGGCAGTATGCAGAATTTGTCGCTATTTGTTCACAACTCTGGCGAATCAACACTCAAATCAATATGCAGTTTGGGTTCACTTCTATCCCACATTTCCTTATTATGAGCCGCAAGGAAGTCAGCTAAGATCTGCTTTGATTTATCATCCATATGATCAACGATGATATTCCGTTTCATCGATTTATCCATCCGATTCACGTGATCAGCGAGCACTTTATATCCCCGACGTTTTTCACGATTAACGACCATTTCACACGCTGTAACGCCTGCATAATAAGGTCCCTGTTCCTGAAAGTCAATTGTAACCCAGACGAGCCAGTACGGTTTTCCACCTTCTGAGTCTTCGCGATTTAGCGTAAACTTGACCCCGCGTTCTGTGTCACTTCTAGCATGCATCGCACCAATTTCAATCCGTGCAACACCTTCTTCGACATCGATAATGACCGGCGACACGTTTTCAAGTGACAACGAACCAATCCCGTATCCGCCATGACCGTCAGTCGGATCGTCCTTTATAATTGTGAAACCCAATTTCTGTTTCGGTTTATTTTCATTTGTCATTTATTCGTCCCCTCCAAATCTGATACTATGTATACTATACCCAATATATACAGAGAGGGGGAAATCTAATGCCAATCGTAACTGTGAAAATGTTGGAAGGCCGTACAGATGAACAAAAACGTGCGCTTTGCGAAAGAGTGACAGAAGCCGTCGCTGAAACAACAGGTGCACCTGCTCAAAATGTTTCTGTCATTATCGAAGAAATGTCGAAAAGCCATTATTCTATCGCTGGTAAGCGTCCAAGCGATCAATAAACAAAAGCGGAAGCGCCTTGGTCAGGAGCTCGGAGTCTAGACGTGAAATTTTCATATTAAAAATACTCCACAATTCGAGATTTCGTATTATCCAACACATTCAAAAAAGGCTGCCCCATTTCGGAAACTTTTCCGTTCCAATGGGACAGCCTTTTATTATTGTCGGGACGTTTCTTTATTGTCCAGACTCCAAGCGTCAGCCCCTCGAGTCGCTTCTGTCCTAAAGATAAAGACAAAAAGCGTCTTTATTTTAGGCCATTCAGCAGGGAGGGATTGAACTGCATCCCTCCTACTTGTCGGGGCTTAGCAACGCTTTCCGCTTGGGCCTGCAGGATGCAGGTCATGCAGCCATTGCCTTAGGACGCGGCGAACCTAGGCTGCGTTCATTTATTGAACTGCGTACGTTTGAACTTCACTGATGAAATCAAAGGCCGCCGTCATCTCTTCCGAAGTGAAGTTTAGTTTATTTTTCACGATAAGGACTTTAGCGATTTGCTCGTCCTTGTCAAGATGGTCGAAGTACAGCAATGTTGAAACGAGTTCAAGGAAACGGGAACTTTTGACGTTCATGCTGTCGATACAGGTTCCTAGCATTGCATGGGCATCATCTGCCATTTCCAGGAAACCCGCACCCGCATCAGTCACCTTGTAGCTGTATTGGACGTACGATCCTTTGTCAGTGCACTGTTCGGCCAGAAACCCCATCTCCCGCAGTTCTTCAATGCGTAGCGTTAATTCCTCCGAATAGGGTCCGTACATGTGAAGCTCATACTTTTCGACGAAAGGGAAATTCATCTTTTTCGCGATATAAATCATTTTCTGTAATTTTTTTCTGCCCGTGACTTCATTCGCCATTGAGATGAATTGTACAATTCTAGCATGTTCTTGCAACAACTTATCGACACCTAACCTTTCAGCATGTGTAAAATTCGTCCGTATAAAGGATTCTTTGCTTTTCCTGCTTCCAAAACATCTTCCGGAAAGTAGATTTTATGATCTGTTCGTCTTTTACCTGAAATCGCGTCTACGACATCCGATGAACGTGACAACTCGCTTAGGTCGCCATTTTTCATTTGCAAATAAATTGGCAAGCGTTCGTTTTCTTCACCTGGGCCATAAAAATCATAGGGTAAATCCGACGACGAATCCGTAACGAGGTAATAGGCCGGATCGATTCCTGCTTCCTTAAATAACTGCTCAAGTTCACCGATTTTCCGGTATTCTGTTGCCGGATCAAATTCTGCATACTGGAACAATCTTCTATTGATAAAACGATAGCAAAGGTCCGATAAAATCGCGTCTTCTTCCTTCATCCAAACCTGAAAATAAGTCATTAATATATTTTCATCAAGGGCAATATAATCCTCAAGTACAAACGTCTTGTCGAAAAACGAATGGAAGTGGACAGGCTCTTGTTTAAAGATATAGCCACTTGCATGTAACTGTTTTGCGCGATGTAAAATTTTCGTCAAAATAACTTCAGCACTGCGGGATACTGGGTGGAAATAGACTTGCCAATACATCTGATAACGGCTCATTATATAATCTTCCACCGCATGCATGCCGCTATACTTGATGACGGCCTGTTCTTCCGTTGGTCGCATGACTCGCAAAATTCGTTCCATATCAAAATGACCGTACGATACCCCTGTAAAATAGGCATCACGCTGTAAATAATCCATCCGATCAGCATCTATTTGGCTAGAAATCAAACTGACTACGAGTTTATCCGGATAGGTTTTTCCAATTATATCAGCCACTTTTTGAGGGAAATCGGGTGCAACACGACGAAGCACTGCATTTACTTCCGTGTCCCCTAACAAAATCGCTTGCGTGAATTGTTCATGGTCGAGGTCGAACACTTTTTCAAATGCATGTGAAAACGGACCGTGCCCAAGATCATGCAGCAACGCCGCACACATCGTCACTAGACGTTCCTCGTTGTTCCATTCAGGTCTGCCGTTGAAACCGTCGTCAATGATGCGTCTGACGATTTCATAGACACCTAGCGAATGGTGGAACCGACTATGCTCTGCCCCGTGAAATACGAGATACGTCGTGCCTAACTGTTTAATCCGGCGAAGGCGCTGAAATTCACTTGTGCCAATAACATCCCAAATTACTTTATCACGCACATGAATATAGCGATGCACAGGATCTTTGAAAACTTTCTCTTCAGCCAATTTTTCATCTTTGTATTCCATCGTGCACCTCCGTCAACTCATTCCCTTTAGTATAATCGCAAAAATGGTTCGTAGGAAGATGGAAAAAGGTTCATTTGAGTGAAAAAAAGATAGAATGCTTTTTTCATTATGAATAAAGTAACGGAATCCTGTCCACACTGACCGTAGAAAGAGACTATGAACATATGACTGGAGGCACGAAAATGGTGAAAGTTAGACAGGATGCTTGGATTGAAGAAAACGATACTTTATTAGCCGACACAGTATTGCGACATGTACGCGAAGGTAGTACACAACTTAGCGCTTTCGAAGAAGTTGGGGATGCACTCAACAGAACGGCGGCGGCTTGTGGGTTCAGATGGAACGCTGTTGTGAGACGTGATTATGAAAAAGAGCTTTCAGACGCGAAGAAAGAACGCAAACAAGCAATACGTGTCCTTGGAAAAGATTTTAAACGACGGGGACAACAATTATATAGCCCTTCGCAAGGTCAAGAGGAAGAACAAAAGATTTCCGTTCCGTTATCGGCACTCTCTCTCGATACGGTTATCGCATTTCTTGTGCGCATGCATCACACAGGCGTGGGAGATAACGAGTCACTTCGCTGGAGGCAAACTGCTAAAATCGCGAATGAAAAGTCAGAACAGCTTCAAAGAGAAATTACAAAACTCCAGCAGGAGAATAAAACCCTGCGCGCCGATTACGAGCAATTTGTTCAAATCATGAACCGCGCACGCCGTCTCGTCACGCTAGATGATGAATCAGATCGCACAGCACCGGTATTCAAGATGGAACAAAACGGCAACCTAGTTTCAAAAGAACCGCCCATCAATCATCATTGATAGGCGGTTTTTTCTATGGTTTTTGCGCGAGGTGTTGTTTTGTTTGGCGGGAGTGTTGTTTTGTTTCGACTTAGCGTTGTTTTGTTTCGGCAGGATGTTGCTTACTTTCGACGGAGCGTTGTTTAGTTCGGCGTGACGTTGCTTACTTTCGACGGAGCGTTGTTTTGTTTCGGCGGGATGTTG
>NZ_JADPRX010000055.1:0-8124 GCF_017347125.1 Sporosarcina sp. E16_3
GTTTATTTGAATATGCCTAAAAACGGAAGTTTGCGTATAGAAACCGCAATGAATTTCCAGTTTTCATGTTTTAGGTGCTTGACATATTACCACTGGGCTTTCATATTAGACAACACTAATATGTTTTGTTATTATCATATTAGCAACAGCTAATATGTGTGTCAAATTTATGAATTGAGTAGAAAAATAATAGAGAAGAGGTATTTGATGAAACAGAATAAGAATTCAAAGATGAAATTTGTAGTTGTATTAACGCTCATGGTAGTCGTAATATTGGCGGCGTTCGCTGTACTCAGCAATAAGCAAGAATCCTTGCCAACAGAAATAAAGCAAATTGATGTCACTGGGCAGCCCTCACGAGGGGAAAAGGATGCTCCTGTAACGGTTGTTGAATTCGGTGATTTTAAATGCCCTGCATGTAAAGCATGGGGCGAAAAGATTTATCCGAAATTAGTTAATGATTATATCGAAACGGGTAAAGTTAAATTTTCATTCGTGAACGTATTATTCCACGGTAAAGAATCGACTTTAGCGTCAATTGCTGCTGAATCTGTTTATGAGCGGAACCCTGATGCGTATTGGAACTTCCATCAAGCACTGTTTGAAGCACAGCCAGTTGAAAACCATGATGGGCAATGGATAACTCCGGAAAAAGTTCTTGAAATTGCAAGCGTTTTCCCCGAGATTGATCAAAAATTGTTAAAAGAAGATATGGAACAGGAAGCGACTATGGAGAGCGTTGAAATTGATAAAGATTTAGTAAGTGAAGCCGGAGTTTCATTGACTCCGACCATTGTAATTAACGGGAGAATGATGGAGGATCCCTTTGATTATGAAGCCATTAAGTCAGCAATAGAACAAGAGATTAAGGACAAAGACTAATGGTGGGGACTAAAAGAACGGAATCCAAACCGCAGGGACTTTTATTATATGGAGCTTGGGTTGTCTCATTAGTTGCAACGTTGGGGAGCTTGTACTTCAGTGAAATTAAAGGGTTTATTCCATGTGAGCTATGTTGGTATCAGCGGATTCTCATGTACCCACTTACTTTGATATTAGGGATTGGAACTTTTCAGAATGACAGTTCAGTTAAAAAGTTCGTTCTTCCGTTAGCACTTATTGGAGGAAGCATATCTTTCATGCATTATTTAGAGCAGAAGATACCCGGCTTTGGAGGTATCAAGTCGTGCGTGAGTGGTGTACCTTGTAGCTCCCAATATATAAATTGGTTCGGGTTTATAACAATACCATTTTTAGCATTAATAGCTTTTGTAATTATTGCTTGTTGTATGGTTTTTATAAAGACGAAGAAGCCAATTAAGTAAATAACATTTCTAAAGGTGCTAAAGATTCGACTATAGTCATAATTTTGGGCTGACGGCAGGTACTGCAATAATTCGAAAGGGTGTAAATTGTGTCAATGCCAAGCCCTGTGTGTTCTTTTTTCCAATGCACTGACAACAAATAGTGCATACATGCGATTAAATTAAATTTATGAACCCTAAAGCTACAACTACTGAAGGAAAATCAGTAATTGTAGCTTTTTATTATACACACTTACCTGAATTTTTAATTAATATATATACGAATTTCATAAAAAACCCATATATATTCTGATATAAAAAAATCATTGCACAATTCGGAAACCCTGTGTTAAAATAAATTATCAGTCTACTTGGAGGCGATATAAGTACATAGTGCCTCACTAGGGAGAAGTGACTGTACGTTTTTATCATAGGGGTTTTAAGAAAATTATTTGGGGGTAGAATAATGAAGAATTTACTAGTTAAATGGAATCAAATAAGTCTAGTAAAAAGGATAATTATCGGTATTATTGTCGGTCTTATTTTAGCTTTAACGGTTCCTAATGCAACTGGGGTCTCTATTTTCGGTTCTTTATTTGTCGGAGCATTAAAGGCAGTGGCACCAGTCTTAGTATTATTCTTAGTAATGCACGCAATTTCCGCACATAAAAGCGGTACAAAAACGAATATGAAAACGATTCTTGTTCTTTATGGAATTGGTACACTCCTAGCGGGGGTTGTCGCTGTCGCTGTAAGCTTCATGTTCCCAGTTACACTAACGTTGACAACAGGAGCAGAAGGACTTACTCCTCCAGAAGGAATTGTTGAGGTTCTTGAAACATTACTCTTTAACTTGGTTGCCAATCCGGTTAATGCATTACTAAACGCTAACTATTTAGGTATTTTAATGTGGGCAGTTATTCTTGGACTTGCATTAAAAAATGCCAATCAAAATACGAAAGACGTGTTAGGTAGTTTTTCAGATGCCATTACTAAAGTCGTACAATGGGTAATCAATTTAGCACCGATTGGTATTATGGGGCTTGTATTTGATGCTATTGTAACGACTGGCTTTTCTGCTTTACTTGTTTACGGTAAATTAGTTTTAATTTTAGTTGGCTGTATGTTGTTTATCGCACTTGTAGTGAATCCGTTAATCGTGTATGTCTATATACGCAGAAACCCTTATCCAATTGTTTTCAAGGTATTAAAAGAAAGTGGTATCACGGCATTCTTTACACGTAGTTCAGCTGCAAATATTCCAGTAAATATGAAATTATGTGAAGAACTTGGCTTAGATGAGGATACTTATGCAGTGTCAATTCCTCTAGGTGCTACGATTAATATGGCTGGTGCAGCAGTTACAATTTCTGTACTAACTCTTGCAACAGTCCATACGCTTGGTATTGAAGTTGATTTCGGGACTGCACTTCTGCTTTCTGTTGTAGCGGCTGTCTCTGCAGCAGGTGCATCAGGTGTTGCAGGCGGATCACTATTACTCATCCCACTAGCATGTAGTTTATTTGGAGTTCCAAATGATATTGCAATGCAAGTTGTTGGTGTAGGCTTTATCATCGGTGTTGTTCAAGACTCTTGTGAAACTGCATTGAATTCATCGTCTGACGTACTGTTTACAGCTACAGCAGAATATGCTAAAGATCGTAAAGAAGGTAAAGTCGTTACTGTGAAGTCTTAAGAAGCACGATGAAAAATTAAAAGCCACGATTACCGGAGATTCGGTGATCGTGGCTTTTTAGTTGATTATAAAATACTTTTCAACTCATCCAGATTAAATTGAAACTACATTAAGCCGTGTAAAGGAAAAAACAGCTATAATGAGTATAGAGCTAGTTGAATTGCGATTTAGGGAGTGTTTTATAGATGCAAAGTTTCGTTGTGATGCAAGGCCAGACATATCAAGAAGAAAAAGAATTAGGGATCATTTGGTCACTGCAACAAGACAGTAGTGGGAAAGAACGTCATTCACGGCTGCGAATGATAGAGGTAAATGAAGGGGATCGCGTATTTCATTATGTAAAAGGAAATATTGTGGCGATTAGCGTTGCTAAAACGGGATGCCAGATAGCAAGTAAACCGTCGACTATGCAAAGTCCTGATAGCTTGAATGAGGATGGGTATTTAGTGGAATTGGACTATCATGAACTTGAAGTACCTATACATGTGCTTTCGAAATTTGATGACATTTTGCCGCTTCTGCCAATTAAGTATTCACCGTTCCAATCAGACGCAAACGGTAATCAGGGATATTTGTATCCATGTAATGAGGAATTATCAATAAAATTAGTAGAATTAATTGGCGACCTTAATATTTATCAAGTAGATGAAGAGCAGCTAGAACTAGCAATTGGTACGGTACTTCGAACGGAGCGTAACACGTTCATTCCGATGATTGCTGAAACAGAATCGGAATTGAAAACGAAGATTCGTTTGGGGCAACAAAAGTTTAGAGAAGGTTTACTACCGCTGTGGAATCACAAATGTGTGCTTTGTGAAATTGAGTTATCTGCACTCCTTCGCGCGAGCTACTCTAAGCCGTGGAAAGACAGTATGGATTTTGAAAGAGTGGATCCTTCTAACGGTGTACTTCTGTGTTGTAATCATGATGCGCTCTATGAGAACGGATTTATCGCATTCGATGGACAAGGTAGATTGCATATTTCATCTCAGATTCCAGAACAAGATTATGACAAATACAGCATACATTCATTAATGAAAATCGCTCGAACTGAAGAAAACAAGCCTTATTTCAAGTGGCATAAAAGAAATGTATATAAAGATTAAAATGATGTAGATTCACGTCTGTTGATTAACCGAAATTAACCAACAAATAACTTGATCACACACCGGGCGCTATGTGTATAGTTGCATTTGGGTTGCTTTGGATTGAATGACTTCTATACCATTACCCGGAGGTCTGGATGTGTAGGTATGCGACCAAGTCGCATACCTACACATCCTTTTCGGTAATCGTATGGTGGTCCTTCATCCGGCGCGCTCCAAATGCATGAATACACGTAGTGCATTTGGAGCTTTTTGGGACGAAAGAATAGCGGGCTTCTTACTTGGAGAAAAGCCGCCAAAGATGCAATTTTGGCGGCTGATTCTTTCTCTATGGTTTTTCCTTTCTTATTTTAAGGAAGTGTCACTTTCTATAAGGTATCATATGATTGGTGCATACTCTTTGCTAAAAGTAAGCAAGGAACACTTTATACAATGTACTAGAGTGCCCGAAATTGCATCTTCGGGCACTTACATTTTCTATAGAAAGTCATCTATTCGTTTCTTTCAAACATAACTGCATTTTTCACTTGAATAGTGTAGGAACGCGACAGGCAACTATTCACAACAGGATTACTGAAAAAAGTGTGGTTAGAAGTGACGGAGTCACTTCTAACCACACTAGGACCCCTCAGTAAATCTGTCATGAATAAGTAGCTGAAAGCGGGCCGGAAATAGTCCAGTGAAAATAGAAATCATCAATCCCTTCCCACCTATATTTTATGCAACTAAATGATTTATCAACAGACCTGATGTAGATAATAATCAACTAAGACGAATTCATCTAATTTGAGATAAATTCGTCTTTTTTATTGCCAAAGATTATAACAACAGATGAAATAGTGTACTAAGTAAATAGCCCATGACAATATATGTGATAAATGATTTTACAGGAACAACTTTTATATGATGCAGGATGAATTCGCTAATGCTTGTAGCTGCAATGAGGCCGATGGAGATTCCCATTAGGACACCTTGCTCTTTAATAGATAGATTTACGTAATGCCCAATCCAGATGAATAGGCTAAAGCACATCGATAAGCTGAGGAAACCCAGAAATAACTTCCATGGCTTTTTCCTTTGCGAAAGAAATGCAGTGGTAAGCGCAAATCCTTCCGGGAGATGATGCAGAATGACTGAAGCTGTAATCGTAATGCCGACTATTGAATTTTCCAGCAAGCTACCAATGGTCATACTTAGTGGAATTGTATGGATGAGTATAGCGAGCATGAGTAAGTAAACGGATGGATTTTGATCGGTAGATGGATGGACTAAATTGTGGAGCACTAGAAAAAATAGATAGCCAATGAATACCCCCAGAATGATTCCGAAAGACTTGTACATTTTTAATGCGCTTGGAACGATATCAAGTGCCAGTAATCCTACTAAAAATCCACCACATAGGAGTGATAATCCTGCGGTTGAATTTTGGAGCAATTTAGATACTAGCCAAGCAATCCCGCCTCCGAAGCTTACACTGAAAAAAAGAAATCCGCCAAGTATTAGTGCGCTCACCTTCATCACCCCACCCGTTATTATTCGTAAAACCTCTCTACAAAATATATGCGGATTACTCGCATCTATGAACGTACAACTTTCAAAGCAATAATGTGGGAGAAGCGTCTAATTAAATTGAGTAACATAAAAAAAACCAAGTCTTAGCACATGGCTTAGTCTTGGCTTCTAAAACGATTATTTCCTCTTTGTCTTATTATAAGGCCTCACCATCAGCCCCATTTCTATCCGTTCCTTATGAAGAGCCTTATAAAACGAAATCATCATGAAAATGATGACGAAGGAGAAGGGAAGTGCCGCAATTACCAATGCATTTTGTAGTGCGGTTAGCCCATTGGCCGATAGCAGAATGATAGCAACTGCTGCTTGTGCGATACCCCATGTCAATTTTACAATATTTGGTGGATTAAGTGATCCGTAAGTCGACTGCATTCCGAGCACGAATGTGGCAGAATCGGCGGATGTGATGAAAAAGATTGCAATAAGGATAATTGCTACAATCGATAGCAACATTGACATTGGCAACCCTTGGAAAACGGCGAAAAGTGTCTCTTCCGTTTTCAGTCCAGATAGATCAGTTCCTTTCATTTGCACATCCATTGCTGTGGCACCGAAAACGGAAAACCAGAAAAAGCTAAGCACTGTAGGCAACATTAAGACACCCACCAAGAATTCTCGGATGGTCCGTCCACGTGATACGCGAGCGATGAAGATACCGACAAATGGGGCCCATGAAATCCACCATGCCCAATAAAAAATGGTCCAATTATTAATCCACGTCCGATTGGCATCATCAAGCGGTGCTGCCCGGAAGCTCATACGGGCTATATTTTGTAAGTAAAGGCCGATTGTATCGGTAAATGTATTGAAGATTAACAAAGTAGGTCCAAGTACGATAACGAGAACCAGTAAGACGACCGCTAGTGCCAGATTAATATTAGATAAATATTTAATGCCTTTGCCAATGCCTGACCAAGCAGAAGCAAGAAATAAAATCGTAACGATAATGATGATGATAATCTGAACGGAAAAACTGATGGGGATATCGAATACATAAGATAATCCGCCGTTGATTTGAATAGCACCAAATCCTAAAGTCGTTGCAACTCCTACTACTGTTGCGAAGACAGCAAGAACATTGACTAATGTGCCTAAAGGGCCGTTCATCCGATCTCCAAAAAGGGGCTTCAATGTTGAGGAAATTAATCCAGGTTCCCCTTTACGGAATTGGAAATAAGCGAGTGACATGGCAACTACAGCATAAATCGCCCATGCATGAATACCCCAATGGAAGAATGTAAAGCGCATTGATTCAAGATAAGCTGCGGCTGTTCCTGGCTGTTCAGTCGCAGGGTCTATAGCGAAATGGGCTAATGGTTCAGCCGCTCCCCAGAAGACGAGTCCAATCCCCATACCTGCTGAAAAAAGCATGGCGAACCAGCTCATACGAGAATACTCCGGTTCTTCATCAGGTTTTCCGAGTGTAATCTGCCCCATCGGACTGACGATAAAGAACAGACAGAACAGTACAATTCCAGTGACGACAAGTAAATAATACCAGCCGAATGATGAAGTGATGAAATTCTTCATATTATTTGTTGCGCTTTCGAAGCTTTCCGGTGCAAAAGCCCCGAATGAAACCGCCAATACTACAAGACCAAGCGTAATCCAAAAAACGTTTGATACCTTTTTCATCTAATCACCTAATTTTCTTATAATATAATGGTGCATATCATTTAGACTAATCTTGTCCATTATTCTTCATTACCATGCACGTACTTCTTCTCCCATTCCCTTCCTCTATCATTGTTAAACAAAAAAAGCTTAATGAAAAAACGATTCCATTGGTGTTGGAATCGTTTTTTTCAATAAGTAATAGAATGTAGCTAATTAAAAACAGGAGAACCTCTCGATCCGGTTAAGGTCGATGCCCATGTATTCCCATCTTCTTTGCCTATTTCGCCATCTATAGCCGGCAACAGAAGTACGTCCGACAAAGACTGGATAAAACCAAAAACCTTGTCTTCTCGATAACCAAACATACGTGTGACGGTAGAGACAACCGCGGATTGCACCTGGATCTACTGCAAACAACTGATTACTTGGATAAGCGGGTATTGTGTTTGGTGGCGGTGATGATGGAGCTTGTTGTCCACCTGGCTGTCCTTGGCCCGGTGGTCGTCCCGGAGGTCCAAATCCCGGCATCCCTGGCCCTGGTGGTCGTCCTGGAGGCCCAAATCCCGGCATCCCTGGCCCCGGCGGTCGTCCTGGAGGCCCAAATCCTGGCATTCCTGGCCCTGGAGGTCGTCCTGGAGGCCCAAATCCTGGCATTCCTTGGTTCGGTGGAGCAAACCCATGCATGTCGTGTCCCGAGTTGAAAGCTACCATTTCCTGTTCCGGCATCCCGTAGCCTTGCATCTCTTGCCCTGGAGAAAAAGCTTGCATGTCGTAGCCTTGCATCTCTTGCTCAGGAGAAAAAGCTTGCGTGTCGTAGCCTAGCATCTCT
>NZ_JADPRX010000056.1:0-7785 GCF_017347125.1 Sporosarcina sp. E16_3
TTTAGTAGTATAACGGGTGAGGGGTATTTGTTGGGTGAAAGTGTTCAATCTTATTTAGCAGTAATTGTCCATTTTAGTATAGCGTTTACATCCATGTTTTGCCGTTCCCCGATGCACCCATTAAAATAATGTTGTGGTGATTCTGTAGATAATTCCCTGTTGCCAGCTCTAAGATGAGGTTTTTGTCCAGCCTGCGATCTGGATGGTATTCAATGTCTTCAATGGCTGCCGTTGGATTTTCAAAAGTTGCCTGTTTTATCAATCGTTCCAATCGGTTTGATTTTCGGCGATCGTATTCATAGTCAACCAGGAGATTGAAGCGATCATCAAAATCCATTGTTCGATAGTCTTTGTTCTTGCTCTGTTGTTTATATAGCTCTGCCATGGCTTCCATTTTCATTTCGGTTAATTTGCGTAACGTTTCTTGGTTCATCATTTGCTTTCCCCTCCAAAGTATTTAGCGCCACACGTAAAAACGTGGTTCTCATGGTGAATAATTGAATCATTGTCTTTTGCCTTGCGCTTATTTCTCCTATCTAAAATCCCTTTCAACACAGGTATGGTGGGATTAGTGGAGATTTCGAGTAATGTTTGGGTTGCAGTCTCCAGCTCATCCTTTGTATGCTTATTGGATAGATTTCGTAACGAACTTAGAATCGTGAGTGCTTTCTTTTCTGGATTATGCTTTAAAATATAGACGACCAGCCGATCCATAGAAGGTCCGATGGACTCTGCCCATTTCTGATTGTTCTCCGGAGTGTGCTCCAGATATGACCGGTGATTATCCGGCATATGATCCGGATTCGTAGAGAACTGTCCCACTTCCTCACGCAATCGTTTGTGGGATGCAATACGCACTTCCTTAAAGTACACTTCAAGTAGATCCGCTGATAATCGAACATCGACCTGTTCACGGACATACTCATATGGAACGGAATAATACTTGCGTTCAACTTGGATGTGGTAGTTCAGTTGAACTTTTGCTGTTTTCCATTCCGCAAGTTTGTAACGGTTTGGAGGAAGTGGCTGAAGGTGAGATTTCTCCTCTTCCTCGAATACCTTTTTCCGTGATCCAGGACGTTTTTGAAAATCGATTTCATTGATTTCTTCTAGTTTTTCATGTATTCGTTGATTAAGATCTTCCAAGTGAAAACATTGATAGTTTCGTAAAGACGCAATAATTTGGCGCGAGATGAATCCAACTGTTCCTTCCACACTGGCCTTGTCTTTTGGTTTTCGAACGCGACTAGGCACAATGATTGTCCGATAGTAATCTGCCAGTTCGCGATAGGCTTCATTGAGGAGAGGCTCTACTCGCTGGGCTTTAATCACGCCTGTTTTCAAATTGTCAGGTACCAGAGTTTCAGGCACCCCACCAAAATATTCATACGCTCGAATATGAGCGGATAACCAATTGGGTGACTTCATATCCAGAAATGCCTCTACGTAGCTGAATTGGCTGTAAGGTAAGGTCGCAATAAAGACATAGGCAGGAATATGTTCCCCGGTAAAGCGATCGGTTATATGCAAGGTGGAGCCTGCCCAATCTACTTCCATGATTTCACCTGGCTTTCTGCGAATAGGCATGGTCAGTTTATACTTCCTCGCGTATTTCCCATACTGTTCACAGAACGTTCTATAAGCGTAAGGGATTTTCCCACCTTCACGTGCCTCTGCCGCATACTCAAGATGCAATAAGGCCAGCGTGACATTCTTTTTTTGTAGCTCTTTATGCACCTTCTCCCACTCGACAGGGAAGTACCCCTTTTCGCTCGCCTGCTTCTCGGGAAAGAGAAGCTCCTCCAACCATCGGTTGGTCGTCGTGTCGTTCAAACTTTCCAAGCCGTGTTTCTTGGCTCGCCGGACGACCTCGGAAACCGTATTTCGGGAATGACCAGTGCTAGAACTAATGGTGCGCTGACTGATCCCGTCAAAATACAGTTCGAGGATTTTACGACAATTAACCATAAAAAAACCTCCTGTATAATAAGATTGTCATGCCTGTACGCATGCAAATTTCATTATACAGAAGGTAATATAATTAGTAGGATGGCTCTCATACCCGCACTCACTGGCTCTATTGCTCGCACTGTGTGGCTCAAAACTCCGCAGAGGTGGCTCAATTCATATGCAATAATCAGTCTATTCACTTACCGAAAGTTCGGCTCAAAAAATAATTGATTTACTGAACACTAATAAGGATTAATACTTTTAGAACAACAGGGGCTTCTTAGAGAATTCTCTTCTTCTTAAACTAAAAATAGGTCAGGTGAATTCAATAAATGATATTTAAAGTTTATCGGGAATAAACATAAAAAGATGGGGGGTCTGTTTATGATGAAAAAAAGATTAGTTTTAACCTGTGCGGTAATTTTATCAGTAGTAATTGGGGGCTGTAATGACGAAGAGCCAATAAAAGAAGAAGTTATTCAACACAATTGGAATGAAAGTCCTCTATTTGAATCTGTTGGAGTTACTATGATTGGAGAAGAAGGTCGTCTAGGATTTCTCTACGATAATAATGAAGTTGTCAGATTGTATCCAAACAAAGTACAAAAGTATATGTGGCACTTTTGGGGAAATGAAGATGAGTTAATTGGTGATTTCAGGGTTTTAGGAACTCACGAAAACAGTGATGAGGAAATAATAATTGTACCCAAAAGAGGAAATACTTTTCTTAGCCCTAATAATAGTGCAGATCAGCACTTTCCAACAAATATGGAACTCCCCAAAAGTGGAGTGTGGAAGTTAGATGCCTATATTGGAGAAGAAATATTTGGAAGTGTCTATGTGAAAGTTTATAAGAAATAAATCGCATAATGAACTAACAGTTGCTTGAGTAAAGTATCATGGGACTGCCATAGTTAATTCTAATATCTTTTTCATAAAAAGCCACAGTTTGTAGAAGGAAGTTAATGACATTGTCTTAGAGAGCTCTTTTTTCTCGTTTAACTAACGGGCCAGGTTAGTTAAACAAAAAACTTATGCTTTTATTAAAAAGGACAGGGGGCATCATGAGTGGAGCAATTCACCTTAAATGGACATATTGTCAAAGTGGATGTAAAAAGAACGAAAGAGTTATATGAAAAACTCCCTTTCGTTTCTGACAAAGCTCATTGTGGATGCACAGATTGTATTTATTATGCAAAGGCGATTGTTCACACCTCACTAGCTATTCAACATTTTTTCGAACAATTTGGCATTGACCCAAGTAAAGAAGCAGAAGTTTGGAAAGCTTGCGAAAATGACGATGGTACATATTATTACATAGCAGATTATCACTTTATGGGGGAAATTCAAGGAGCACTACAATTAGATTGGATTGACGTAGAGAAAGCTTCTTTTGGTTTGACAAATTACTCAGGAAACTTGCCTTCACCGATGATTCCAGAAACATTTACACCACCAATTGTTGAATTTGTGGTAAAAATTAATCTACCTTCTGATTTAAATAATTAAACTAACGGGGCAGTTTAGTTGAAGAAGAATGATTATATAAAATAACAGCCTTATCAAGCGAGTTGATAAGGCAAAGGTTCACTCTTTTTTAGATTTTTCACGTTCATTTCTTTGTTTTGTCTTTAACCAATAATCGGGTGATTCATAATTAATTAAAGAATAATCAAGTTCATCTCCATTAGTTGCTAACTGAACTAACAAAAATTTCTCCTTATTAATCGGGTGTATATCTGCAATTTTAATGTTTATAACTTCTACTCCTGTTCGTTTAGGTGTTCCAACAACAACAACTTGATTTTCTTTTGTATAAACATCTGTGATATTTGTTTGAAACACAACTAAATACAGGTCAAGGTCTGTTTCATTTATATCAGTAGGAAAAGAAATACCTACATTCTCTGTAAAATGTAATTCGGCTGAAATTCCAATGGCGTAAAAAGGAAATATGCGGTGGAGAGAATAGTACATTCTAGAAGGAATATTGCCCAATCTTCCAGTCGTGCTATGCCAGTCTTCTTTATATATTGGTCTAACATAATTTTGTTCGCTTTTTACTACTTTGAAAGGGATTTTTGTTCCTTCTTTTAACACTTCGGTAATCGGGTAGACATCGGTAGGGAAATGCACCTCTAATCCTTTTTCAAATGGGAAAGGTGAATCAAGAATGGTAGTAGGTTCAGGTGGTTCAATGCTATCTAAACGTTTTTCCAATTCCTGAATCCGTTCGTGTTCACTTTTATCACTATTCGATTGCGAGATGGATAACTCCATCAATTTAGTATGTAAGGACTTGCTGTAAACAAACAAGCTTAAAATAATTGAAAAACAAATAATATAGCCAATCCTTGTTTTTAACATATTCAAATCACCTCAGCATATTATCTGCTCTTATGAGGAAGTTATGCGCAAGATTTCTTATTAAACTAACGGTTGCTTTAGAGGAAGATCATTGAGTTGCAATTCAGCTCTTTTTTCTTCTTCAACTAAAGGTGATTAGTTGAAGAGTGTTGATTAACTTGTGTTCAACAACCTGTCCAAATTGTAGAATGAAATTAAGGAGGGATTTTCATGAGTATTGGAAGTGAATACTTGAAAGTTGTGAAAGAAAGATTTAATAGTGTTAAAAGCCTTGGAGATAAAACGATAAATCAACTACTAGAGGAGGACTTACACTGGAAGTTAAACGAAGCATCAAATAGCGTTGCCATAATTGCAAAACATTTAGGCGGAAATATGATATCTAGGTGGTCTGATTTTTTGACATCAGATGGTGAAAAAATTTCCAGGAATCGTGACCAGGAATTTGAAGATGATATCTCCTCGAAACAGGAAATGATAACTATTTGGGAAAAGGGTTGGAAGACGCTTCTTGACACATTGGGTGAATTGGAATGTCAGGATTTATTAAAAAATATAACCATTCGGGGTGAGGACCATACGGTGCTAGAAGCAATTGAAAGACAAATGGCTCACTATGCTTACCATGTTGGTCAAATCGTTTATATTGGAAAGCAATTAAAAGATGATAATTGGGAAAGCCTCAGCATACCTAAAGGGAATTCGGAAGAATATTTACAACGAAAGTTGAAGAAACATCACTCTTAGGGCCGTTAGAATTTATTTCATAAATGCCCTTCTTTCACGAATTGGGCCAACTTACTGAATGAGTTACAAGGAGGTGTAACGTGAGTTATTACTGTAATAGTTATTTAAATGTGCTTAAGAGAAATTTTATGCTAGTCATAATTGCATCGGTTTTGTTAGTTCTAACCCTATTTATTTGGGTGGGTATCCCAGCTTTTATCATTGGTAGTGCGGTGGCAAGTCTAACAACTAATCAATTCCTTATTAATTTATGTGTTTCACTTTCGGGGGCTATAATTTTTTCTTTATACTTTTTACCGATCAATTTAAAAGTTGCCCAAGATATGGCAGTTAGAAAAAAACGTAGTTCATATAATTCATTTATACGAATAGAAATCAAGTGGATAATAGTCGTTGCAACGATTTTTCAAATAATTTTAAGTATAGCTATTCAATAATCGGGCCATTTAGAGGAATAAAGGATAGCGTTTATCTTGAGGGGAAGACCTATTAAATTTAGTAAGATATATAGAATTAAGGTTAGCTGATTAAATGTGGAAGGATTTATAACCTTTTCCAACTATTAGCGTCTATATAAACGAGGTGAGGGGATGTAATGAAGGGACTCATTATTCTATTTGCCGTAATGGGACTTGTTTTAGTTGGGTGTAGTCAGGATGCAGTAAATAGTAATGGCAAAAAAGATGATTCAACAAAACAGCAAGTTTATGGCAATTCGTGGGATGGTAATCCGATAATTGTTAAACAAAGAAACCATAACGGAGATTACGAAACAGTAAATGAAATAACAGATATCGATGAAGTTGATGAGCTTATAAGGACTTTGGGAAATGCAGACTGGCAAGAGAATGTTAAAATGGATATAAGGCCACCAGACTATCGATTCTCTTGGAATTCATATAAACATGACGTTTGGATAAATAAAAATAATGATAGATTAGGACTTTCAATTGAAGGACAATCAAATTATGGATCTTTGTCTGCAGATTCTTCTACAATTGTATTTGAAATCATCACAGGTGAAAAACTTAAAAATCCAAGGAACTAAGGTGTTTTATATCTTTAAACAATCGGGTTGCTTTAGTGAAGCTTCGTCTGCACAACAATTGGGCCATATTAGTTCACTAAGGGGGATTGGAGAAGTGGAAAGTAAGTATAGTAAGTACTCCATCATTCTAATTGTCGTTGGGATTTTTATTGCTTATATGATTTTTCCTCCTGTCAATATAACATTGGAAAGTGGTCTATGGTAGCCATACCCGTTGGTTTTGCTATCTATTTAACAGGTGTAACACTTGGAATTATCGCTTTTTTAAAGAAGGAAAAAGGGTGTATTAAATATATTGCATTAATTTCCATTGCATTGGGTGTTTTATATGTTGTATTCCTATTTGCGGTATTCGGAGGAGAAATATAGGTTGGGGAGAAGTGGCAATTCGACAAAAGGGCGTTTTAGTGAACAATCGGCTGCCTATACAGAGTAGCTTTTCTTATTAGGTAATGGAGTTAACTAATTCCGTGAACTGGTGTTATGTTAACCTGTTTTGAAAGGCGCATGCAAGATTGTTCAGCGATCAATTAGAAGGTTTGCTGATTTATTTCATGTAGCGAATCCAAGAAAGTGAAAAAAATGAAAAGGGAATTAAATACTACTTACCTAAATGTTCTTCTGATACTGGAAAATATTTCGACCTTGAAATTCCAAAATAATATCCCAACAACTTAATAAAATATAAGATGCTAATTCTTATTCGGAAATAAAGTCATCTTCATTTATTGGGCGCGGTTGTTTAACAAACATCGTTGTTCTTATTCAACTAACGCAGCAGATTAGTTGAATAGGCAAGAATAAATGGAAGTCAATCGTAGTAGGTATTATAGTGGGCTTATTCAAGTGACGATTCAAGGAATGAGGAATACTAGATGACAAAAAGGTTAGTTGACAAGGCAAAAAGTATTTTGGAAGGAATCGAAATTGGATTTTTTGATACAGCAAAAAATTGGGATGTAGATAATTATGATGAGTATTATAAATACTTTTCACATCCAGATTTTGAAGTAAGAAAGTATTCACTTCTTGTTTTTGCTGCTGGTCTTGGTAATTGGTATGGGGGTTCAGCCATTATCTTTCGCCCCATTGAAGAACGAAAAAAAGAAAAGTGGTTCCTTTCGTATAAAGAGAAGATTTATTATTTCGAGGATTACGTTAGATCGTTTATAGACAATAGAGAAGCCATCAAAAAAGAGTTTCCCTTTTTATATAGCGTAATTGTATCTTTTTTAATCCAGTTAGATAATGAAAAGCGTTTTGAATATATTTTTAGTCCGGTTGATAAGCAATTGTTCATTGTTCTTAGACAATTGTTATCGGGACTTGAAGTAAAACATCAATATAACTTTAATGACCTTTTAAGAGAAGTAGGGCTTCCAACTTTCTTTGAAAATTAATTGAGAGGGGACAAATTCCCTGGAATTAGAAGGGCGTTAAAATTTCTAGATGAACGGAATTATAATCAACTTAGTGTACCGCTTGTATTTGATTCCCATTCCATTATTCATTGCCTTCTTCAACTAACGCGGCAGGTTAGTTGAACAGTGATGTTTAACTCGTGTTCAACAATCGGGCCAGCGCGACAAGTTCTGTGATAAATGCCTTCGGCATGAAAATACAGGGGATTTAACATAAATCTTAACTTTACAACGGAAGATAGGAATGAGGAA
>NZ_JADPRX010000057.1:0-6958 GCF_017347125.1 Sporosarcina sp. E16_3
TGGACAAGACAAAATGGTACCGCATTGATTATACAATTCTGCACTGTCAGGGGGGGCAAGATGCTCCATCGACGACCGCAAAATCTTTCCAAGAGGAAGTGCAAATTGCCCCCTCTACAGAGGGCAAAATGCCCCTAGCAATAACCAAAGAGTATAAGAGTATTAAAAAAGGAACTGTCGAGAACGATCTCGACGTTGTGTCTGTCATTGATTATTTGAATGCTAAAGCGAACAAGCAATTTAAAGCGTCTTCGAAGGTGACTGCACGATTGGTGAAAGGGCGTTTCAGTTATGGATACACAGTGGCGGATTGCAAAAAGGTCATTGACATGAAAGCGAAGGAATGGCTGGAGGATCCACATTGGCAAAAATATTTACGCCCTTCCACGTTATTCAATGCGACGAATTTTGAAAACTATTTGGAAGAATCGAGGGTCAGTGACTTGCCAGAGAGCAGTCCGCCAAAGCCATTCGAATTAGACTTTAGCAAAGGGGAGGCGTAACGGATGGATCGTCATGAGCAGATTGAAAAAAGTGTGTTAGGAACGATGCTCTCGGAGAATTATTTAATCGTTGATAGTGATGTTAAAAAAGATTTTTTCATCAGTCAAATTCACAAAAATATATTTGGGTGCATGCAGGCGTTACTGGCAAAAAAACGTCCCGTCGACTTTGTGACGCTACTGACGATGATGGAGCCCGTGGAACTGGGCGGCGCAAATTACTTGGCTGAACTGGCGCATTTTGCGAGCCCTACGAAGTTTGACCGCTATGTTGACATGATGCGCGAGGCGTGGAAAAACCGTGGAAAAAACAAGATCCTTATACAGGCAAAAGAGGGGGATTGGGAAATTGGGTCGATTCAACAAGCGTTTGAGGAGTTAGAAAAAGAAGGCAGCGCAGGACAGGGTGCGAGCATTAAAATGGATTTGGTACGGATGGGCGAAAGGCCTTATGAAGAAATGCAGCATGTACCTGGCGTGCCGACTGGATTGCATGACGTGGACAAATTGCTGGACGGTTTCCAACCTGCCGAATTGATTGTCATCGCTGCCAGACCGTCGATGGGAAAGACTGATACATTGAACCATTTCGCGCTCCATGCAGGATTAGCGGGGTATAAGCCGATTATTTTTTCGCTAGAGATGAGCAGAACGTCGATGATTGACCGGTTCATCGCGATAACGGGCGGCTATAACCGACTGCGTATGCGAAATCCTTACACGAATTTCACAGACAAGCAAAAATCGAATTGGCTCCCAACCCTCGCTAGATTGGACGAAGCGAATATTCATATTGATGACCGAGCCGGACTGACAGTGTCTCAAATGCGTGCCGCGGCGAGAAAAATGATACATACGGAGCCGAAGCGAAAACCGATTATTTTCGTCGATTATTTGCAAATTATCCGTGGCGACTCCCCGAGCTATAACCGCACTGAAGTCGTAGGGCAAATTAGCAATGATTTAAAGCAAATGGCAAAAGAATTTGACTGTCCCGTCGTTTGTCTATCCCAGCTAAACCGTGGTGTCGAAGTCCGTGATAACAAACGCCCTGTCATGAGCGATTTACGCGACTCGGGCAATATTGAACAAGATGCGGATGTAATTGGCTTTTTATACCGTGACGATTACTACAACAAAGAAACGGACAAGCCGGGCCTGTTAGAAATAAATATATTAAAACATCGCAATGGCCCCATAGGAACAACAACTGTACGTTATGTGAAAGAAACGGGCATTCTCCATAATATCGATTGGTCAGAACAAAAGCATAGGGCGTCTGAAGCGTAGACGAAAGTGAAAGGATGGCGTGAATATGGTATCTGTACAAGAAGTATTTCTGTTGGCGATTGAAATGGACATGGTGCACTTGGCACATCGGATTTTTTGGGCAATTGCCGAGGGGTTAGTAACAGTGGAGGAAGATTCTGATCGACTGGATGCCATCGACTATGACGACGAGGCGATTTCGAAAATGGTTGCACGAAATCAGTTACGTATTGGCAAGATTAAGCTGTACGTTGCCGAAACAACAATGCCAGATCGATTCGCATTTTATTATAGTGAAAATGTTTTGGAAGCCCATGCACTCCACCAGGATATGTTCCGAGAGAAACCAAAAAGATTGACGAATGCCTCCCATTTAATGCCGAAGCTTTTTCATTTCGATGAAACGGATGCTGCGGATATATTATACTTCCACCGCAACAAAGTGGTCGCTTATCCGTATTATTTAGGACATGCCAGGGCGGGGGAGCGGGTGTTGGCGCGGATGCGGGCCTGAGTGTGGTAACAAGACTAAAAATTTAGATTATTATCTATAGTAAAAGTGAAACGTTTTGTCATTCGATACGTATTAGAGATAACGGGTTTAACTGAAAAGGGTCTTTTAGTACGAGGAGGGATTCAATGAGACAGTTGTATATCAAACAAAAGGTATTTAGTCTAAGCGGCAAGTTTTCGGTGAAGGATACAGAAGAGAATGAAGTGTATTTCGTAGAAGGAAGCTTCATGAAAATGCCAAAGACATTTTCGATTATGGATGCGGCTTTACAAGAAGTTGCGATGATCACGAAAAAGACGTTTAGTTTCCTACCGACTTTTTTTGTCGAAGTGCACGGGCAAGAAACGGTAATGATAAAAAAGGAATTTTCTTTTCTGAAAGCACGGTATTCAATTGACGCGGCAGGGATTGAAGTACAGGGGAATTGGTGGGATATGGATTTCGAAGTGTACCAACACGGGGAACTGATTGGGGCTGTCAGCAAGAAGTGGTTCACATGGGGTGATAGCTACCAGTTGGAAATTCTAGAGGATGAAATGGAAACACTTCTCGTGGCGCTCGTTGTGGCAATTGACTATGCAAAAGCAGCCCAGTCTGCTGCTGGTGGGGCGGCTGGAGGAGGGGCGTAACCAAAACCAGTCAAGTGTCATTCCGACAAACCCTCTGAACGTCATGAAGTTTAGTGTAGGGTGCTAGGATCCTATTGAATTATGAGTCAACTGGGAACCTGGGACTCAGCAGAAAGAGATAAACCTTTGAAATATAATATAAAAATCGGTTCATCACATGTTGAGCCATTCAGTTTCGGATCACCAAATTCCGATTTGTCAGCCAAATATAACCTTAACTAGCACCTCAATTCGAGGTGTTTTTTCATGGGAAATAAAATGGTGTTTAACTGTATAATGGTAGGATATAAAATTATTGAATCTAGGTGGTCGATTATATGAAAAAGATTACAATTACATATGAAATTCTTATGTTAATTCTTGTTATCGTTTCATTACTTTTCGCTTTTTTAGAGAACGAACAAATTGTATTGTACGATCGTATTATCTGGATAATATTTGTGATAGATTATACAGTACGATTTTTACGTTCAGAAAACAAATGGGCTTATGTAAAAAAACATCCATTAGAACTTGTTGCAATCAATCGAGAAAGTTGAAAACCTTACTAAAGAAGACATAGAACGCATTCAGCTATTTATCAAAAGGAAAAGTATTGAATAACTTGAATCAGAGCATCCCAAAAAGTTGAGGTACGCTGTATGTCACACAAAGATAACCAATTCACACACCTAAATAAACATATTAGATAAGCAGGCATTAAGTGAAGGGAGCCTGGTTCTTATTGAATTCCGAATTAATTTATACGCTGGTCCTCGGAACTCGATGTTGTAAGGTTCTCTATTTTACGGTTGTCTACTAGTCAATAATATCACCATATCAGCTATTATTTGCACTTCAACTACATAACACAAAAAGCACCCAAAGACTTTAGGTGCTTTTCGACACTATATTATTCTAATTAGCATGTGTGAAGAGAACACACAAGCCAATTTACGTGACATCCATTTCGTCAAAGATAATAAAGTTACTAACCTTTGACCTTTAATAGACGAAGTGAATTTAAAATGACAATCAGTGCGGCTCCAGCGTCACTTAATACAGCAACCCATAGCGTTAGCCAGCCAGGAAAAATTAATAGTAAAGCTACTATTTTTACTATTATAGAGAACCAAATGTTTTGTTTGATAATAGATATTGCTTTTCTACTTAGCTTAATTGTATGTGGCAGTTTATCTAAGTTGTCAGCCATTAATACGATATCTGCAGTCTCCATTGCAGTATCTGTGCCAGCACCGCCCATCGCTATCCCAAGGTTTGCAGTAGCTAGTGCAGGGGCATCGTTTATTCCATCGCCAACCATGGCTACTCGATATCCTTCTTCTTGCAATTGTTTTATTGCATCTACTTTTTCTTCCGGTAATAGTTCAGAGAAATATCGGTTCACGCCAGCTTCGAAAGCGATTGCTTTGGCTGTCCCTTCATTATCACCTGTAAGCATTATAATTTGCTTCACGCCTATTTTTTCTAAATTTGCGATTGCCACTTTAGTTGTTTTTCGAATCGTGTCTGAAACACAAATTATTCCTAAAATGTTTTCAACTGTCCCTATGATGACAATGGTTTTCCCTTCATTTTGCAGGCTTAGAATTTGTTCTAGGTGGTTAGTGATAGGGGTGCCGACCTCTTCAAATAGTTTTAAGTTTCCAGCAAAGTAGGGTACATTACCGATTTTCGCTTGAATTCCTTTTCCCGCACGGTTCTTAAACTGTGCACCGCTCTTCGCGTGAATGCTTTTAGCTTTCGCGTAATTCACTATTGTTTTAGCAATTGGGTGTGTAGAATATTCCTCTAAAGTTCGAGCGATAGATAACATGTTTTCTTCTGAATCATTAAAGACTAGCACATCAGTAACTTTTGGTTTTCCTTCAGTAAGTGTTCCAGTTTTGTCAAAGGCAATGGCATTTATAGAGCCAGCATTCTCTAAGAATGTTCCACCTTTGATAAGAACACCATTTTTAGCAGCATTTCCTAGGGCCGTAACAATTGCGACTGGAGTTGATATAACAAGTGCACAAGGACAGGCAATCACTAACAGCATTAATCCTTTATAAATCCATTCCTCCCAAGTACCAAAGGCAAGTAATGGGGGAATGATTATCACCAAAAGGGCAAGTATGAATACAACAGGTGTATAAACTCGAGCGAACTTATCTATAAAAGCTTCCGTAGGAGCCTTTTTCTCTTGGGCTTCTTCAACTAAATGAATGATTTTTGAAATAGTTGTATCCTCTATTAGTTTTGTCACTTTAACGCTCAGCGATCCGTGTTCATTTATGGAACCGGCATACACGAAACTACCCTTTACTTTATCAACGGGGATGGATTCTCCTGTTATAGCCGCTTGATTGACACTGGATTCGCCTTCTATTACATCCCCATCTAAAGGGATTCTATCTCCGGGCTTCACTACAATCACGTCATTAATTAATACATCTTCAACAGGCTTTTTGATTAATTCGTTTCCAATTTTAACCCAAGCTTCCGGTGGGGTTAACTCCATTAGCCCACGAATCGATTTTCGTGTTTTTTCGATGGCACGATTTTGCAAATTTAGACCTAATGAAAATAGCCAAACAACAGTGGCACCTTCAAGCCACTCGCCTAGAAACGCAGCTCCGATTGCAGCAGCTGACATGAGTACGTTCATATCTAATGAGCGGCTTCTAATTGCATAATAGGCACTTTTTACAGGTTTATATCCGCTTATAATCATTGCAACTGCATACATAGTTATCGTTAGATAAGGTGAAATCCCCGTGTAAGATCCGATGAACCCTAGCGCAATTAATATACCTGAAAAAATGACAGTCCCATTCTGATTACTAGAACGTGTGGAGGAAGGCGTCAGCTTATTGTTAGTGATGAGTGACGCTTTAAATCCAGCTTTAGCTACTTCGTTCATAATTTCTTCTGGGCTATTTTCATGTTCAATTTTCATTTTGCCCGTTGAAAAATTCACCTGGACATGTTTGACAGTAGAAATATTATTTAGGTGGTTTTCAATTGTTAAGGCACAAGATCCACAATCCATGCCTTCAATAAAATAAGTCTTCAGGTTGTTATTAACTTTAATAGGTTCAACTTCAAAACCAAGTTTTTTTATTTGTTTTTGGATGAATTCAAATTCAAGTTCATCAGTCGAACTAACCTGCATTTTTCCTGTACTATAGTTGACGTTCACTTCATTGATATTTTTTTGGCTGATTAAACTTTTTTCGATCGTTACCGCACAGGCTGGACAATCCATTCCATAAACTCGAAATTCCTCTTTTAATCCTTTATTCAATTTCATCGGATGTAGAATTTCTTTTGTATTAGTGCAACAATCGACTGAAACAATCGAAATTTTATCAAGTTCTTTACCGCCGCAGCAAGCCTCTACTTTAGTGTTTTCCTCCATAATCATCGAATTTTTGTTACAACATTCATCTTCGACTACTTTATCTATAGTGTTACTGCTACAACAATTTGTCATATCACCCTGCTTTGTTTCAATTTGAGTTGCTTGGTTGCTACTGCAGCAGGTTGTTTGTTCCACTATTTTTTGGGAGGCTGCTTTGGTCGAACAGCATTTTTCATCCATATTCAGCACTTCCTAACTTATATGATTATCACAACAAGCAACATTGTCTTCAATTTGATTAAGTACATTATCAAATGTGTCTAACAACTCTTTAATTTGCTGATTTCGCAACCCGTAGTAGACGTATTTTCCTTCGGGCCTTCCTACAATGATCCCACAACCTCTAAGACAGGCTAAGTGCTGCGAAATATTTGACTGATTTCCTTCTATACTTTCAACAATTTGTGATACAGTCTTTTCCTCATATTTGATGCATTCTAATATTTGTACCCTTGTTTTATCTCCGAACGCACGTAAAAACTTCACTTTAAGATCTAAATCTGTCTGAATCATGATATCTCTCCTCGTATATTAGTAGTAAGAGCTCTTTCCGATAGAATTTCCAGTTGATCCGGACTGCTGGAGAGTCTGTTGGATTTCCTATAGGAAACGGTTGCCTTTTGGCTTCCTCACCCTG
>NZ_JADPRX010000058.1:0-6881 GCF_017347125.1 Sporosarcina sp. E16_3
GTGTCAGAACTCTCATTATACAGGATTTGGGGAGGTGCTCTATTTTCTTGCCGTTTTATACTTAGAGCCGCAAGGGCTCAGAGATATGAAATTGATTCAAATAATTTTGAGGTTATATTAGATGGACACCTGCCCATTAATGCACAGGTATCCTTTTATATTCAATGAAACAATAAGACTCCCCTATCATTTACAGGAAAATCTTACCCGGATTCAGTAAGTTTTTTGGATCTAACATCTGTTTCATCTGCTTCATTACCTCGAGGGCCTCTCCGTGTTCGGCATGCTGAAACTTACGTTTACCTAACCCTACACCATGTTCACCTGTACAACTGCCTCCAACTTCGATGGCACGCATGGCAAGTGCTTCATTTGTATATTCCGCCCTTTTCCTTTCTTCCGGCTTGTTCGGGTCGAAAGCGATAATTGTGTGGAAATTACCATCGCCGACATGTCCGAAAATACCGCTTTTCAATCCACTTTCTTCAACTAATTCACGTGCTAAATTAACCATTTCAGGCAACTTTGAAATTGGGACGCAGACATCCCCACCAGTAACAACCACCCCTTCCGTATGACTATAGGCATAGGCAAGTTCATGGCGTGCTTTCCAAAGTAGCGCACGTTCTTTCGAAGTGTCTGCCGTTTCCCAATGATTACATCCAAGTTCCCGCATAAGTTCTTCGGCAGTAGCAGCTTCTTCTTCAGTTCCGGATTTGGTTCCTGCAAATTCAAAAAAGAGCGAGTGGGCTACGGGTATATGGTAGTCCCCGTAAGCATTGATTGTTGCAATGCTTTTATCATCGATAAGTTCCATGCGCAATACGGGGATGCCGCTTTGTAAAATCAGGGTTGCAGCTTCTGCGCAAGTGCTGATGTCATCGAATGTGCATCGTGCCGCAATAACATGTTCTGGAATACCGTGAAGTCGCAATGTAATTTCAGTGATGATGCCAAGCGTTCCTTCAGAGCCTGCAAACAGTCCAGACAAATGATAACCGGATGATGACTTTTTGGCTTTTGTTCCTGTTCGAATCACTTTGCCGCTCGCCAATACGATTTCGAGGTTCAACACCTGATCCCGCATAGAACCATATTTCACAGCTGTCGTTCCGCTTGCATTTGTTGCAACCATTCCTCCAATTGTTGCATCTGCACCGGGATCGATAGGGAATTGAAGCCCTTGCCGATTTGTAAGGTCATTCAGTTGCAAGCGGGTGATTCCAGGTTGAATCGTAATGGTCAAATCTTCGGGGGAGAATTCGACAACTTTATTCATCCGTTCAAAATCGATTGAAATGCCCCTTTTCATCGGGATTATCTGACCTTCAAGCCCTGATCCAGCGCCATATGGAGTTACGCTAATACCAAATTTATCAGCAACGCTGATAATGGTAACAATGTCTGCGGTGTTTTCCGGAAAGCAGACGACTTCCGGTTCGATGGGGGGATGCGCTGATTCATCTTTACTATGGCGAAACAATTCTGCCTCACTTTGACTAACTTTATCGGCTCCTAGACGTGTTTTGAGTTCATTAATAAACAAATACTTCAACTCCTAACTAATTATTTGGAAAGTTCCTATTTACAAGTATCTTAACTTAATATATTGTTGTTGTATACAGTATACATTCATGCGACAGGAGGATTGTTGGAAGGGAAAAAAGGGGGGTTATCGAATGGAGAAAGTTATTGTAAGAGCCTCATTGGCAGAGCAAGCCTATTCATTATTAAAAAAAGCTATTATTTCAGGCAAACTTGCACCTAAAACAGAGCTGACGGAAGAGAAATTAGCTAGTGATTTAGGGGTTAGTCGTACACCTTTACGAGAGGCTATACGAAAACTCGCAATGGAAGGGCTTATCAATTTAAACAAAGGAAAGCCAGCAACCGTTGCCACTTTTACGAAAGAAGATTCATTGGAATTTATGGAATTGCGGTGCGTGCTAGAAGTTTATAATATCGAAAAAATTATTTTCAATAGTGATGCGTTTTTCATAAGTGAATTAGAGGACAACTTGCAAGAACAAATGAAAGCGATTTCAAATGATGATTTTCAAGAATTTATTGATTATGACCGTAAGTTTCATCTCATTCTAGCTTCGCAAAATGAAAATGAGAAAATTAAACATTTGATTCATCAAATGAACACCGGTATAAATCGAGCATTCCTTGTATTATCAAATACTGTCCATATGAGCGCTATAGAAGCATACGAAGAACATGAACGAATTACTGCTGCGATTAAAAATCAAGACTTGGACCTAGCAATGAAAGAAATGGCGGAACATTTAAATAAAGTGGAAAAAAGATTTTTAAATTACTTTAAAGAGGAGGACGAAAAATGAAGAAATTACTTGTATTACTTTCGATTACAGTTTTAGTATTAGCAGCATGTGGACGTCCGTCTACTAGTGGAAAAAGCAAGGAAGATGGTAATGATCAAGAAGTGTTTACAATTCGAATCGCTCATTTAGTAGCTGAAGAGCAGTCTTCACACGTGGCAGCGGTGACCTTCAAAGAAAAGCTTGAAAAAGAATCTAATGGTCGCCTTAAGGTAGAAATCTATCCTAACGGTCAACTCTTTGGATCGGACAGGGAAGCGATTGAAGCAGTACAGCTCGGAAACGTGGAAATGACAATTCCGGCAGTGGCACCACTTGCATCATTCAATAAAAACTTCATGGTTTTTGACCTTCCTTTCATTTTCGATGATCACAAAGCGGCATACAAAGCGCTTGATGGAGAGCTAGGAGAAAGCCTATTAAAAGAACTTGAAAAGAACAGTTTAAAAGGGCTTGTATTTGCTGAAAACGGTTTTCGCCACATGTCAAATAACAAAGGACCTATTACTTCACCAAATGATTTGAAAGGCTTGAAGTATAGAACTTTAGAAAACCCTCTCCACACGGATACCTTTAAAGCATTTGGTGCAAACGCATCCCCGTTTTCTTTCGGTGAACTTTACACGGCACTGCAACAAGGATCATATGATGCTATGGAAGCACCTATCTCACTTTATTACACAAATAAATTCTATGAAGTGCAAAATTACTTGACGCTAAGTGGACATGTATACGCAGCTACTATATTACTTATGAACAATGACTTCTATAACAAATTGCCGGAAGACTTGCAAAGCCTTGTTGTAGAAGCATCAGAAGAATATCGTACTGAGCAACGTGTAATTGCACAGGAGCAAGACGTTTCTTTCCTTGAAAAGTTAAAAGAGAATGGAATGAAAGTTAACGAACTTACAAGTGAACAAAAAGACGCGTTCCGCGAAGCAGCAAAAGTTGTATATGAAAAATATACATCTGAAATCGGTGAAGATCTCGTAGAAAAAGCAAAAGCTGCAAACAATTAATAAAGAAAAGAATCAAGGGGAATTCCTTGGTTCTTCCTTTTTGAAAGGAAGCTGACCGTATGAGAAATAAATTCAAACGATTTGAAGAAAGTATCCTCGTACTAACGTTAGTCGTAATGGTCATTTTAATATTCGGTCAAGTTGTAGGTCGTTATGTTTTTGGTTCTGCACCAAGCTGGACGGAAGAAATGGCTCGTTACATACATATTTTCCAAGTTTGGATTGGCGCGAGTTATGCTGTGAAACATCGACAGCATATACGAGTCGGTGCTTTCATTGAACGGTTCAATGGACTATTTAGAAAAATACTTGAATCAGTAAGTATTATCATTTGGTTTGCTATCGCATTATTTTTGGCAATATTCGGGACGCAACTTGTGTTGGCAAGCCTGCAAAATGGTCAAGTGTCACCTGCTCTTCAAATTCCAATGTGGATTCCTTTCATTGCAATTCCACTTGGTGGCGGGGGTATGGCCATTCGACTTATCGAGCAGATGATTGAAGTTTGGCGCGGTAATTATGATAAGCCGGAAAGTGAGGAGATCATAGTATGACAATCGCTTTATTGTTCGGAACATTGTTCGTTTGTCTACTGATTGGTGTTCCAATTGCGATTTCCCTAGGTGTATCGGCGTTAGTTGCAATCTACTTCGGATCTGATCTCCCGCTTGCGATTATTACACAAAAAGCGTTTACGTCTTTAGATTCATTCCCACTACTGGCCATACCGTTCTTTATGCTCGCGGGTCTCTTAATGGGGAAAGGTGGAGTTTCAAAACGTCTTCTAGACCTTGCGACAACGATGGTCGGATGGATGACAGGTGGATTATCAATGGTAACAATCGTTGCCTGTATGTTTTTCGCTGCTATTTCGGGATCTGGTCCAGCGACAGTTGCGGCTATTGGTGGCTTCATGATTCCAGCTATGGTGGCTCGTAAATATGATGGCGGTTTTGCTGCAGCAATCGCAGCATCAGCGGGGTCCATCGGTGTCATCATTCCACCAAGTATTCCATTCGTTTTATATGGTGTTATTGGTGGTGTATCAGTTGGTAACATGTTCCTTGCTGGTATCATACCAGGCATTCTAATTGGGGTCGGATTAATGATTACCGCTTATATCATCTCTAACAAACGGGGTTACAAGCCTGCCGCACATGAAGTATTTAAATTCAGCGATGTATTGAAAGCTACCTATGAAGCTAAATGGGCTTTGCTTATACCAGTTATCATTTTAGGTGGGATTTACGGCGGTATTTTTTCGCCGACAGAAGCAGCCGTAGTTGCCGTTGTTTATGCATTTATTGTTGGGAAGTTCGTCTATAAAGAACTTTCATGGGAGAATTCTTTCCAGTCATTCCGTGAGGCAGTCGTTATTAATGCCACCACCATGATTATTATCGGTTTATCCGTATCATTTGCATACTTTATGACGCTTGAACAGATTCCAAATCAAATAGCGGCATTCTTAACGGACTTCTCTAGCAATCCTTTTGTCATTTTGCTTACCATAAACTTGTTACTATTAGTTGTGGGGATGTTTATTGATACGATTTCGGCACTTGTTATTTTAACGCCTATTCTTTTGCCAATTGTTGTAGTGGTCGGGGTAGATCCAGTCCACTTTGGTGTTATATTAGTTGCCAACTTAGCCATTGGGTTCATTACACCGCCGTTAGGTGTCAATCTATTTGTCGCTTCAAGTGTTGGGAATGTGAAGTTTGAAAAAATCGTCGTATCTGTACTCCCGTTCCTTCTTTCAATGATTATCTGTTTACTCGTAATCACATATATACCTGCACTTTCCTTATGGTTGCCAAATCTCCTTGGGAATTAATAACATTGATTATTGAAAGGTGAATAAAATGAAGCTGACAATTAATGAAAAAGTAGAAATGATACCCGTTCCCGGCATAAGACAGTTCTCAAATAGGCTGGTCGACTTTCCAAATGCCGTCAATTTGACAATTGGTCAGCCGGATTTCCCGACGCCTGAGGCAGTAAAAAATGCAGGGATAAGGGCCATAGAAAATAATGAGACTGGGTATTCCCATAACGCGGGTTTAATTGAATTAAGACAAGCTGTATCATCTTTTTTTAAAGATAAATACGGATTTTTCTATAATCCGGAAAATGAAATTGTTATTACGAATGGTGCTAGCGAAGCAATTGACTCAGCTTTTCGTACAATTTTGTCGCCTGGTGATGAAGTTATTCTGCCAACACCGCTCTATCTCGGATATGAGCCGATTATCGAATTATGTGGTGCTAAGGTTGTGTATCTTGACACGACAGATACAGCATTTCAGCCTTCACCGGAGCGATTAGAATCACTCATAACACCAAAAACGAAAGCGATTCTTTTCAATTTCCCTTCCAATCCGACGGGTGTGACAATTGAAAAAGAACAGATGGATAAATTGGTATTGGTTCTTGAAAAACACAATGTGTTTATATTATCGGATGAAATTTACAGTGAAAATACATTTTCGGGAAACCATGTATCCTTTGCACAATATGAAGTTTTAAGAGACCGCCTCTTTCTAATCCACGGTCTGTCTAAGTCACATTCAATGACAGGATGGAGAATCGGTTATGTTCTAGGTCCGGCTAACTTTATGGAACACGTTTTGAAAGTTCATTTATATAATTCGGTCTGTGCGTCGGTTCCTAGTCAGCATGCGGGAATTGTAGCGTTAAACGAATGCCGACATATTCCTGCTGAAATGAACTTGGAATACGTTAAAAGACGTGACTTTGTTTATGACAGGTTAATGAAAATGGGGCTTGATGTCGTTAAGCCGAATGGCGCATTTTATATCTTTCCTTCAATCAAAAAATATGGCATGGATTCTTATTTATTTGCCACAAGATTACTTGAGGAGGGCGGAGTTGCTGCTGTTCCTGGAAGTGCTTTTAGTGAATATGGAGAAGGATATCTTCGTATTTCCTATGCATATGCAATGCCTGTCCTTGAAAAAGGAATGGATCGTTTAGAGAAGTTTTTACTAGAATTATCGGTTCTTTAATTATAGGGGAGGGTTATTTAATGGAAAATTATTTATGGGGCACACCCTCTACACTTCGAGCGCTGTTATGTGAACTCGTTAGCTGGGATAGCCGTACGTTAACAGATGGGGAGTGTGCATTTGCTCCCAAGTTAAAGGCGAAATTAAAAGAGTTAGCTTATTTTAAGGACAATCCGGATAGGTTAGAACTGCACGATGCAGGACTTGGTCGTCACGCAGTCACCGCTTTATACAAGCACCCGGAGGCAACGGAAACAATTGTGCTTATGAGCCATTTTGATACGGTTTGGACAGAAGAATATGGTGTATTAGAACCTCTTGCTTTTCATCCAGAAGAACTGACGAAAAAGCTTTTTGAGCCTAAACATAAGAAAGATTTACCGGAAGCTGCACGTATTGACCTTGAGACAGGAAATTACTTGTTTGGTCGCGGTACGATGGATATGAAAATGGGGCTTGCTCTTCATATGCAGCTCATCGAAAAA
>NZ_JADPRX010000059.1:0-6615 GCF_017347125.1 Sporosarcina sp. E16_3
GTGTCAGAACTCTCATTATACAGGATTTGGGGAGGTGCTCTATTTTCTTGCCGTTTTATACTTAGAGCCGCAAGGGCTCAAAGATATGAAATTGATTCATATAGTATCTTTTATTAATTATAGTGGTAAAATATCGTTTTTTTGCTATACTACAAGAAATGAGGTGCGTATGAATGAACGATACAAATATATTCGTTGGCAGACAGCCAATATTGGACCGAAATGGCGACATCTATGGCTATGAATTGTTATATAGAAACAGCCATAAGAACTTTTTCCCGAACGTGAACCCTGAACAAGCGACAATTGGCTTACTCGTTAATACTTTCCTAACAATAGGAAGCGAGAAGGTAGTGGGGAATACTATATCATTTATCAATTTTACAGGCGAATTACTTACCCAAGACATTTTTGCAAACCTTGACCCTGAAAAAGTCGTCATTGAAGTGTTGGAAAACGTTGAGATTACCCCCTCACTCCTGACTAAATTGCGGCTGTTGAAAGGGATGGGCTTTAAAATAGCATTAGATGATTTTATCTTGCAGGAACAATACAGCGTACATAGTGATCTGTTCAAAATTGTTGATTTCATCAAGGTTGATTACTTAGATACAACGCCAGCGGAGCGTTTAGAAATTGAGAAATTTGCCAAACAGTACCCCGCTATCGTGATGCTTGCAGAAAAAATTGAAACAGAAGAACAATTCAAGGCGGCGATAGCATCTGGCTACAAATTATTTCAAGGTTATTTCTTCTCCAAACCGGAAATTGTCACGGGAATCGAAATCCCATCGAATGTTAGTCTTCATTTTCAAATTATCGAGCGTCTTCATACAGAACCCCCAAATATCGATGAAGTCACGGAGCTCATCATGCACGACATCTCACTGTCCTATAAATTGCTGAGGCTGATTAATACCCTGGCATTCGGGGTGCCAAAACGGATTAGTTCCATCAAACAAGCCATTGTTCTAATTGGCCTGCGTGAAACCAAGAGATGGATACAAGTCCTTGCTTTGCGTGAGATAGGGGAAGGGCCGGGAAATGGTCGTACACAAGCACTTGCTGACTACTCGTTAACACGGGCCAAAATGTGTGAACTCCTCGCGAAACATGACGGCAAGAAAAAACCCGAAGAGTATTTCTTTGCGGGCATGTTTTCACTGATTGACGTCATTATGAAGCGGGACTGGGATGCAATCTTACAACTCATTCCATTATCTGACGAAGTGGCGCTTACAGTTAGAGGGAAGCGGACAGAAATCACCCCATACCTTCAACTTGCCGAAGCCGTTGAATGCTTTGACTGGCAACGTATCGAGCAACTGGTTACCGAAATGGGAATAACACAAGCTGAACTCAGCAGGTGTACGTTAGAAGCACATCGTTGGACACAAAGTTTGCGGCACTAAAAGAGTATCGTCTATTCCTATTGTAATGGGGTGGACGATTTTTGCTTTTTCGGAGTCAGTTCATTTACACATTCCCATTTCACTTCGATTTAGGTAGAATGGGGGGAGGAGCTGATCTGACATTGAAAATAGCAATTGTTACGGATAGCACGGCTTATTTACCAGTCGCTTTAATGGAAGAATTGGATATTCATATGATTCCACTAGCAGTGGCACTTAACGGCGTTATGTATGATGAAGAAATTGATATTCGTTCAACCGATTTTTACGATAATGTACGTGGTGATGGACCGTTACCAAAGACATCACAGCCACCAATTGGTAAATTCATTGAACTGTTCGAGTCGTTAACAGACACATACGACGCAGTCATTTCTATCCATTTGTCGAGCGGTATAAGCGGCACATATGCAGGTGCTGAACAAGCCGGCAAAATGGTGGAAGGCATCGAAGTATATCCATTTGACTCCGAAATTTCATGTTATTTACAAGGGTTTTACGTACTCCGCGCGGCAGAACTTGCCAAAGAAGGAGCGACTCTAGACGTAATCATGACAGAGCTTGATGACATGAAAAAGACCATGCGCGCTTATTTCATGGTAGACGACCTTACACATTTGCAACGGGGCGGCAGACTTTCTGCCGCACAAGCGCTAATTGGCGGACTTCTTCAAGTAAAACCAATTCTACATTTCCAAGAAAAAGTAATCGTCCCGTTTGAAAAAATACGCACACGCAAAAAAGCCATGAAACGGATTGTGGACCTGCTAGCGGAGGACGCAGCGCAAATGCCACTCGAGGCGGTCATCATTCACGCTAACCGACCAGAAGATGCCGAAGTATGGCACGAGGCACTTTCCGCACAGTTGCCAGACGTCAAATTCACCATCAGTCACTTTGGACCAGTCATCGGCACACATTTAGGGGAAGCATCGATGGGACTTGGATGGGTCAAACGAAGAAGTAACTAAAAAAGGAACGCAGCCTAAGTTCGCTACGTCCTGTCGCAATAAAGAGGAATGATGTTCAATTCCTCTCCGCTGCATAACCTGCGTCCAGCAGGCCAGGAGGTGTTACAAATGACCATACCATTCGATCCGTCAGTTAGGGACTTCCTGGCTGGCCGTATTTGGCTCCGCCTGCACACCCCTTTTCCAGCTGAAACAATCGACGTTCACATCGCTTCCGGGCATATTAAAACCATTCAAGGCATCCAATCAACCAATGCATTTTCCAGTCAAACCAAGCACTTCTGCAACCGATGTGAAAACGACACGCAGTCCCGCTTCACAACATTCGACTGCGCAAAATGCGAAGCCCCTTGCACCTATTGCAGGCACTGCCTAAAAATGGGGCGTGTGTCAACATGCACGGAACTAATCATCTGGAACGCAGAACCACCGACCTTTCCGACAGACCAAATAATTGCTTGGCAAGGTAAATTGACACCGCGCCAGCAACAAGCATCAGACGAACTGACAATCAGTACTACAAAACGAATCCCGCATCTTATCCATGCCGTCTGTGGTTCTGGAAAAACAGAAATCCTATTCGAACCTATCCATAAACTGCTGACGGAAGGAAAAAGGGTTTGCATCGCAGCGCCACGTGTCGACGTCATTCTCGAACTCGAACCACGTCTGCGCGCAGCATTTCCGCAGACAGCAATCGAAGCGTTATACGGCGGCTCGAAGTCAACAACTGAATCCGCACCCCAACTCATTCTCGCAACGACCCATCAGTTATACCGGTTCCGTCACGCCTTCGATGCCATTTTCGTCGATGAAGCAGATGCCTTCCCTTACACAGCTGAAGAAACATTGAGACGAGCGGTTCGTAAAGCAGCGAAACCGGGAGCACCCGTCCATTTCGTCACAGCCACACCATCAGACAAACTCCTAGCTGATATCAAACGAACAGGACAAGTGTCAACCATCGACCGCCGATACCACGGACATCCATTACCAGTTCCACGGTGTGACACATTATGGAATTACACGAAACAAATCCAAAAAGGCAAATTACCCAAGAAACTCGCCAACTGGACAACTGACCGGCTTAAACGACAAGAACCGTTCCTCATCTTCTTCCATCACATAGGACTCATGGAGCAAGCGGAACCGTTATTCCAACAGCTAGACGCACGTATTCACGCCGTCCATGCTTCGCATCCAAATCGAAAAGAGCATGTCCAAGCGCTGCGTGATAAAGAAGTACCTGGGCTTCTAACAACAACAATCCTGGAACGCGGCATCACAATCCAAAATGTCCAAGTTGCAGTTGTCGGAGCCGAACAGCTCATATTTAACAAGGGTGCGCTTATTCAAATTGGCGGCCGTGTCGGACGTTCCTCTCAATATCCAACTGGCGAATTTGTCCTTTTTCACCACGGCATCACGTATGCAATGGACGAAGCGAAGAAGGAAATCACCCAGTTGAATAAAGGAAGTGTCCGCACATGAATAGCTGCCTCCTATGCGAAACGCCGATTGCACAAATACCGTCCTGGAAAGCGCTGCTCGCACTCGAAAAACAAACAGAAATTTGCCAAGACTGTTCAAAAGAGTTCCAACGTGCCGACATAAAAGAAAGAGATCCTTTTTTAGATCAAATTACTTCACTATACACATACAACGAAGCAATGCGGGAATACCTGCACCAATACAAATTCCTCCAAGACGTCGCATTAGCAAGTGTCTTCGCGAATGAACTACGTGTCCATTTAAAAGGAAACGCAACAATTGTTCCAATCCCGATGCATCCGGAAAAAAGGATTCAGCGGACATTCGCTCATGTCGATGAACTGTTGAAAAGTACACGTATTCCGTTTGCGCATATACTTGAAAAAACAGGAACTGAAGCAATGGGCGAGAAATCGAGAGCGGAGCGTCTTGCGATGGATTCTTTATTCAAGGTGAAACCGGGTACGGAAATCCAACCTGGCACGTATATACTAGTAGATGATATCTATACAACTGGTACTACGCTGCGTCATGCGGCAACAGTCTTAAAAGAGGCAGGTGCAACACGTGTCGAAGCTGTTACACTGATTCGAGCTGAACGATAAACGATAGGAGATGCGCAAAATGGCAGATTTACGAGATTGCCCAACATGCGGCGGTTTTTTCAACTATACAGGCATGCGCGAAGTGTGTGCAAAGTGCGCCATGGGTGAAGATGAAATGTATGAGGAAGTCTACCGTTTCTTGAGACGGCGTGAAAATCGGGCAGCGACAGTTGAACGGATCGTCGAAGTGACAGGTGTGTCTACGTCCTTGCTTTATCAATGGGTAAGGAAAGGTCGGCTCCACCCGGCGGTATTCCCAAATCTCGGTTATCCGTGTGACAATTGCGGTAAACTGACGAACGAAGGGAAATTGTGTGCTGGCTGTTCAGCAGACATTAGTAATGAACTTAGAACGTTTGAGGCGGCGGAGGAATTCAGGGAAGTGGTCGTAGAGAATGACCGAAAGACGTACCTTGCGCATCGCGGGCTGAAATAAGAACGAAATCGGCAGTTTGCGGACTGGCCGTTTTTTTCTTATTTTGTCTAGCTCCAGGCGCCAGCCGCTAGGGTCATAAGCAATCCAGCTATGTGGCAAAGGGCGCCACTTCGTGCCTGCAAGGAGGCAGGTATGCAGTTGATGCGACAGGACGTCGCGATCTTAGACTGCCTACCTTTTTCACTTATGCCTGTCACGTCTAAACGGCGCCTTGCGATTTTCTTATTGTCTAGCTCCAGGCGCCAGCCGCTAGGGTCATAAGCCAATCCAGCTATGTGGCAAAGAGCGCCACGTCGCTGGATTGACTTATGCCTGTCGCGTCTAAACGGCACCTTGCGCTTTTCTTTGCAAAAGACCCTAAACGTTCATGAATTTATGCCGAAATAAGGATAGAAGAGCAATAAATTTAAAGTGGAAGCCTCTTAGTCAGCCCTAATAGGCGCTGTAGTTGGACTATCTAAACAGTAATGAAAGGAGCGGGCCAAATGAAAATTCAAAAGTTCAATCTCCCTGCCATCAATCCTTATAAAGCAAATCAACTCAAAGCGGAACAGACAGAATACAAAGCGAAAATGAAAACTGACAAACTCGAAATTTCATCCGAAGCGAAAGAACTTTCGAAAACGTCCTCATTCACTGTCGAACGCAATGAACGTGTGCAACAGTTGAAAGCGCAAGTCCAAGCTGGAAATTATGAAGTGGATGCCGAACAGCTCGCTGCCAACTTGATCAAGTACTTTAAACCGTAAAAACGTAACGAATGAAAGTAGGGGAAAAAATGTCTATCGCGACCATTTTGGCGACACTTGGCAGCCTGGAAAAACTTCATAGAAGTCTGCTACGACTAGCGTACGACAAAACCAACTTTATCAAAAGTGGGGACCTGGAACTACTTGACCAACTGCTGAAAGACGAGCAAGCCCATTTGGCAGCAATCGTACAGCTAGACAGCCAGAGGCGACGTGACGTAGCACAATACTTAGCTGATCAAGGACGATCGGTACCGATGAATCCGACTATCGCAGATTTACTGGACGCTGCACCGGAAACGGACAAGAAAAATCTTGAGGAGGAGAGGGACCGTCTCCTGCATGCGATTCATGACTTGAAAGGACAAAATGAACTTAATCAGAAGCTGACCTACCAGTCACTTCAGTTTGTGAATCTGTCGCTGGACATGGTTCGGCCACGCCTTGAAGCGCTCAATTACTCGAAACCGGAAATTAACGGAAGACTAGAATCTAAAGAACAAAGGACTTTCGATTCTCAAGCCTGAGGAGTTGACTACTGTTATAAAAAATATTGGAAATTGTATAAAAATAGAGTGATAGATCTATTAGTTCAGAAGTTATTCAACGGTTATCTGTGCGTTTAATAAGGTAAAGATTGTTGATGGAGTTGGAACTGGAACTGTCATTGGAAGAACATAAAAGGGGATGCTTGTTTTGAAAAAGGCATATAAAACTGAAGTTCATTTCACCACTTCCCAACAACAAAAAGCCAATCAAACAATCGGGGTTTGTCGATATGTCTACAACCTCTACCTCGAAACGGCACAAGATCACTACAAAGAAACGAAGCAACATTTATCCGGTTTTGCTTTTTCAAAATGGCTGAACAATGTGCATACGAAACAAACCGACCAATGGATTAAAGAGGTTTCGAGTAAAGCCGTTAAAAAAGCCATTATGAACGGAGAT
>NZ_JADPRX010000060.1:0-5026 GCF_017347125.1 Sporosarcina sp. E16_3
GTGAGGAAGCCAAAAGGCAACCGTTTCCTATAGGAAATCCAACAGACTCTCCAGCAGTCCGGATCAACTGGAAATTCTATCGGAAAGAGCTCTTACTACTAATATACGAGGAGGGATAATATGAATAAGGTATTTTTAGACAATGTTACTAAACAAATTAAAAATGAAAACGTGTTAACTAATGTTTCTATTGAATTTGAGAGCGGGAAAATCTATGGAATCTTTGGGCGTAATGGATCTGGGAAAACAATGTTATTTCGAGTTATTTGTGGGCTTTTAAAACCGACTACTGGATCTGTTTACTATAACAATTTACGACTACATAAAGACATCTCATTTCCACCGAGCGTAGGGGTTATTATTGAAACACCTGCTTTTTGGAATGAATTTAGTGGAACAGAAAATTTAAGAATGTTGGCTAGTATTCAAAAAAAGGCGTCTACGAAAGATATTCGTGACTCGCTCATTAGCGTTGGTTTAGACCCTGATGATAAAAGGCCTGTTAAAAAATATTCTCTTGGTATGCGTCAGAGACTGGCTGTTGCTCAAGGCATTATGGAAAAACCAGATTTAATCGTTTTTGACGAACCAACAAACGCATTAGATGAGGAAGCTGTTGAACTCGTTCGCGATATTCTTGTTAGAGAAAAAGAGCGAGGAGCAATCGTACTAATAGCTAGTCACAATAAAGATGATATTAGACTACTCGCAGATGTGACGTATCAAATGGATAGTGGAAAAATTAAGGAAGCTGTATTGATATGAAAAAGGAGTTACAAAGATGAAAAATAAAATATTCATTGCTATTATTGCAGTAGTTGTTTTGAGTGCAGTAGGAGTGAGTCTTGTTACAAAAGGATCTTTTGTAGATGATTTGTCCATTGATAATATTGAAAATTATTATGGTTATAATGTGGGTTTATATACTGATATTAAGGATAATCCATATTTCGAGAATAATTTAACAAATTTCGAAGAGTTAGTAGATGCATCCGAATTAGTTATTAAAGCAAAAATGATTAACGTACGTGAAAAAGTTACAAGAGCTACGCTAACAAAAGTTTATGTTGAAGAAGTCTTAAAAGGGAAATTACATACTAATGAAATTCTTCTATATGAACCTGCATTTTTCTGGCCATACATGGATAATCCAAATACCGGAAGCTACTCAACTGGCGGTTATCAGCTTATGCAAGAGGGGAGGGAATATATACTCTTTCTTCAGTCTCTCAAAAGTCCAAAGGGATATAAACTATCTAAAGACGAAAATAGTTCATTTTTACCGGTGTCAGAGCTATATGGAAAGATACCAATTAAGTCAAATTGGAACCCTGAAGTGATAACTAATGATGAGGCTACTTATAAAGAAGTAGTAGATAGTGAAATCCTAACAAGGGAGAAAGGCTCTCTTCAAAATTATATTGAAATCAAAAAAATAGTGGAAAAAAAATATCATTGATAGTATTTGCTTCGCGAGAAGATGGAGCATTGTTTCTTCGGTAGCAGTACCATTTTATCCGGAAGCTTCAGAATAGGGGACACAAGATATATATTGATGACTTCGGAGGGTGTTCTTTTATTAGTTACTTGCTAAGTTTAGTAGTAGAGGGTGTAAAGTTGGACCAGTTTTTCACAAGCTATATTGATCAACCAAAATATACATCTTTTATAAAAAAGACTGTAGAAATGGCTCAGTCTCTAAAGTTGAATATAATAATAGAAGGAATAGAAAATGTGAAACAAAAAGAGTTTTATATAAGTCTTGGGTGCGATACATATCAAGGCTATTTGGAAGCAAGACCCATGAGGGCAGGAGCGTTAGCACAGTATATTACGGATCACTCCTTAGAGGGAAGCACCTTTTAAGTCGACTTATTTTTGTCGACATTAAAAGGTGCTTTTCAATTCGAAGGTATAAATAACAGCATCCGTATTTAACTGATTAAATTTGATTGGTATAAATGAAATAAGAAACAACCGAATTATTTGAAAGGAGGTGACAACGTTAGGTGTTTTGCTTTATTCGAAAATTGTGGTCAATATTTTTTTCTGAACCTTAAATATTAAATGCGAATGTTGTTGTTTAGTGACAATAAATTTGTTGTAACCATATACTAGTACCCTATTCTTAATCGGGTTATCTCCTCCTTTGTGTGTCTTTAAATCACACTTTTAAACAACATTATTGTCACTAGACAGATGGTATTAATACAACAGCGTACTAAAGTTCATTTTATCTATTCAGTATGATCACTCATTCTGGGGGAATCATCCATTTTTTTGAGAATCTCTCTCTGTTCTTCTTGTGATAAATTCGTGTATAGAACAGTCGTTGCGATGGTGTTGTGCCCTAATTGGTCACGTAGTCCGACCAAGCTGCCGCCTTCATCCAACCATTTCTTGGAAAACGAATGGCGCAGCTTATGAGGGCTTAGACACTTACCTGAGAGAAAGGTTTGTGAATACTTACCGATCAACTTTTGAATGGTCTCCACTGCTATAGGATTGGCTTGTCCAGCGTACTTGGTTAAGAAGACAAATAGATTCTTGGAGTCTGGTTTATATTCTGTTGGAGCAGCTATGAGTAACCTGCTGATGGCTAGCACATTTCGTTCCCCCTAACATAGATTCGATTAGCTCTCGGTGAGGTAAGGAGGTCACAACAATGTTGCGAATTTGAAAACCAGCCGATATTATTTGCATTTACTTGGTGTAAATCTTCTACAACATTCATTACCGCAATATATCTCTGTTTCAAGGCAGCGGTATACGCGTGAATGAATTGGCCGGCTTGCAAGTCACAGATGTCGATTATCGTAAAGGAGATATTAACGCGTTACGTAAAGGAAATAAGCTAGATACAGTCAGTATTACCCCTTCCGCTAGAAAAAATTGCGTTGTTTTGTGTATTAACTGAAGGAGAAGAAGGAAAGGGGAAGCGATTTACGGAGAAATTATAACTGCTATTCGTACAAATGATGTACTAACTGCTCCACTTTTCCAAAGCGAAATACCTGAGATGTATTTATATATATACTTCTTGAATAATATGGCTATATTTGTCTAAATTAACTAATGATATGGAATATTTTAATAATTATGAAAAAATATTGTTATTATTTGTATTTTAGTGTATGTTTTGTATATAAGGTTTATTGATGAAATTAACCTTAATTAAAAAAAGGGGTGTTGAAGATGAAGAAATTGATTTTGCTAGGTTCATTATTTCTCGCTATTTTTCTAGTTAATACGGAAAAATCTTATGCAAGTAACTTTTCAGAGGGAGGTGTAACAGTTTATAAAAAAGAAAAAATTGAAGATAATCAATTATTGTTTGAAAGAGCAAAGAAAGGGGTAACAGACAAAAGAATTAATAATATTAAACAGAAAGGTGTATTAAATAGTGTAGAAAAAGATAGGTCAATTGAAATTGACATTTTAGAAACGACTGAATTATTGGAAAAAATTATTGACGCTGATGGGAACGAAATAACAAGTTATGCAACTACTTATTTTGTACCTATTACTGAAGATGATTTAGAAGCAACAGCTGGTACTCTCGCAGCAGGAGGTACTTCGACTAGTGGTGACAAAAGTGACTCAACATTTTCCGCAACTGGAATAACAACTATGCACTATACAGTAGTAACGGATGATTCTGGTAACCAATATTATAAATGGAGCAGGCAAACTGGAACATGGCAGGCTTTGACTTCAGGTATAACTTTCTCTAATAGAAGTGTAAAATTAAATCAACTTGGTTATCCTATAGGAGGTGGTGGGTTAGTTAATCCTACTAAGACTGAAAGTGTTTCGCACTCTTATGATATTAACGTAGCTTCCTATGGGTGGGTTTCAATTTTTAGAGGAGGTAGTTCGATATTTGGAGCTAAACCGAAAGTGACGCTTACTAGGGGTTCTAGTAATTGGGTATTTGAATTTGACCATAATATGACATTTTAAAAATTTATCGGAAAGCAGAACTTCCAAAAGGTGTTGAATGAAAATGGAGCGGAAGCGGAATTATAATTTACTATTTTGTTTACTACTAGTTATATTATTTTTAGTAGGCTGTGCAGAAAAAAAATTACTCTATGAAGGATCGACAGATAATTGGAAAATAGTTTATAAAATAAACCAAAACCAAGATGAAATAGGAATACAAGATATCGATATTCGATATCTTGGGGAAGATATTCAAAAAGAACTAACATTTTCTTCGAAATCCATTAATGATGCCGGTTGCGAATTGAACCTTATATTGGACGAAAATGGTGAAGCTAATCATTCATCATCAAGTTGTTTGAGTGAAACTCGTCCAGGTGTTAAAGATGATTCCTTTAAAGTTTCCATTACATGGGGAGAAAAGGAAGAAACTATCGAATTAAAGAAAATAAATTAAATAATTTAGATGTCATAGTATTATATATACAACTATGTCATGCGAAGTTAGTATATATGAGGGGGTGGTAAGAGGGGGGCATGCGACATAACCCCTCTTACCACCCCCAATACATACGAGCAATATTTAATAGATTTCCACCTTTTATAGTAGTCTTGTAGAAGGGGAGGAGATAATGTGAGAAAGGTCCCATCGATAATAGTGAAAAAGTCTCGGTATCTGATTTCTTAGTAAAAGTTCACCATAAAAGAGGAACCGTGGTGAATTTGCCAGTTATCAATTATACGTAATGTGTTTGAACATATTGTAGAGCATTATGACCACGATTTAGACTTTATACAAAAAACCACAATAGAAAATAGTACCAATTTCCGGGTTCTTTTTCAACCTTATCTGATTTACATGGAGCGCGAACACGTGCTTCTACATGCGTTGCATCAATGGCTATCGTTTCATCTGAGACGGAACCTTCTGATATCGCCTGAAGAAGTAGGCTTCCTTGAACAATTTCTAACGCATCAGATTCGCTAATCAATGTGATCATACGTGAATAAGAAGCTTCGGATGGGATTTCATCTGATACCAAGAACCCACAATCAACTTTAAATCGTAAGTCTGTAGAGA
>NZ_JADPRX010000061.1:0-4661 GCF_017347125.1 Sporosarcina sp. E16_3
TGCAGGGAGATATGATCGCTCGCGCTAGGATATGATCGGTTTGCCGGGACATATGATCGCTAACACCAGGATATGATCGATTCTGAACCAGAAAAACCTCCTAACCGATAATTCGGCAGGAGGTCATTGTTGATAATGGTGTTGTTACGGAACGATATTTCCAGCTGCTTTATAAATGTCATACCATTCTTTTCTAGTTAACGTAATAGCTGTGCTCTTACATGCGTCTTTTAATCGCTGAGGATTCGTTGTTCCGAGTACGACTTGGATGTTAGCTGGATGGCGACTAATCCAGGCGGTTGCGATTGCCGTGTTTGTTACGTCATAGTTAGCTGCAATTTCGTCAATCACTTTATTCAACTCTAAAAAATTCTCTAAATCGCCAAGGAATGGGCCCTCAAAGAAGCCATTTTGAAATGGCGACCATGCTTGTAGCGTGATATCATTCAACCGACAGTATTCTAGTACACTGCTATCACGATTGATGGCTTGATCTATATTCATATTTAACGCAATTCCCGCGTCAATCACCGGTGTATGTGCAATACTATACTGAATTTGGTTGACGACTAATTTATGTGGTGTATATTTTTGCAACAGTTCAATCTGTGCGGGGTTATGGTTCGACACCCCAAAATGTTTAACTTTTCCGCTGCTATGCAATTTATCAAATGCCTCGGCAACTTCAGCTGGCTCCATTAGTGGATCAGGACGGTGAAGGAGTAGCAGGTCCAAGTAATCCGTGTTTAAGCGCTTTAAAATACCGTCAACTGAGTCAAGGATATGTTCTTTGGAAAAATCAAAGTAGTTTTCTTCGCCTTTAATGCCACATTTACTTTGCAAAATCATTTTTTCACGGATGCTCGGGTTCATTTGGATTGCCTCGGCAAACAATTCTTCGCACCTACCTTGACCATAAATATCTGCATGATCAAAGAAGTTAATTCCTTCATCAAGTGCCGTGCGGATTAACTGCTCTATTTCTGTTAACGAAAGCTGTGTCAAACGCATATTCCCCATTATGATGTTGGATACGTTTAGATCGGTGTGTTTAATTTGCGTATAGTTCATAAAAAAACCTCCCCCAATTGTAGTCACACTAGTTAGAATACCTCATAATCTAGCAAATAGGTCAATTTGATTCTTGGATAAGGAGTAGATGATGTGTGTGACTGCACATGTGCAATCCAAAATCAGAAAAGCCCCGCGTCCGCCACGCATAGTTTCCTTACTTACTTTTCATTATCGTTTATACTTCCCCTGCGTAAGACATCCAATATCTCCGTAACAATTTCAATATTCGTACTGTTTTTCCCATCTAGCAATTCCACTTCATTTTCATTGATCATTTTAAATGTCCAATTGCCTGTTGGTGACGTGAGTACATGTAATCCTTCAATCGACCACTTACTGTCTTCTTGATAAAACAACATCAAACGGCTATTGTGTATCTCATTTTTGATAGAATGGTTCAATTTTTTAGTTATGCTATTCAAATTTTGACCCGCATTAAATGGCTCTAGTTTATCGTTATCCAAAACCAAACCATTTTCCACACATTTAGTATACATAGATGTTGGAATCAAAATTCTATCCTCCATTTGCACATGTTGTTTTTCAACGCCAGCAAGCATACGCGGATAGATAACATCATTCCATGTGTTGTCAGGAGCCCCGTGCATATAAAGCGTGTAATTATTGTCCGCCGTGCGAGAGCATTCAACTACATTCTCTGTACCAAAATAGAACACATTTTTCTTTTTCCCATCCGTTATAATCTCCACAGTCAAATTCGTTCTGGACATAATCCAGAGTGCATTTGCGAATCCTTCCTCCAATTTCACTTCACCCTCGACGAGGTTAACAAGCCCACGTAGATGAAGTTTCTTATACGTTTTCTCCCATTCCTTTTCTATTTCCTGTTTTGTTAACGCTATGAATGGATTGGAAAAACCGATGATTGACTTCGTATTCAGGGTTTGCAACATAACGAAAATATCATTTTTCGTAAACTCTGGAATCATATCTTCACTTCCTTCTCTTACTTTTTTTAGATTTGTCATGTCTTTCATTCATCGGTAAACCAAAATCCGGGTAAACCTGTTTTACAAGATTCATATTTTTAACAATGAAATAGTAACGATGGAGAGAGGCGGAAGCATATGCTGTAAAAATAGATAATAGTGAAATTAAAAAAATGAAAATCATCATTTTTGCAGATTCACTATAGACGAAAGATAAAATAAGCTGACCAATCACATAACCCATTCCAGCAATTGAGAGCCACCAAACATTTACACTTTTCATCTGCTGCATTTTATGATAGGTTCCCGTGTAAAGCGCCTTTAGATTCAGCGAGTTTACTAGCACCAGTAAACCAAGAAAGAGGACAAGCCCAATTATGAACGGTGTTTTCCCTTCAGTCCCTATATGAGAATACAGCAGTTTTTGCGTTGCCAAAAAAAAGACATATGTATTGACAACTCCATATACTCCAAAAAACAGATAATAAGACTTTTCAAATTTGTATGGCGCAATTATATAAAGAAAAGCCCAGATTTGCAATATGACTACTGGAACAATCGCCATTTTAAAGATTACAACCGAAAATGGGACAGCAACAATTGGGATCATTCCGGTTACATATAGTAAAAGCAAGAAAAACACAATAATATTTTTTTTATTTTCCTTTGGCGTTTGGAATCTCAAGTATGATAACTTGATCGCATCACTTCTATTTTTATCGATATTAGATTCTCTCCTATCCTTTAAACCAAGATGAAACTTTGTCGATTATACCAGTTGTTCCTATTTTTATTGCATCTCCAATCGAATCCGTTTTTCCATCATTATTTACATCCATAATTTTAAATTCACTTAGGAAAGCAGTTACCACTACTCCCATAACGAGTCCTACAGCCGCACCTGCGACAACCCCTAAAGGTCCACCAAATACGCCAATATACGCACCTGCCTGAGCGCCCATCCATGCAGAAGCTGCAATCGATGCTCCCGCAACAGCAACGTCTCCAGTCACATTACCCGCAATTTCACTAGTAGACTCGCCATTGTTGACGCCGTGATAGATATCTCCGCCTACAGTTGTAGCAATGCCGAGATAGCCGATCTTGTTCCCTGCAAACTTGAAGGACTCTTTCACATTCGTCATCGGATCTACACGGCGGAAGACCTTCGTATAATTCTCTGCATCTCTATGCCGATATATCTTCCTCCTAACACCGATTAATTCTGGTTTAGTTATTTTCACTATGGTTCTTCTATCTCCACGTGGATATACTCTAGTACCGCGGGTAATTCCAAATCCTTTAGCAGCCAAATTTACATCTTTTGCAGCTAGATAGCCTGAATTACCAAACATCGCCAAGCTTGCTGCGGCATTATCTAATTGCCCAATTCGTGCTTTAAGAATAGCGGAGTCGAGTACGTCCAGTTGTTCATCATTTGATTTATTCATCTTATCCTCCCCTCTAGTTAGAGTTGGGTAGTAAATGCTTCATCTTCTTCAATCCTCAAACTTTACTGACTTTACCAGTTTCCAAAAATGATCTTCTATACTTTTTGTATCTGCATTACAATTTGTTGTCCAATCACTGCAATGGTGATCAAATAAGATCCCTAATGCTTTATCACTGTTTTTATGTTTAATAAAGCCTATATGTGAATAGACAGGAATTTTTTCTTCTTGTTCTTGTCCAGTTTCATAAACACTTTTGCCATAATAATAGATATTGTTTTCATCTTCGCTTTTACTATATTCACCCTCAAATTTAGTGTAGTCAGTTAAATGTTGTAAACCCATTTTCTCAGAGTCAGGTCGGTCCTCAAATTGCGCAAATACGCCGTAGGATAGATTTTCTTCGTTATCCAACCATGCATATGAAAATCGTTCCCAGTGCTTCTCTCGTTTTTCATAAAACCCTTCGGATAGTTTAGCAGCCGTCGGTATCCACATCGTATATGCCTCTGTCCAAGTCTTAAAAGCATAATGCCCTTCCGCAACTTCGTCAGTTGAAACGAGGAATGAGCGTGTGAATTCATCTTGTGCTGCAATTGTATCTGGAAGTTCTGTTTTGGTTTCCTTATTAGTGCCTGAGTTCTCCATACCTGTACATCCCCCTATCAAAGTCGCTAATACTATCAAGATTGTAATTTTTATGAATTTCAATCCGCATTCTGCTACTTAAAACATAGAAGAACGTGTAAGTTCCTCTACGCTAGACTTTTTCCTGCTTCTTCGTACCCCGCCTCGCCACTTGCCCGCTACTGCGGTTGATATAGCACTCCACAGGCGTAAATTTGGATGTAGCCCACCCTATTGATACACGGTTTTCATTCTGTCACAACCGTGTACTCCTTCGTATATTTCAGATTTAAACTAGCATTAAAATCCCGATCCATTTCCAACCCGCAATTTCCACACGTGAAAATACGATCGGCGAGGGATAAAGAAACATTTTTCTCACCACAGCTCGAACAGCATTTAGAAGAGGGGAACCAGCGATTGACGAGACGAACTTCAATTCCGATTTCTAAACACATCGCGATGAGCCATTCCCTAAACTGCTTGAAGTTTTGTTTGCCAATTGCGCGGGATAAATGGCGGTTTTTCATCATGCCTTTGACGTTTAAATCTTCGATGG
>NZ_JADPRX010000062.1:0-4042 GCF_017347125.1 Sporosarcina sp. E16_3
GTGTCAGAACTCTCATTATACAGGATTTGGGGAGGTGCTCTATTTTCTTGCCGTTTTATACTTAGAGCCGCAAGGGCTCAAAGATATGAAATTGATTCACGTATAAAGTTTTTTAGTTTATGGGAGGAGCATGTATAACAGACTGTTTGGCACTTCAAAATGAAAAGAAGTGCAAACCAATGACAACATACGAAATACTAAGCTTTTTCATTTCACTATCTAGTGAACAGATTGCATTAATATTGGTGTCTTTGTCAGTAATCTTTTTATTATCAAGAAAGAAGTAACCGCCCCCCATCGGCAGACGTGTGACAATTACTTCTTCCTTCTCGGCCAACTGCCTTTTCTATCCAACTATTTACACAGTCGAAAGATGTGCACTATTGACCTGTATTACATTTACTAGTATACCACTTTAGGACTGATTGTTCAATCAATTAATCCCTTTTTATTGCCTGCCACGTTTTTTATTCTATGATGAATTATCAATAAAGGCGGCCAAACCCACTCTTACATGGATTTTGCGCCCTATCTACCCTCGTTTTAGTCATTGATTAAAAAGCAAGCATAGCTCAACTTTATTTTAGCAGCATGCGCATTTAGGACTTACCGTTACACAATCTACACGTAACTATTACCCAGAATATGTAACATGTACTACTAATTGAAAAGTTTCTTTTAAGTTCCGGGCTGCACTAGTGACTAAGCGCTAAAAGGGATTAATCTCACATAAGACTTCTGAATCAATTATTCAATCTATTGAATAATTGATTGGACTGAATAGTCAGTTTATGATACGATTTACATGAGGGTATCCCATATTTATCCTTGGGTTATAGTGGATATCACACTTTGTTTCTGGAATTTTCCGTCGCAAATAGACATATACATATTGATTTCACATATACATAATAGTAGGGCTTTTTATATAATTTTTCAACCCTATAAATTCTGCATCTTGGTTTTAATTTATCTACAAAGAATAGAGGAAGGATTTTTTAAGCCCTTTGAAATGAAAGGAGGTGAAAACCAATGACAACATACGAAGTACTAAGCTTACTCATGTCACTATCTGGTGGATGGATTGCTTTTATGTCGGTGTCGTTGTCAGTTATCGTTTTCCTGTCTAGAGAGAAGTAACCGCCCCCCATCGGCAGACGTGTGGACAATTACTTCTTTCTTCTCGGCCAAATGCTTTTCCTACCCAAACAGCTACACCATCGTACGATACGTAAAGTCGAAAATGATTTTGTCTTACAGATTATTAGTATAGGACTGAGTGTTCAAACGCCCAGTCCCTTTTTATTCTATGTCACGTTTTTTATTATATGATGATATATCTCCAAAAGTGCAATGCTTTTTTGCTAGATTCATTGCCGAGTCTAGACTTCTTCGTATTTTGTTAATGATCATAGACTAAGCTTGCACGTAGAGGACCTACTGCGACTGACTATGTAGGTTCCGTTCAATTATAGTATGTAGCAAGAACTACTAATAGAAACAAATAGTTTACTATTTTTACTGCAACCGTGACTAAATACTGGTAAAGTCTCTTTCTTAGTGGATTCTGAGTCATACAATGAGGAGGTATAAAGTGGAGAATTTAGTTCATGTAATCCCATACGAAGTCATTGCTCAAGCCACGGAGGTCCATGAAGTTCCACCAGGTGTGGAATTAATTCAAGCACCCGCAATTTGGAAGGACACAAAAGGAAAAGGTATCACGGTAGCTATCCTGGATACGGGATGCGATAGTAGCCACCCCGATTTACAAAATCAGATTATAGGCGGTCGGAACTTTACGGATGATGATGGAAGCAATCCTGATATATTCCTTGATTACAATGGTCATGGCACGCACGTTGCTGGAACAATTGCTGCACAACAGAACGATAAGGGCGTAGTCGGAGTAGCTCCTGAAGCAAGTTTGCTTATCGTGAAGGTATTGAATAGAAAAGGCTCGGGACAATATGGCTGGATTATCGCCGGAATCCATTATGCGATTGAACAAAAGGTGGATATTATCTCCATGTCGCTAGGTGGCCCAACTGATATGCCAGAACTTCATGAAGCGATTAAAAAAGCCCTAGCTACTAATATTCTCGTAGTTTGTGCGGCTGGAAACGAGGGTGATGGTGATGATTCAACCGACGAATTCGCCTATCCAGGCTGTTATAACGAAGTCATTAGTGTGGGTGCTATAAATCTTGAACGGAGCCCTTCCGATTTTACAAACTCTCATAATGAAATCGATTTAGTTGCTCCGGGTGAAAAGATCCTCTCTACCTATTTAAACGGGAAATTTGCAACATTAAGCGGAACGTCAATGGCAGCACCCCATGTCTCCGGAGCGCTAGCCCTCATCAAAGGATTGGTCAACAACAGTTTCGGTCGAGACCTTTCAGAGCCAGAGCTCTATGCCCAGCTAATTAAAAGGACCGTTCCACTAGGATTCTCACCGAAGCTTGAAGGTAACGGGCTCGTTTATTTGACGGTGCTTGAACATTTGACTGATGTATTTGAGAAAGAAAGTAGAGAGTTGATTTTGAGTTCGCAGTGATTTGAATACAAAGTGGTGCACTAGCATTTTTCCAGGTATCAATAAATACAAAACGCGGCTAGTGTTTCCCCTGGCCACGTTTCGCTAAATGGATGAGTATGGAAGCAGGAGTTAACCTTGTTCGGAATAGGCGCTTCAGTTGGTGCGTTACCCTACAGATAATTACACTAATGATAAATACCAATTCAATAAAATCGACGTATTCAACTGGCGTATGCGCAGAATTCACTTTTCAGCTCCTTTGTTGAAAAGTGAATTCTGCTATTATTTTATTTCCGCTAACTTATACATTCGATCTTGTAGGCCGAAATCTTGAATCAAGACTGCCCTTCCCTCTCCAACTAGTCTATCCATATAAAATACACATAGGGGATATAGTTTCGTTCGTCCTGTTAAAAAACGCTCGGTATAATGTCCTGCATTGTGTAATTCTCCAGCGATTACCATACTGCTACTACAACCACTCTCTAGCATCCCGATGACAAATGCTTTTTCCGATTCTTTCAAATCGAAAGGGCCAATTGGTTTTGTATCATTGGTAAAATCCAATTCTCCGAAAAGGTTTATCGATTTCCTTTCATATTCTGAAATCGGCATTCTTTGCGGGGGCAAACTTCTCCATTCTTGCCGTTGCGCTTCAAACACAAGATGGCTTAGTTGTTTCTCTTCTCGCTTCGATAGTGGTAATCCGTCATTAAGTGTACTTCGCAATTCGTCCGGCAGCTCCAACGATTCTGGTATCTCAAAAGTTAGACGCCAGTTTTCTTTAAGTCTTTGTTCAACTTCTTCAATCTCACGATCTGCAGCATTCAAATACTTCCCTATTCCCCGAATTACCTGATCAGAAAACCCGGTTTCCGCCTGCAGATGATAAATGCCAAAGTTATGTATCTCAGCGGTTAAGCGATTTGTCACTGTGTATTGATAGCGTAGAACTTTCCCACAATCACACTTTAATGCACCAATCTCCCTCCACCTAGGACCTGCATCTTGAAAATTAGTCATATCCCACTCACCGATTGCATCACGATACTCAGCTAGAGCCAGCTGAAAAGCTTCTATTTTCTTTTTCTTTTGGAAACCCAAGAGCTTTTTCATTTGTACTTCAGTTAATTCTTCTGTAACCAATGCAACTTCCATTAAATCGACACCCCCAGTATAGTATAATTTTGTTATATTTTAACTATACCAATAGTTATAATAAAATCCACTACTAAACTACTGATAATTCATTACCTTCAAAAAAAATTAATTGGTTAATAACTAAAATTAAAACAACAGTGATAAAACTAGTTTCAAGAGGTTACCTTCTTTTCTATGCAATTATCGTTTCCCCGAATTGTCGAAGGAAAAACTTTTTTCACAAAGTTGTCCCCTATCCCCCACATTTCTTCTATATAAAAAATAAAGGGGATATTCTTTATGACAACTTACCTTTCTGAGTACGCACACTTCACAAACAAACACGATCAAGACGCCGCG
>NZ_JADPRX010000063.1:0-3603 GCF_017347125.1 Sporosarcina sp. E16_3
TGCAAACAAACTTCTTCTTCCTGCCGTTCAAACTCGACAAACATCCCGCTTAAATTTTCATACACATAATGGACTTTAAAGCCCCTCTCTAAATACTCATCTACTTGTTTCATTTCATCCATACTTAGTAAATGATCCGACATACTTCCACCTCGCTTTTCTTATTCAGCACCATTTGCTTCGATTTCTTGCACGACGATATCGTCCCAATCGTGACCAACTGTAATACCTAAATACTTGGTGTCACCAGGATCGTCTAGTTCGGCTTGCGGGTACTTTTTGAACCACCAATATTTCGCCAAGACATAGTACACGATTCCCCGCCATTATTTTTGAACTAAAACACAAACTATCTAACTTGCGTTTTAAAAAGTAAGGATGGGCAAAAAAAGAGGTTCACATAAACAAATTCAGTCACTTTCAACAATTAGACCCGGATGGGATTTATGAGGATAAGGCTTAATATCAAGCTAAATTTTATCCTTCTCCACAATGTGTACGTTGAATAGAATAGTGTTACTAAAATATAGTAGAGATTCTTCAGCATGGTGCACATCAAAAATGAGAGTAAGTCAACCGGGTTACTAATGTTGACTTACTCTCGTGTTAGTTTGTGATTAAGAGTGACATGCTTGTTTCACGATACCTTCACGATCCTTGTATAATTAGAAGTCTAAATTCCAAAGCAAGCTTAGCGGTTTATTTAAGATGTTACGCTAAACCTGCAATCCATGGTGAAATAAGTTGTACATCACTCGTGTTGATAATCTGACCAACTGTGAATCCAGCTAGGTTTTGCACTCTAAAGTTGATTGGTGCAGGTGCAATTCCGGATACGCCGGTACTTCTACCACCTAAATTTGATCCGTTAACCTGGTTGTATACTGCAAAATGATAAACAAGATTACTTGAAAGCACTACGGGAGTAGTTAGTGGCAAGGTGAACACGCCTGCTGTCAATGAAGTTACTACAGCAGTAACAGCAATAACTTGGGATGTCGTTGCAGTTAACGGTACCAATACCGCCATTTGGAAGTTGCCACTCGATCCTACTTGTGTAACATAGGTTGAAAGTCTATTAATGGTTGGTGTTGACCCTAAAGAAACGAGAGCCCCAATTGCTTGGTTGTTTCCTCCGTTTACGTTATAGGGAATCTGTAGATTTAAGTCACCGATTTTTAGGGTTTCAAGAACTGCTGATCCAGTTCCAGCTGTACCAGTAGCCCCGGTTGCTCCAGTTGTTCCGGTTGCACCCGTTGCTCCCGTTGCCCCGGTTGTTCCGGTTGCACCTGTATCGCCTGTTGCTCCGGTTGCACCAGTTGCTCCAGTTTCACCTGTTGCCCCGGTTGCACCGGTTTCTCCGGTTGCTCCGGTATCGCCGGTTGCTCCGGTTGCTCCAGTATCGCCTGTTGCCCCGGTTGGTCCAGGTGGTCCTGTTGTACATTTCATTTTACGGAAACTGTTGTTATTACAAGGAACAATACACTTCCTATTATTACAACATTTTTTCACCCCATTTCTATAACATCCAATTCGAGTAATAGAAGGGGGGACGGGCATTCAATTACGTGCATAAAGGCGGGGGATTTCTTTAATATTTATCCATATGGTGACAATGCACATCATAACTATAAACAAATTTCCCCATTACTCCGCATACACCTTTTTGCATTGAACACCTTGAATTACCCTTATTTGTATATTGCGAAGTTTGTCCTACAATGTATTCAACATCAATAAAATGCATGAAAAGCACCATGTACCTTATGAAGAAATGATCATTCTTTATCGTTTAAAGGTTTATTGGATTTCTCATAGAACAGAAATAATTTTTTAATCAAAGGACGAGTAATTGAAATATACATATAGAGTGACAATGAGGGGGCAAGGAACGGTTACAATTAGTTTATGTATGATCGTTAAAAACGAAGTAGATACGAATGCCAGTTGTTTAGAATCTGTTAAGGATATTGTTGACGAAATCAATATCGTGGATACAGGTTCAACCGATCAAACGAAAGAGGTCCTAAAAATGTACACCAACCGTATTTATGATTTTGAATGGGTCTATAATTTTGCAGAGGCAAGAAATTATGCTTTCCAACAATCAACAAAAGATTTCATTTTATGGTTGGATGCAGACGATGTATTTTCTCCAAATAATCATGAAAAATTTAAAGAATTAAAAAAGAATCTCGATTTATCAATAGACTCAGTGGCGAAGGACTATAACCTCTTTGATCGGATTGAAAATGGAGATCACTGAATTGCTTCCTATTACATAGATGACTCAAAGTTTATTGTTTTATTATTGGGGATGGCAAGGCAAGTGCCAACCCCTTGTATTTTACTGAACTTCAATAATCGAAACAGAACCATCAGACAAAGTGGTAGTTGCAGATCCATTATAAATAAAATCTAATGTAATGGCACCTGCGGTAGCATTAGCTAAGAACGTTCCTGATACGCTAACATTAGGATCTAAAGTTCCGGTAACTGATTTACCTGAAAAACGACTTTGAAATACCGTATTAAATCTTGGTGTAACAGTAATATTTCCAATTATAGAACTAGTTGCTCTGAAAGTATACGAAACCAAATAAATGTGCCCAGTTGCTAGTACAAAGGTTGTGGTTGTAGGGTGAGTAATGTCAGTGCCATTAATAAACGTGGTTGAATACGAAATGGCTGTGCCATTTGCTACAGATGTTACATTAACACTAAATAGTCCGTTTTGTATTAAAGCACCTGCCCCAGTAGCACCGGTAGTTCCCGTAGCACCTGTTGCTCCCGTTGTTCCGGTTGTTCCGGTTGCTCCAGTTGCTCCCGTTGTTCCCGTTGCTCCAGTTGCTCCAGTTGCTCCAGTTGCTCCCGTTGCACCCGTTGTTCCCGTTGCACCAGTATTGCCGGTTGCTCCCGTTGCCCCAGTTGATCCGGTTGCTCCGGTTGCTCCAGTAGCGCCGGTTGCGCCTGTTTCACCCGTTTCACCTGTTGCTCCCGTTGTTCCGGTTGCCCCAGTATCGCCTGTTGTTCCGGTTGCGCCAGTGTCGCCGGTTTCACCTGTTGCTCCGGTTGCTCCGGTTGTTCCATTTTCTCCTGTTGCACCAGTTTCACCTGTTGCCCCGGTTACTCCGGTTGTTCCTGTTGCTCCAGTTGCTCCAGTTTCGCCGGTTGATCCGGTTGATCCGGTTGCACCAGTATCGCCTGTTGCTCCGATTGTTCCGGTTGCCCCAGTCGCTCCAGTTTCACCTGTTGCGCCAGTTTCTCCGGTTGCCCCAGTTGCTCCGGTTGATCCGGTTGCACCAGTATCGCCTGTTGCTCCGATTGTTCCGGTCGCCCCAGTCGCTCCAGTTTCACCTGTTGCCCCAGTTTCTCCTGTTGCTCCGGTTGATCCGGTTGCCCCAGTTGATCCATTTTCTCCCGTTGCTCCGATTGTTCCGGTTGCACCAGTATCGCCCATTGCTCCGATTGTTCCGGTCGCCCCAGTCGCTCCAGTTTCACCTGTTGCACCAGTTGCTCCGGTTGCGCCTGTTGCACCAGTTGCCCCGGTTACTCCGGTTGTTCCTGTTGCTCCAGTTGCTCCAGTTTCGCCGGTTGATCCGG
>NZ_JADPRX010000064.1:0-3488 GCF_017347125.1 Sporosarcina sp. E16_3
TCCGGTTGCGCCTGTTGCACCATTTTCTCCTGTTGCTCCGGTTGTTCCGATTGGGCCTATATCACCTGTTGCTCCGGTTGATCCGGTTGCACCAGTATCGCCTGTTGCTCCGATTGTTCCGGTCGCCCCAGTCGCTCCAGTTTCACCTGTTGCACCAGTTTCACCTGTTGCCCCAGTTGATCCGGTTGCGCCTGTTGCACCATTTTCTCCCGTTTCTCCAGTTTCACCTGTTGCTCCGGTTGCCCCAGTTGATCCATTTTCTCCCGTTGCTCCAGTTTCGCCTGTTGCTCCGGTTGCTCCATTTTCTCCTGTTGTTCCGGTTGCACCAGTTGATCCGGTTGCCCCAGTATCTCCTGTTGCCCCGGTAGCTCCAGTGGAACCAGTAGCACCGTTAATGCCATCAACACCATTTCTTCCTGGAGGCCCAGCAGGTCCAGGTGGGCCTGTTGTACATTTCATTTTACGGAAACTGTTGTTATTACAAGGAACAATACACTTCCTATTATTACAACAATTTTTTTCATAGTTGTAAAATTTCATTTTTTCACCCCATTTCTATAACATCCTATTCGAGTAATAGAAGGGGGGACGGGCATTCAACTACGTGCATAAAATAATAGTTAAGTAAATGTGACATAAAGGAGGGGGATTTCTTTAATATTTATCCATATGGTGACAATGCACATCATAGCTATAAACAAATTTCCCCATTACTCCGCATACACCTTGTTGCATTCAACAACATTAGTTGCAGTTTGCGAGCTATATCGCCTTTTACTCTTTGATGTTTACTTCTACCTTTTGGTGTGTAACTACAGACATCCCGACTGAATCCCCTGTTATTTACAGGCTTTCTATTGGAACTATTAACATCATATTAATTACCGCTAAAACTCTTTTTTCCTTTATTTCTATGATGTGCAGGCGTACCGTTTTCTTCGATTGACGCAATCACTTCCTACAAAAGAGCATCTTGCTTCGTAAACACTTTATCAATATAAAAGTTAATTTATTTCATCCACTTCAATCCCTTCCTCACTAGCATCTACCAACTGTTTACGATTTTCAGTCTCATCCTCATTGATTTCAAATAGTTGAATAAATTCATTGATGACCATATCAATGGCCTTTGATTCACCGACAAGAATGGGTTGAATGGATTGAAACTCGGGTTGATCTAACTGTTGCTTAATGGTTGAACGCTTAAGATTCATTCGCTCTAAAAAAGAAAGGGCCCTCCATTGCGCCTACGACGATGACGTCCTTCTCTCTTAACATCTTCATCTCTCATTCATAAACCATCTTTCTGTGTATACATTTGTATAAACATTATCATTACATGTATTGTATACATCCATATACAATACGCCGATATAATCAGCTAGTTATTCCTAATTAAAACATAGAAAAAAGACACCCCGTTCACCTCTACATTTCTTACAAAATTGATACTTTAAAATAGGCCAACCATTTGCCAAAGAAGACAAAAGAACAACATTAAAACTCTATTCTAGTAGGTAATAGAATAGAGTTTTCGCCACTTCATATTAAATTGACATTCCTTACTACAACTGCGTTTGTTCTTGGAGCTTTGCCGCAAGATATTTACGCGCATCGGCGGTCAGAATCTGCAAACAAACTTCTTCTTCCTGCCGTTCAAACTCGACAAACATCCCGCTTAAATTTTCATACACATAATGGACTTTAAAGCCCCTCTCTAAATAGTCATCTACTTGTTTCATTTCATCCATACTTAGTAAATGATCCGACATACATCCACCTCGCTTTTCTTATTCAGCACCTTTTGCTTCGATTTCTTGCACGACGATATCGTCCCAATCGTGACCAACTGTAATACCTAAATACTTGGCGTCACTAGGATCGTTAAGTTCGGCTTGCGGGTACTTTTTAAACCACCAATATTTCGCCAATACATAGTACACAATTGCCCCTACGAAAAAGCCCACTAATGCAGAATACGTTGGGAACATATTCGCTAAGGCTCCACCGATCACCCAAGCAATTAACCCCGCTAAGTTAAAGCCATTCATATACTTATATTGTCCGTCTAATTCATATAGATCTTTTACGTTCACTCGACGTTTACGGATTAAATAATAGTCTGCGAATAATATCCCTACAATTGCTGTTAAAATACCACCAATGATTAATAGCGCATCTACTAAGACGCCAAATAAGCTCCACGGCTGTGCTAAAATCCCAATAACCCCCGCGATTATTACAGCAGCCCCGAATGGAACTTTTGGTCCACCAATGTTTGAGAATATCGTTGCCGCAGGAATAACGTTTGCGGACGTGTTTGTAGACCATTGCGCTAACACAATCATTAGCAATAAAATCCCTAACACAATTCCACTTGCACTTTGCTGCAAGGCATTTATCGGATCAGCAGATGCTACTGCCATATAGGCCACTGCACCTATGGTTACGATAAATGTATTGGTAATCGGCATCACAATCAAAGAGCCAACTAACTGCGTCTTATTACGCTTGAACCAATTGCGTTCATTTTTTGGTGCTTTAAAGAATCTGGATAGTGTTGGCATATCAGCTGCTAACGTTGCCCAGAACCCCATGTTCGCCATCATCACAACCATGAATGCTGTAAAAGCTGCCATTCCTGTTGTCGGTAACTCCATCCAAGTCCACACATCTTTGCCTGAAGCCGTAGCTTGATCCGCAAGCGTAATGTACATCCAGCACGATATTAAAATAATAACCGGCGCAGCAAAATCCGCAAAGCGCTCAATGGATTTAATGCCTAGCGATGTGTTAAATAACTGTAATGCCGCAAAAACAAGGAAGCATATAAACCAATTATTAAAGTCGAATAATAAATTCAAAATCCCATTGATGGCCATTGCACCAAAATAGGTGTTCAGCCCGAACCAACAAGCAGCTGTCACCCCACGAACGAGCGACGGTATATGCGTGCCAATTGTGCCAAATGGGGCACGCATATAAACCGGGAAGGACAAGCCGTGTTCAATTCCAATATCACCGATTAACGTCATCAATATGCCTATTAATACGGAACCTATCAAAGTCGCTAAAATGACCATCGGCAATGACAAACTAATAATACCTGATCCGCCAATTGCAAAGGCGGCTAAAACGATAGCCATTCCTATCCAAATCACTGCAAAACCAAATGTCCCGATACTCCTTTTTTGATGTGTCACTGGAAGTAAATCTGGTGATTTTAAATAATCTCCACCATTCGCCATACATGTCTCTCCCTTATAGTAGATTTCCAGTTTACAAAGAAAAGCGGAAGGCGCCGTCAAATGAACACAGCCTAAGTTCGCCACGTCGTGTGGCAACGGCTGCGTGACCTACATCCTGTAGGCCCGCGACAGGCATAAGTCGATCCAGCGACGTGGCGGTCTTTGCCACATAGCTGGATTGCTTATGACCCGAGCGGCTGGCGCCTGGAGTCTAGACACTGCTCCAAGTCTAAAAACGTA
>NZ_JADPRX010000065.1:0-2742 GCF_017347125.1 Sporosarcina sp. E16_3
TTCTAAGCGTGAAGCTGAATGGATCAGGCCAATAACACTTTTCTTTAATAAAAACTTCGATTCACGTTCATTAAGGTTGTACTTATTGGAAATAGTCACGATTATCCCTCCATCTTTACGCTACATTTTTAAACACCTTTATTTTACTGAATGGAAACAGTCTACTTCGAATAAAACTCCCTGAATACATCATTTTCAACAGACCTTATTGTTAGTATACAGTGGACGCGTTAAGAAGCCTTCTGCTGGATCGCATTAAAGGTCCAGGGCTTGAACAGCTGCATCCATATCGTCCTGTGTGATGCCTATATAGCGTAACGTAACACTCTCGGAACTATGGTTAAACATCTTCATCAAGAGCGTAATATTGGTCCCTCTCTTTATCTGATGGTAGCCGAACGTTTTTCGAAGCGAATGCGTACCAATTTTTTCAAGTCCTAATTCTTTCGCTGCATCACTTATAATGGTCCAGGCCTGAACCCGACTAATCGCTTGATTCGTCCCTTTTCGACTCCTGAATAAATAGGCTTCCGGATCCCCCTCGTAATGTTGGCCCGCATACGCCTCAATCGCTTTTTTGACCCCTTTAGAAAGCGCCACCTTGTTTTCCTTCCCTGTTTTCTGTTCAGTCATTACTAAGTGCGAACGCACACTGTTTTTTTGATCCCATACATGCTTGAATTGCACCCGAATTAAATCCGAAATGCGATAGGGTGAATTGATGCCGAGTGTAAATAAGAGATAGTTCCTTTCGCTTTGGGCGAAAAGGATTTTTTTCATGCTGCTAATCTTGTTAAGATCCCGTATCGGTTCAACGAATTTCATATGTTCAGTATCCCATTACGCAAAAGGGATACACCTCCTCACGCATTTTAATGTACAAACCCCAATCTAACTTAAGCTAATTATAACGCGAGTTAAGTTAGATTCAAATGAGGAACGAAAAAAGTGCACGGCTAAAAAAGAGCTTCATCCCTTGCTACACAAGGGATGAAGCTCTTTTTGTGAATCTAACATATTTCTATTGTGTTAGATTGATTTTTTACAAATACCAGATTCATCTTATTGCATGTTAAATTATTGATTCTTTATATTAAAGTATTCGCTATGAATAGTTCGGAAACTCTTTAATAAGTTATTTCTAATAAATCCTTAAGTTCTTTGAGTAATTCAGGATTTTTTTCTTTTGAAATATACTCTAATTTATGTTTATCAGGATATTGAAAGTAAACACTACCATCTTGAAAAAATGTCATGAAATACACTTTGTTATCCAAGTTTTCAGAATCAGACAAGGCAAAAATATAGTTTCCTTTTTGATTTAATTCTTTGTTTTTAAGGTTAATTTCTTTACTCGGTGGTTCTACTAATTCCATTTTATCAACCTTCCGTATTGTCTATATCTATATTTTAGAACGTAAGAAGCCTCTCCGATGAAGATGGCTTTCCCTTTTTTGTCCGCTTAAGACGGTCAGGTAAACAAACCTAAACCGATTAGAATAGTTCTATAGATGATGATGTAAATAATTAAAAAACCCAGTTGTTCTTCACATGTGAAGGTAGCTGGGTTTTTAAAGTTGGATGTGTAAAATAACGCTTAAATACAGCGCAAATTACCGCTTAAGTTACAGGCCAGAGAACTATGATAGAAATATATTGTAAATAGTAGGTCCGAGCTTAAGAAGGAACCACAGAAAAGGAACACCTATTAAAACACCCGTCCCCAATCGCTTCAAACCTGGTGATTTTCCTGACCCATGTAAAAATCCAAGTCCAATAATGAGTAGGGAAACCAACAAAGGCTTCATTAAATAGTCAAATATAGTGTAAACAGGTGCGCCGAATTTCTCTACCCAACTTACCATGACCACTAACCCTTGACCTCCATCATTGGTATTTGGAGATGAATAAACATAATAATCCAAGAGAGGTGCACCGTGTAGAAAGAAAACAAAGCCAATCGGTGAAAAGACACAAAACAGAAAGGCGGCACGTCGTTTAATCGGATTCTTAAAAGAATACAAGAATAGAAACAGCCCGATTAGTGCCATAATCCCAAACAACGGCACCATTACCATTTGAATTACTCGAATAAACGTAAAAAGCAGTTCATTGAGATTGAGTGCATCCAATGGGTTATCCATGTCAAGATCCCCCTTTCGTAATTTTTACTACCTCGGTTTCTTCTACGTTGAATTGATAGACTAGAAGTTCGCTTTCCTGAAGTAATAGGAAGCTAACTTCAAACAATCCATTCAGTTCTGTAGATTCATTGGAACGTTCATAATTCATTTCAATGATGGGTTTATCGTTGCTGAGCATATTATATAAACGTTCGCCCTTTTCATCCATATCAAGGTCATTTGATGACATGAATTCTTCATCAGTGATCATCGTTCCTAGACAGGAGTAAGTCTTATAGGCATACGCCATTTCAAAACATTGTTTCAGTGTAGTCATAATGGTGTCTTGCAAACCCTCGCCTGATATTTCATTCATTTCTTCAAGATATTGAACTTGTTCATCATCATTCATGTTAACCTCACTCTTTGGCTCTGTTAATGTACTTTGGAGGTACCTAAATCCAAAGAAGACAAGCCCAATAAAAATAACCGCAAAAATCATTTTTTTCATGGTATCACTCCTCGTATATTAGTAGTAAGAGCTCTTTCCGATAGAATTTCCAGTTGATCCGGACTGCTGGAGAGTCTGTTGGATTTCCTATAGGAAACGGTTGCCTTT
>NZ_JADPRX010000066.1:0-2690 GCF_017347125.1 Sporosarcina sp. E16_3
ATCCCCTCAGCAATCGTAGCAATAGGTAAGCATTTGATGTTATCTCCAGCTTTTCCCCTGCTCCGCACGGAACGTGCCAGTTTCCAAGCATTCCGCGCTCCATCTAGCGATGGTTTTATTAATTATAAGTTTCAAGTTACTCTTGTTGAATTGGATTATTTAATGCATTCTAACTCACATTTCCTCCGATATTTGTTGATTTTCTCTAACATCGGTTCTGTTATACCCAAAACTTTAATGAGAGTATCTATCTTAGTTGTGTCGGTCATATGGATTAATTTATGTACCTCTTTTTGGAGAATACGTAAATTGTTGAATTTGTCGGTTCCACCAAGATGCTTAGGAATGTAGTGATGACAGTTTACGTCTTGTGCTTCTAGAAACATGCCTGTGATTTCACATTTTCCTTGCTTCATACTGTATCTACTAATCCTATTATCCATATATTCGACACTTCGTGTCGGTATTTTTGAGTCCAGTAACAATACTATTTCCTGCCTAACGTCTATACGCAACCGGGTGGTTATTTGTATTCGGCCTTCTTCGGTAAACGGAGTTAAGCTTTGTGTAAAGCACATCGTGTTTTTGGTTTTGATGATTCCGAGAGGAAAGAGATATACACCGGCAACTTTATGAGTTTTAGAGCCTAAGCTATAGAACTTTTTATAGGTAGGTGGAGGATTATTGGGATGTTCATATTTACCAACAGATTTAAGACGATTGTACATGAACGCACTTATTTCGTAAGCAAGACGTGAGAACGCTAAGTTGACGTGAGTAGCTCTGTTAAAATAATTGTGTAACCCTAAGACAAAACTATTAAACCGCAAAGCGTTTTGAGCCGTTGGCGATATTCGCAGTTCTTGAACTCGTTTCTTTGCCTCCGCTTTGATTTTTTGCATTTTCTCGGCTTTGACAAATGTATGCGCAACACGTTTCTTTCTTTTACGATTGGCACGTATTGTGAATCCAAGGAAAGCGGATTTATGCTTGCGCAGATTAATAATCTTCGATTTTTCTGGTGAAATATCAAGTTTTAAGCGTTCCTTAAGAAAAAGTCTAACAGCGTGGAACCACTTTTCAGCAGTGTTCCAATCTCGGCATAAAATTTTAAAATCATCCGCATAGCGAACGATATAACCTTCTTTTAAATTAGTCTTCATTTTAGCGTTTCGTTTGCCGGGCTGAGATTTAATAGGATTCGTGAGGGGGAAGAGTTCCCATTGGTCGGCTACCCACTTGTCTAATTCATTCAGTACAATATTAGACAATAACGGCGAAAGCAATCCACCCTGTGGAGAACCTTTTGTCGGAATTCCTTCTCCATCCACTTCAGCTTTTAACATTTTCGATATACAAGCTAATACTTTCCTATCTTGAATACCTAAATTCCATAGCTGCTTAATAAGCAACGTATGATTGATATTGTCAAAGAAGCCTTGAATATCAATATCTACCACGAAGTGAAGTTTTGATTGATTAACTAGATATTGGACTCTTGCCATAGCATGATGTGTAGAGCGTAACGGTCTGAATCCATAGTTGTGATTATAGAAGTGAGCTTCCGCAATTGGCTCCAACACTTGTTTAAAGCATTGTTGGATGATTCTGTCGAGGATGCATGGAATACCTAATGGTCGCATCTTGCCATTATCTTTTTCAATAAGTTTACGTCTGACTTTCTTAGGGCGATAATTTTTGAGCAGTCTTTGTATTTCTTCTACTAATTCATCCTCAGTTCGTTTCTCTATATCTAAGATGGTTTTACCATCGGTTCCAGGGGTCTTCGACCCTTTATTTGACTTAATTTTTCGATACGCTAATAAAATATTATTCCTCGACGTGATGATGTCGTATAGTAAATGGAATGATTCTTTATTTTTGGCTCGTTGATGTAAGTCAGTAAAAGTGTCCGTCATCCCGTAATAATCCCAATATCGTAGAGCTTGCACTGTGGCATCATTCCTCTATGAAGTGATGTTCCCACATTCTTACCCGATCGGTGCAATGCACATTTGAAAAATAATTATTACCTATCGCTAGACTTGGGGCTGTTCCTCCACCTCCATTACAGAAGTTTCATCAGTCGTACCCCTACCCTCATAAAGATAAATGCATTTCGACTAATGTCTTATAGCAAACGTTTCAGGTAACAGCCTTCGTTTCAACGTTCCTTACTTTCCAAGTCCCTTACAACATAGCTATTCGTTCTAGACGTAGGTGCTTCTTGTAAGCCTGTGAGCTGGATACCGCCATTGTTCAGTATAGTGTATTTCAGAGGGCCAAATTTTACTTTACACCACTCACCCCATCGCAGGATGGGACATAGCTTTCACTATGTTCAAACTATAGACCCTTAAATCCAGAAGTTCGTCAGTTCCTTTACAGAGGAACATACTCACCGTATCTAGTTTTTCAGCCATCCGGCATATCAGTTGGCATACCTTTTCGAAAGAATGGCTTCAGCCTTCCTTCTGCCGACTCTACCTGTGCTTCGAACCCTAAGAACTGTCATTCATAGAGCACGCAGGAGTATTGATGAGATAGTTTCAGAAAACATGGTTTCCTCATTCCTATCTTCCGTTGTAAAGTTAAGATTTATGTTAAATCCCCTGTATTTTCATGCCGAAGGCATTTATCACAGAACTTGTCGCGCTGGCCCGATTGTTGAACACAAGTTAAACAACACT
>NZ_JADPRX010000067.1:0-2469 GCF_017347125.1 Sporosarcina sp. E16_3
CTTCAGTTTTATATGCCTTTTTCAAAACAAGCATCCCCTTTTATGTTCTTCCAATGACCGTTCCAACTCCATCAACAATCTTTACCCTATTTAACGCAAAGACAACCGTTGAAAAGCTTCTAAACTACTAGATCTTTTACTATGTTTTTATACAGTTTTCACTATTATTGATAACAGTAGTCTACTCCTCATTAAATACAGCTAAATGGATCTTAACCCCTTGTTACTAATGCGTTTTAGGAATACACTAGAAAGAGGAATTCTTTGTAGGAAAACCCTGAAAGAAGTGAATCGAATGTTCAAGGATAACCGTTATCTTGATTACAATGGAGCCGGATTCCGCAAGGATTTGATTGCGGGAATCACTGTTGGGATTGTAGCGATTCCGCTGGGGATGGCTTTTGCAATTGCTTCAGGTGTCAAACCCGAATATGGACTTTACACAACGATTATCGCTGGGCTTATCGTTGCGTTATTAGGTGGATCTCGTTTCCAAATCGCTGGGCCTACGGGTGCATTCATCCCTATATTGCTCGCAATTGTTCTTCAATATGGCTATGAAGATTTGCTGATTGCCGGATTTCTAGCAGGTATTTTCCTGGTTATTATGAGTTTTCTAGGTGTAAGTAATCTAATCCATTTCGTTCCAAGATCCGTAACAATAGGCTTTACTACGGGGATTGCAGTCATCATCTTCACAGGCCAACTAGGTAATTTCTTCGGAATTAGCGGTTTAGAAAAAAGAGAGTTTTTCCATGAAAACATGATTAATCTTTTCAATCAGTTTCATACGATAAATATCTTCAGCACAGTTACCGCCTTTATCGGGCTCATCGTATTATTCATATTACCAAAAATAGCACCCCGTATTCCGTTACTACTTATTGCACTACTCATTCCGACTCTCATTTCAATTTTTCTATTCCCAGGGAAGGTTGAAACGATTGGGACAGCCTTCGGTGGTATTCCAAATACGCTACCCAGCTTCCGCTTCCCTCAGATTACGCTGTCGAAATTGGTCAACCTATGGCAACCCGCCCTTATTATTGCCGCACTCGGTGCAATTGAATCACTGTTATCGGCCGTTGTTGCAGATGGTATGAAGAGCGGACAAAAACATGATTCGAAACGCGAGTTATTCGGTCAAGGGATTGCCAATATGATTACGCCACTATTCGGCGGTATTCCTGCAACAGGAGCAATTGCCCGTACAGCTACCAATATCCGGTCTGGAGCAGTCAGTCCCCTATCCGGAGTCGTACAAAGTGTTTTCGTTCTTGCCTTTTTACTCCTTTTCGCGCCGTATGCATCTTATATTCCACTGGCCGCGATGGCACCAATTCTTATGTATGTCGCCTGGAATATGAGTGCACGCAAATCATTCACACATATTTTAATGATCCGGTCGGGCGACTCAATCGTCTTATTGACTACATTCCTTTTGACGATTTTCATCGACTTAACGATTGCCGTTCAGGTGGGTATTTTGCTTGCTGCATTGTCATTCTTACGTAAAATGAGTGGTAAACTCAATATAAAGGAAGCGCCACTTTCCGATGTTGAAATCATTAAATTCAGTGAGCACGATACATCTTCATTAGCAAAATATACCGTGGATGGCCCTATTTTCTTTGGTACGGCAAAAGTATTCGAAGATAAATATCCAGCAATTTTTCTAACAGGCGCTAAAAAAATCATTCTTGATATGGAGCACCTATCCGTTATCGATGCGACAGGAGAAGCAGCACTTTACGCACTTCTTGACGATGCAGATAAGGCAGGTGTTCAGATCATTATCAAACGTTTACCGAAAGAGAAATTGTCAGTGTTCAAAAAAAGTGGATTGTATGACCGAATTGGCGAGGTTAATTTTTTCATGTAATTATCCACGGATTAAAAACATCGCATTCAGCGATGTTTTTTGTTTAGCCATTTATCATAATTAAACCAGTATTCCCAATTAACGAAACTTACTCAATACAAAGACGTATAAGTAGTAGTAGTTTCAAAAATTCAACTTGATGTTGAATGACTAGTTAAAAGGGAGTAGACTACTGTTATTAAAAATGTTTAGAATTGTATAAAAATATAGTAAAGGATCTATTAGTTTAGAAGTTTTTCAAGGGTTATCTGTGTGTTAAATAGGGTAAAGATTGTTGATGGAGTTGGAACGGTCATTGGAAGAACATAAAAGGGGATGCTTGTTTTGAAAAAGGCATATAAAACTGAAGTTCATTTCACCTCTTCCCAACAACAAAAAGCCAATCAAACAGTCGGAGTTTGTCGATATGTCTACAATCTTTATCTTGAGACCGCACAAAACCACTATAAAGAAACAAACAAGCATTTGTCCGGCTTTGACTTTTCGAAATGGCTGAACAATGTGCATACGAAACAAACCGACCAATGGATTAAAGAGGTTTCGAGTAAAGCCGTTAAAAAAGCCATTATGAACGGAGATAGGGCATT
>NZ_JADPRX010000068.1:0-2376 GCF_017347125.1 Sporosarcina sp. E16_3
CCCCTGCGAGAGTAGGACGCCGCCAGTCTCATTGAAAGGTCATTGCCTGATAGGTAATGGCTTTTTTATTTATTTTTATTGATGCTATTTTTTCTAGCTTTAGTTCATCCGGTCATTTTACGAAGGTTTATAGGTAGATATTATAGTTCCAGCTGATTAGTATGGATATGAAGTGGTAGAGCTTTCTTTGCATGTGTCCCATAGTTTAAACGATTATGCCAGAAGTTACCTTCCTCAACGCAAAGCCTAGGTGGGAGAAGAATGTTTGCCATTGAAGTGCTCCATAAAACCACGTAACAATTTGTTTATTGATGCATTAAAAATGAAGTGAAAGAAGTGGAATTTGGCGATGTGGACTGTGTTCGGTGCAACACATCCTGCTATAAAGTTAAAAGGGATTTGCGTCGGACTACCAACCAAAAACCATCGAATTGGTCTTTTGGAAAAGCGTACGTATCTTTATCGTATAAATTAAAGGCAAAAGAAATAAAAATTGATAACCACTAAGAAAACGTTACCTCGCAATAATGTTCTTGGTGTGCGAAAAGATGCAAAATGTCCCCGGGACTCTATAAATGTCTATGCGGCAATCAAAACCATCGCGATATTCTCGCTGCAGCTAATTTATTTGCCGAAATATTTTGTGGAGAAACCAGTGAACTGGATTACAACTTAGAACACCCAAAGTATCTACAAATTGCTTAAGTGCAAGAAGTAGTCGACGGTTAGTCCAGACCATGTTTATCTTTGGATAAGCCGTTGCCTACTGTAATCAGTAAATGTGATTCCTGTGATGGATCACAAAAGAGGGGTGTCATCCACTTATCTTGTTGAAACGCTTTTGTGTGGAATGATATTTCGGGAGAATCAACATCCTATTACTTTGCGTTTAAATAGTTGCTCAGTAAAACAGTGATCCAAGCTTCAGAAAACAAACCTATAACCTTCACTCAAAAATCGTTCAAGTAATTACAGATAAGTATGCCGTGAAACAATTCGGCAGCTACGAATAACGTATTGAAAATAATTACTAGTGTATTCTGTTAAAGGTAAGTCAATGACTGTTTCAAAAGACACGATTTTGATTAAAAAGGTAGAGTATGGACTTAAACTTTCAGATCTTTTAACAAAAAAGAAAAAGAAGAACCGGAAGGAGAAGTTTTTCAAGAAAAATGAAACAATTGTACTTACTTGTCTAACAGAAGAAGACTTAGCGTTAACTAACTGTGTTGGAAACCGTGTGGAGAAATGGAGCTTATTGGTTTTGATATTCGCTTCAGGTATCCGAATAAAATATTTCCACATATGAATTTAAAGTCGCTGGTGGTGATTTGATTGAAATTTAGGTAGTGACTGATGTAATTGAGGATAAAACGTTATTGGTTTCCGGGCGAGCCAATAAACAACAAAAGAAATTGTTGCTTTTATAGAAGATGAAAAAGTAACACATTTTATAATTGAAATATATCCGGAATCAAAAGAAACACAGAGGGAAACAACCAATAGAAATGAAAGAACACCGAAATAAGAAGACAACAACAACTCACTTTGTGGAATAGGGGAAGGATCAAACGAAAGTTGTCCCAGAAGGCAAAGCTAAGAGGCACCGATGTTGAAGAAACATTAGTCGTTCTGCTCACAAAACAGGAATTCAGCGTGATGTTAATTGCACACAAAATATTGCGCGCAAAAAACATCTGGTTTGGTATAAACAATTCGGTAATCCGAAGAAAAGTATCGCCATACGGATGGCGTAGTTGGTACAGACCTTGCCCTCTCGAAAGTCTTTTTTCTAACGAGGGTTGTTCGCCCAATTTCCGCCTCTGCATTTTTCTTTTGAAAAAGGAAAGTGGAATGTTTACCAAAACGAACCCCGCGGATTTAGTCGTGGAAGTGCTCAGTATAGAAGAGTTATAGAAAGTGGGAATGGAATTGTAAATCGGATATTGGGATTTCCAATTCATAGTTAAAGCGAGTGAGCGGATATTAATTGCCTAATAGACCGTAAATACATGAAAAGGCTACATAAAGCAGGCTAGCTTCAACTATGTCTAACAATGCAAAAACTAATTTAAAATAAGTCTTGCATTTTATTAGATAGACTGGTATATTTAATAAGTTGTCTTTACGACATAATGAAAACAACGAAAAAAAGAAATTGAAATTAGTTGTTGACATGAACGAAACGAAATGTTATGATATAAAAGTTGTCACCGAAACAACGACAACTACTTAAAGCGAAGAATGCAAGTTGATTCTTCCGACATGAACCTTGAAAACTGAACAGCAAAACATCAATGAAATACAGCGAGAGTGCTAACGCACTTGAGCAAAACGTTTCTAACTAAACTAACTTCGGTTGGTTGAAAAGAAACA
>NZ_JADPRX010000069.1:0-2239 GCF_017347125.1 Sporosarcina sp. E16_3
TAAGGCGCTTCGGCTATGCGGCAAAGAGCGCCGCTCCGCCGACCCGTCTTATGCCTGTCGGAGCTTAACGGCGCCTTCCGCTTTTCTATGTTAATACACGTCTCAATTTCTCCAGCGATCGGTATCTTCTTTTCCTAACTCCTTCGACCGTAATTCCAATTCGCTCAGCACATTCTGTAAGCGTATACCCCTCGATAAATAGCCAATCAATAAGTTCCTGCTCGTCAGGGGTCAACACGTCCAGCGCATCCGATAGTCTATTCAGCGCTTCATGCTGGACAGTGATTTCAGACTCAATTAGATACGCCAAGGACTCGTCTTCTATCAGCACGATATTCTCTTCAAATACGTTTTCCTTTTTTAATTCATCCAACATGCCACCCCGTATGCTGCGATAGGCAAATGGCGTGAAATTCCCTTTCGCTACGTCAAAGCGGTTCCATGCTTGCCATAATGCGACTCTTCCCGCCTGCCTGAAACTGTCATGGTTGCGGTGAATATTCAATTTGCGGAGAGATGCAGAAATCATCGGTTCATACTGTTCCATAACGTCTTCAAAAGTCATCATTTGTGCGGCCTTCCAGACCGTGCACGGTGCTTTGTATTCCCGGGTGACTACATCGTAGTGCATTTAAAATAGGGAATCCAATAACCATTTATGACGTTTGGCGGACCATACGTGATGAATAGTTTACGAAAAACGACATTAAACGCATAATAGTTACAATATTCACCGTATTTAAACAAAATGGCATTGATTGTTTATGAGTAAATGGTATCATACATATATAACGGGTAAGAAGGGGGATTTTATTTGAGAAAGTGTGATTCTTTTTTGATTAATCGAACAGTACTGGCAGTTAAAGCATTTTTCATGGGGGACAATAAAAGCGAAATTCTTACAACACATGGTATTTATTACTCAGTGTTAACACCACTAGACCTACTCAATAAGGCGTGCATAAATTATTATTCAACTTGGCAGGGACGTACAAATGTTGCAAAGAATTTGTTGAATTATTCAAAGAAGCCGCCGTTCATTATAGTACCTAACGAAATTGGTGTATTTCCAACAAAATCATCAGATAGTCCGGATTGTGTCTTTATTTTTAATCATTACATCAGCGTTGAAGAAGTGGCGAAAGGCCAATCAGTGATCACATTTATGCCAGGAATTTCGATTACCGTAAATGTCTCGAAAAACACCATACTAAAGCAATATCAACGCCTCCACACACTGATGAGCGTAAGTAACTTGAGGCATCAGGAAAAGGAATTATATGATAGGGAAAATGGTTTCGATGATAGAAAAGATAACTAGGCGAGAACAATAGGATTGTATGGTGATTGGTTAGGATCCATTATTTGGGTAGTTGCGTTATGTTAGTTAGTCAACTCACTACAATTGCATACTTATGAACTGGAGAATAGGTATGTATCTATTCTCTTTTATTTTATTAACAATGGGTTAAACAGTCATAGTCTGTGGATCCAACAAAAGTCCGGAGTTGTCCAACAAACTCGGCGAAGTGTCCCAAAAAAAGCCCGTAGATGCCTAACTATTCGCATCCTATCTTCAACTTAGCTCCCCAGATTTCAGACACACTATGAATTCGTAAGTGTCATTGACGGCAGGGCAAAGAAGACTCCTCGTAAACTCTTTTTCGACTATCATTTTCCTTTCATCGAGAGAAAAACCCTTCAACTGGCACATCATAATCCATAAAAGCGTCACTGAATAAAGCTTTGCCAATCAGTTCGCGCAAAACGCCTGAATAATAGCCGGGCAGATTCCGTACTTTTTTCGATTTGGTTGTTTGAATCGAAATACGAAGTGCCTGTATGGCTAATTGCTCGAAAAGCTCCCCTTTGTCTTCGTGAATGCTGAATTTTAACATTTGCAGGGACTGTTTCCGGTAGACACCGTAAAAGTTACGTGCTAATTTACTTTCTCCGATTGTTGAAGAAAGAACAGATTTCATTTTACCGAAAAGTGTAGTAGGCACAATTTCCGGAGGAGACGTTCTTTTAAGGTCTTTAGTGTTTATCGCTTTAGAAAGAAAAGCTTCGTTTTGCGGTTTCGCGGGTTCCGCCTTACTGGTAGAAGGCTTTTCATCACTCTTCGGGGTGTTCAATTTCGACTGGTCACTAGTAGGTTTTATGACGTAAATGTTAGCGCCTAGACCGCTCATGACAGGGCGGATATAGTGAATGCGTTCGATAATTCCGAGCTTTTCTA
>NZ_JADPRX010000070.1:0-2170 GCF_017347125.1 Sporosarcina sp. E16_3
CTCTCCTCGTATATTAGTAGTAAGAGCTCTTTCCGATAGAATTTCCAGTTGATCCGGACTGCTGGAGAGTCTGTTGGATTTCCTATAGGAAACGGTTGCCTTTTGGCTTCCTCACCCTGTTTATGTTTTACCTGTTTGACCCTCTGCTTTACCGAGGAGGCCAAAAGGATAAATCATCAATAAAAACTAGATGTCACATAAAGAATCTTACTTACATCGCTCGGTGCTTGGGGATGCCTCCCGCGATAAGCCAGACGGAAGTTCACCGTCAGTCTTATCGCTTCGGCTACCCCAGTTAGGCACCTTCACTGGTGATTAAGTAGAAATCATAAGTTCGACTTATATAGCTAACAGGTGCTTACCTGCTTATTTGAATTGCCCAATTTGATATTGTTTAGACGAAGGATGGGGGATGCCCCATTTTAGTACTTCGTCCTTTTTTAATTAAACCTACTTTTCTCTCAGACCGTGCCCATGAGACAATGGAACGGACAAGATTGACACAGGAAATAGCTTTCTCTCCTTGCGGGCACTTATGTGTACTGCTTAATAAGCCTGCTACCCATCGTTCATTATTGAAGGTCTAACCACTGGCTGCGACGCTGGTGAAGAAGAGAGTGTAGCGCTCATTTTGGTCTTCTTCCCTTTGATTGCTAATAACGAGGCAGACATCGATGATTCTGATGGGCACCCAGGTCTGAGACAATCTTGATTAACTACCACCTAAGGAGGTGATTGGCATGTCACAAATGCTAGTCGGTATAGACGTGAGTTTACGCTCCCATCATGTCCAATTCATGCATGGCGAGGGGCATACACTCGCTGATTTTTCTGTTTCTAACGATACAGAAGGTGCGAATACCTTAATTCACAAGCTTTTAAAAACAGCGGAAAAAAATCAGTGTGAACACATTAAAATCGGGCTTGAAGCCACAGATCAATATAGTTGGCATATTGCCCATTATTTAAAAAGCGAATTAAAAGGGTATGAACCTTCTATTCAAAGTACGGTTTATATGCTGAATGCACGCAAAGTATCTCGCTTTAAAAAGGGCTATGATACGTTACCGAAAAACGATCGAATTGATGCCTGGGTAATTGCGGATCATTTACGCTTTGGACGTTTGCCACATGAAATGCAAGAAACCCTACAGTATGATGCGTTGCGTCGTTTAACACGAACACGCTTCCACTTCATGCACGAAATTGCACGAAATAAAACGTACATGATGAATCAAGTATTTTTAAAGTTTAGTGGCTTACGCCAAGATAACCCCTTCTCCAACACATTTGGTGCGACAAGTGTCGCTGTGATTGAAGAACTAGATCCTGAAACGATTGCAGAAATGCCAGTCGAGGAACTCATAGAGTTCTTACAAGAGAAAGGCAAAAATCGTTTTGCGGAGCCTGAAGAAATTGCGAAGTATCTTCAAAAGCTCGCACGTAGTTCTTATCGTTTGGACAAAATGATGGCCGATCCAATCAATCTGTCACTGTCCGTGATTTTAAGTACGATTCGCCATATGGAAAGCCAAGTCAAACGTCTCGATCAAGAAATTGACCGGATGATGAAAGGTATTCCACAAACATTGACGTCCGTAAAAGGCATTGGACCTGTCTACGCAGCCGGCTTACTCGCTGAAATCGGTGATATCAAGCGTTTTGATGACCACCATGCATTAGCGAAATACGCAGGGCTCGTTTGGACCCAGTATCAATCTGGCGAATTTGAAGCCGAAAATACGAGCCGAATGCGGACAGGCAATAAATACTTACGTTATTATCTCGTACAAGCTGCAGATGCCATACGCAAGTATGACGCCGAATATAAAGCCTTTTATCAAAAGAAATACAATGAAGTCACCAAGCATCAACACAAACGTGCTCTCGTCTTGACCGCTAGAAAACTTGTACGCCTCGTGCATTCGCTACTACGCACGAATCAGCTATACATACCGCAAGAAAGGAGAGAGTAACGACGCGCATACTCTTACTTTCGAACACCTCATAACACTTCCAATTTCACCCTTTTTTTCATTGAAATTGCGAGGTTTATTTGAATATGCCTAAAAACGGAAGTTTGCGTATAGAAACCGCAATGAATTTCCAGTTTTCATGTTTTAGGTGCTTGACATATTACCACTGGGCTCGTAACTTTCATATCTATGAA
>NZ_JADPRX010000071.1:0-1909 GCF_017347125.1 Sporosarcina sp. E16_3
TCTCTACAGACTTACGATTTAAAGTTGATTGTGGGTTCTTGGTATCAGATGAAATCCCATCCGAAGCTTCTTATTCACGTATGATTACATTAATTAGCGAATCTGATGCGCTAGAAATTGTTCAAGAAAGCCTACTTCTTCAGGCTATATCAGAAGGTTTCGTCTCAGATGAAACGATAGCCATTGATGCAACGCACGTTAAAGCGCGTGATCGGGCCCCATATAAATCAGAAAAGGTTGAAAAAGACCCCCAAAAACGGGGACGTAAAAAGAAAGAAGAACGTGAACAATGGCTAATTGAAAAAGCTGAAATAGAAGAGAATCTCCCGGTCTACGAAAAGAAAATTGCAGACCAACTTGATGTATCGCTTAAGGAACTTCGCTCATCTGTGCCCACACAACCAAAATGGGGGATAAAGAAGAACAGTGAAGGAAAAAACGTATTTTGGTACGGATTCAAATGTCATCTGGCGGTTGGGACGAAAAGCCAATACATTCTTCAATCTCTGTTTTCTTCCGGTAATCTTAACGATGGAAAAGCTGCAATCCCATTATTAAAAGGTACTAATGAACGCTTTCCGTTATTGAACATAAAACATGTGACAATGGATGCTGGTTACGACTACCAACCAATTTATGAACAGATTTATCGTAATGGAGCGCAATCTATCATTGCCTATAATAAGAAGAACGAACCCGAGCCAATAGGTTTTGATGAGTATTTCGCACCCACATGTGTGCGAGAACATTCCTATCGTTACGACAGCTTCGATGCGAAGTACAAAACGCTGAAATACACACGGCCAAACGAATGTAAGGACTGCCCGTTAGCTAACGACAGTTTATGTCAGAAAATCTATAAAAAGAAAATCACTGACGATTTAAGACGTTACACAGCACCAGCACGTGGGTCGATGAAATGGAGTGAAATCTATAAGGAACGAAGTTCCGTTGAACGTGTAAATGCTTATCTAAAAGGCTTTTTTCTCCTAGATCAGATTTATCATTGTACCGGAGTCAAAGCAAGAGTTCATTTCGACTTGGTTCATATTGCGTACAATGCCAGTAAACTTGCGGTTGATCGTCTTACACAGCTTCAACTATCCGCAACAGCGTAATCGTCTATTTCATTCGTTTTTTTAAGAAATCATTTCAAATTCTGTTTCTTTATGATTTTTTAAAAGTACGCATTATGAAATCGATTCATTTACTTAATAATAAAAAAATGTATTTTGAAAGAAATCCCCTCTAAATTGTCTGGTTATATAGTAAGTACATAACGTATTTAAGTGAATTCATGCAAAAACGAAGACCCTCGCAAATTCCGAAGGTCTCCGTCATTCATTTCTATTACTCTGCGACAGCTTCCAACTCGCCATTCTTGATATACATGCTCTTCACGAGCGTTTCCAGCATGACGGGCATTTCAACGAAAGCACTGTCGACATGCAAACGCTCTGTCCGCTGATGTGCATCTTTTCCAAATGGACCTACATTAAGCACGGGTGCTTTCAGCTGAGCCATCTCAGTGAAAGGAATGCTGTACGTATCGCCCCATACCGGCGTGTTGCTTTCGAAAGCAGCCCAGCCATTTGCTTCATCTTCGTAGTTCACATAGCTTAGGTCGCAGATGCCATTGAAGTAATGGATCTGCTCGACTGTATTGTCGAACTTTTCCGCTGCTTTCTTCATCAACTCAATCGACTCGATTACAAGTGGGTTATCCGACGAGTTAATGGCCGGATAGTACGGCGGTGCGTATAGAAGTACAGTTGCCGGCGCAAGTTCCTGGCACTGAATCATCAAATTATCGACGATGCGAAGTGACTTTTCACGGTCATCCCACTCTTCATTAGTGAGCGCTTCTTGTTTCAAGCGTTCAACTTCCTTCGCCCCTAATTTTAGCAAG
>NZ_JADPRX010000072.1:0-1808 GCF_017347125.1 Sporosarcina sp. E16_3
CCCCTGCGAGAGTAGGACGCCGCCAGTCTCATTGAAAGGTCATTGCCTGATAGGTAATGGCTTTTTTATTTATTTTTATTGATGCTATTTTTTCTAGCTCTAGTTAATCCAGTCCCTTTTCGAAGGTGTATGGGTCGGTATTATAGTTCGAGCCGTTTAGTATGGATATGGGGTGGCAGGGCTTTCATTATATATGTCTCACAGTTTAAGTAGTTAGTCGTTCATCACTTTAGAGGGATCTTAACTGGATAGTTCATTTCCCTTGGTCGTCCCAAGTTTCACTAAATCAAAAATAATAGGGCAAGTCAATCTTATACACTAAATTCGACCAAAGGTAATACCAAATTATTGAAATGACGCTTTTGAAATACACTACCATTGATAAGCACTATCTAATCATCTCCCACACAATGTCTAAGACGTTTACTGGAAAGCACTACGTGGTAAATCTAATGGAATATAAACGTCCATCTGTGCTCAATGAAAAAAGTCTTGGGTTAATCTATGAATAGTTCATTTCCGGATAGAGAAATAGAGGCGATAGCTAACTAACTTTGTTACCATTGGCGGGATTTGGTCTTCTACTTGTGTTTTTTGAATCTCTTATGTTTTGATGCGCATGCCTGCCACTGTTAATAAATGATTACCCAAGGCTAAAGTCTGTGCTCAGTAAATGAATCACTTCTTCTCTACAGCTGGACAAACGATCTAATACCTATGCGGTTTGATATTGGACGGCTGCCATTATTATTAAAAGTGAAGGACTACGCATGTTGGGATAATAAATAAGAAAGAATGCACTAGGTACGCTAGCTGCCGCACCCAAAAGATAGCGAAGGTGAATCACATGTGCAAACTATCACGCTTAAATTAAAGTTGTTAAAATCGGCAAAAGAGAAAATAACCATGTATCGAAGAAAGACGACAATCAATACCGGTTTCTCAAACTGGCTGTTGATCTACCAGGAATTAAAAACAGCGGCATCGAAATCATTCAAGTTGTTTTCAGAAGAGGAATATCCTACTGCTGTCGTCAAACAAACCATTCGCATCGTGAAGCCTAAAAAAGGCATCAACAGGAAAACAATTTCAGTAATGTTGGTACGGTTTCAACGATCAAAAATTTAAAGTAGAGAAAGAAGTTCAATTATATAAGGTGTTATTTCCAACTCTTGATAAACGAATAGATGTCCCAATCGTCGTTAAAGACCGCCAACAATAAGCACTTGATAAACTGTTGGTAGGAGTTGCGAGACAAGGGACAGTTAAACTCTACAAAAAAAGAGGTCGTTGGTTTGTCGCTGTCACTCTATCATTTAGGGTGGAAAAAGCGCACAACCGATCAACCTCTGGCCATGAACACTGATATCGGTCAACGCCAGCTTGCAGTTGCCTTGATTGGAAGAACATCTTTTTTCCCAGGACATGAAATTGCTTATCGGGTAAGCGTTATGCTGCACGCAGGCGTAAGCTAGACAATTTCAAAAAGGCGCAGGTTATCCGTCAATCCAAAGAAAAAGAAGCAAAGTGGACGAAGAATGCAAGAAGATATTGAAGAACAGGTCACATAATATTATGTAGTTAATGTCTTGAAGTGTGGCTAACGCTTATATACATGAAAAACTAAAGTATACTTATTCTCAAAGTGGATCACAAATCTACGTGGAAACAGCGTAGCTACAGCTATGTCTAGTAATACGAAAACTAATTTAAAATAAGACTTGCATTCTACATGGTAGACTGGTATATTTAATAAGTTGTCTTTACGACATAATGAAAACAACGAAAAAAAGAAATTGAAATTAGTT
>NZ_JADPRX010000073.1:0-1596 GCF_017347125.1 Sporosarcina sp. E16_3
GCTTTGGCGGACTGCTCTCTGGCAAGTCACTGACCCTCGATTCTTCCAAATAGTTTTCAAAATTCGTCGCATTGAATAACGTGGAAGGGCGTAAATACTTCTGCCAATGTGAATCCTCCAGCCATTCCTTCGCTTTCGTGTCAATGACCTTTTTGCAATCCGCCACTGTGTACCCTTCACTGAAACGCCCTGTCACCAATCGTGCAGTCGCCTTCGAAGATGCTTTAAATTGCTTGTTCGCTTTGTCATTCAAATAATCAATGACAGACACAACGTCGAGATCGTTGTCGACAAGTTCTTTCTTAATTCTTTTAATTTCTTTGGTTATTGCTAGGGGCATTTTGCCCTCTGTAGAGGGGGCAATTTGCACTTCCACTTGGAAAGATTTTGCGGTCGTCGATGGAGCATCTTGCCCCCCCTGACAGTGCAGAATTGTATAATCAATGCGGTACCATTTTGTCTTGTCCATTTTCATCCGATTATACGAAGAGGTCGAAATGATATAGCCGCTATTTTCCAGTCTACGAATCGCTCTTTTAATCGTATCGACAGACCAAAATGGGAACTCTTCGTTTTTCCACTCTTCATATGTTTTGTAAACCCACTTATGCCCATCCCGAATTTTGTTCGAGATGAGCGATCTAAAATGTAGCTGCTGAAGTACCATAGCCTCGTTCAATCCAACCTGCATCGCAAGCGACGGAAGTACTTGAAGCGGCGACTCTTCTATTACTAAATTCATCAGGAATCCTCCTCGAGCAAGTGTTTTTTAACGACAGCACGACGTCTTTGGCCTAGACGAACGGTGCCTTCACACTATATATAGACAAACCATTCGAAAAAGGGGACAACTTGATGAAATTTATTTTTTCTTCACGTTGGTAATGATTGCGGCCACAAGAATGAACCACTTTTTGGCCTGTTTTTCACCAGCGATTGTCGCAAGACTTATCACTCGTTGCCAAAGAGTTTACAAATTTGGTAACGTCAAGAAAGTGCAAATTTATAACGTTAAGAATTTTGAAAGATAAAAAAGCCTAACCCCTCCGTATCTCGAACGAGGAATTAGGCTTATGATTGTTTACACAAATAAATTAAATTGAAACACGATTATTATTGCTATTAAAACTAAAAACATCTCAGTTAAAGTCAAAATAGATTGTTTTGGATACTGTGTACATCTCCACTCAAAAAATGCTCTTACCAAGTAGTCCAACACCGCAAAAATAATAACTGCAATTAAAATCAGGTAATTGAACTCTTCAAAATAAAACCACATTACACTAAGTAGAAGTATCATAGTAACCGTGGAAAAGAGTTTCAAACGCTTATCAACTTTCCGATGTAACTCATTTATATGATTATAAGAAAAAAACTCTTTTTTTACTTTCTCAATTTTGAAAAGCTTCCTCAGAATAAGCTTAGCTATTAAAGTACAAACAAAAACAAGTACCACAATCAAACCATACTTTATCCAAAACACCGAATCCCCTCAGCAATCGTAGCAATAGGTAAGCATTTGATGTTATCTCCAGCTTTTCCCCTGCTCCGCACGGAACGTGCCAGTTTCCAAGCATTCCGCGCTCCATCTAGCGA
>NZ_JADPRX010000074.1:0-1462 GCF_017347125.1 Sporosarcina sp. E16_3
TGAATCAATTTCATATCTCTGAGCCCTTGCGGCTCTAAGTATAAAACGGCAAGAAAAAAGAGCACCTCCCCAAATCCTGTATAATGAGAGTTCTGACACACACATTAACAGACTGGAGAAATGCTCTATGCCTATTATACGACAAGAAAGCCTGTTTGACATGCAAGTTTTATTTGATTTGGAACCTACCCATCGATTTAATTCAATTTTATCCGGTATTGAGATTCATCCGCTCCTTGACGTAGTAATGAAAAAGTCCAGATTCGGACCTAAACAATCTCTTAATTACTCTGCGATGATTTATTCATTGATCATTCGAATCACCGAGCGTATTCCTTTTATAAAAGACTTAGTAAAACGTCTCTCTACAGACTTACGATTTAAAGTTGATTGTGGGTTCTTGGTATCAGATGAAATCCCATCCGAAGCTTCTTATTCACGTATGATTACATTGATTAGCGAATCTGATGCGTTAGAAATTGTTCAAGAAACCCTACTTCTTCAGGCTATATCAGAAGGTTTCGTCTCAGATGAAACGATAGCCATTGATGCAACGCATGTAGAAGCACGTGATCGCGCTCCATATAAATCAGATAAGGTTGAAAAAGAGCCCAAAAAACGAGGGCGTAAAAAGAAAGAGGAACGTGAACAATGGCTAATTGAAAAAGCCGAAATAGAAGCGAATCTTCCGGTTTACGATAAGAAAATTGAAGATCAACTTGATGTATCACTTAAGGAACTTCGCTCCACAGTACCTACACAACCAAAATGGGGAATAAAGAAGAACAGTGAAGGGAAAAACGTATTTTGGTACGGATTCAAATGTCATCTGGCAGTTGGGACGAAGAGCCAATACATTCTTCAATCTCTGTTTTCCTCAGGTAATCTTAACGATGGAAAAGCTGCGATCCCATTATTAAAAGGTACTAAAGAACGCCTTCCGTTATTGAAAATAAAACATGTGACAATGGATGCTGGTTACGACTACCAACCAATTTATGAACAGATTTATCGAATTGGAGCGCAATCTATCATTGCTTATAATAAGAAGAACGAACCCGAGCCAATAGGCTTTGATGAGTATTTCGCACCCACATGCGTGCGGGAACATTCCTATCGTTATGATAGCTTCGATGCGAAGTACAAAACGTTGAAATACACACGGCCAAACGAATGTAAGGACTGCCCATTAGCTAACGACAGTCTATGTCAGAAAATCTATAAAAAGAAAATCACTGATGATCTAAGACGTTACACAGCACCAGCACGTGGGTCGATGAAATGGGATGAAATCTATAAGGAACGAAGTTCCGTTGAACGTGTAAATGCTTATCTAAAAGGCTTTTTTCTGCTAGATCAGATCTATCATTGTACAGGAGTCAAAGCCAAAGTTCATTTCGACTTGGTTCATATTGCGTACAATGCCAGTAAACTTGCGGTTGATCGTCTTACACAGCTTCAA
>NZ_JADPRX010000075.1:0-1367 GCF_017347125.1 Sporosarcina sp. E16_3
ATTCGAACCCCCGCGGGATTTGACTCCCCTGTCGGTTTTCAAGACCGATCCCTTCAGCCGAGCTTGGGTATACCTCCATGGCTGTATATAATAGTGGTGGACCTTGCAGGACTCGAACCTGCGACCGGACGGTTATGAGCCGTCTGCTCTAACCAACTGAGCTAAAGGTCCTTTAAGATGGCGGCAGAGGGGTTCGAACCCCCGACCTCACGGGTATGAACCGTACGCTCTAGCCAGCTGAGCTACGCCGCCAGGATCTTTAATTTAAATATATGTTGGTGGAGCCTAGCGGGATCGAACCGCTGACCTCCTGCGTGCAAGGCAGGCGCTCTCCCAGCTGAGCTAAGGCCCCATGTTGGTGACGATTTTTTAAGCAATAAATTTGCTTAAAAAGCTTAATGGTCGGGAAGACAGGATTCGAACCTGCGACCCCTTGGTCCCAAACCAAGTGCTCTACCAAGCTGAGCTACGTCCCGAAGAAATATAAAGTTTAAAAAATAATGGTGCGCCCGGCAGAAGTCGAATCCACAACCTCCTGATCCGTAGTCAGGTGCTCTATCCAATTGAGCTACGAGCGCATATAATAATAGTTTTGAGTGAAAATCGGTATTTTGATGCCGAGAACCGGAATCGAACCGGTACGGTAGTCACCTACCGCAGGATTTTAAGTCCTGTGCGTCTGCCAGTTCCGCCACCCCGGCAAAAATATGGAGCGGAAGACGGGATTCGAACCCGCGACCCCGACCTTGGCAAGGTCGTATTCTACCACTGAACTACTTCCGCATTATAAGTGCGGGTAAAGGGAGTCGAACCCCCACGCCCGAAGGCACTAGATCCTAAGTCTAGCGCGTCTGCCAGTTCCGCCATACCCGCAATATAAGATTACAACTTAAAAGTCATAAAAAATGGTGAGCCATGCAGGATTCGAACCTGCGACCCTCTGATTAAAAGTCAGATGCTCTACCAACTGAGCTAATGGCTCGAAAAGTGGTGCCGGAGAAAGGACTTGAACCCTCAACCTACTGATTACAAGTCAGTTGCTCTACCAGTTGAGCTACTCCGGCCAATAAATTTCACTATAAAGTATATGGTGGAGGATGACGGGCTCGAACCGCCGACCCCCTGCTTGTAAGGCAGGTGCTCTCCCAGCTGAGCTAATCCTCCTGGGTATAAGTTAGACAACAATTAATTACTTGTCCTTTTGAACATCTATGTAATGAATGTACAAGCCCGGCGACGTCCTACTCTTGCAGGGGGAAACCCCCAACTACCATCGGCGCTGAAGAGCTTAACTTCCGTGTTCGGGATGGGAACGGGTGTGACCTCTTCGCAATCGTCACCAGACTATTATCATCTTTTTCAAGAGA
>NZ_JADPRX010000076.1:0-1233 GCF_017347125.1 Sporosarcina sp. E16_3
CTACAGTATTGAAGATCTGGTCGATTCGCTCGAAGTTCCACGGAAAATTTTATTAATGGTTAAGGCTGGGGAAACAACAGATACGGTGATTCAGTCCCTAGTTCCTCATCTTCAACAAGGGGATATTCTTATCGATGGAGGAAATACATTCTTTAAAGATACGAATAGACGTACAGCAAGCTTAAAAGAATCAGGTATTCATTTCATTGGCGCAGGTGTTTCTGGTGGAGAAGAAGGGGCCCGTAACGGCCCATCGATTATGCCTGGGGGATCAAAAGAAGCTTACGAACAGATTAAGCCCATTCTTGACGCCATTTCGGCAAAAGTTGATGGCATTCCATGCAGTGCATATATGGGCCTCGATGGAGCTGGGCATTACGTAAAAATGGTTCATAACGGAATTGAATATGGCGATATGCAACTGATTTCCGAAGCCTATTTCATCATGAAACATGCACTTGGTCTTGAAGCGCAGGAATTGCATGAAATATTTTCGGAGTGGAACAAGGGAGAGCTCGATAGCTATCTCATTGAAATCACCGCAGATATTTTCACAAAGATGGATGAAGTAACTGGAAAACCGCTCATTGATCAGATTCTAGATGTAGCTACGCAAAAAGGTACAGGAAAATGGACAAGTCAAAATGCATTAGACTTAGGAGTGTCCCTTCCAATCGTCACAGAGTCCGTATTTGCACAATTTATTTCTTCTATTAAAGAAGAGCGAATTGCAGCAAGTAAACTACTAAAAGGCCCTAAACTGAAAAAGTATACAGGTGATCCATACGATTTGATTGAAGCGATACGTAAAGCTTTGTATATGAGTAAAATTTGTTCATATGCCCAAGGTTTTGCCCAAATGCGTGCAGCATCTGAGGAGTATGATTGGAAAATCCCTTACGGAGAAGTAGCCATGATTTTCCGCGGAGGTTGTATCATTCGTGCCCAGTTCTTACAAAACATTAAAGATGCATTTGAGCGCAATAATGACTTACCAAACCTATTAGTCGATCCATACTTCCAAGAAATAGTAGGAGACTATCAGAATTCGCTTCGCGAGGTATTAGCTATAGCCATTCAACATGGTATTCCAGTTCCTGCTTTCTCAAGCGCATTAGCTTACTATGATAGTTATCGTACTGAGACATTGCCAGCCAATCTGATCCAGGCACAGCGAGATTATTTTGGTGCGCATACCTATGAACGCCTTGATAAAGAAGGACATTTCCATAC
>NZ_JADPRX010000077.1:0-1212 GCF_017347125.1 Sporosarcina sp. E16_3
CAACCGTAGTAGCGGGCAAGTGGCGAGGCGGGGTACGAAGAAGCAGGAAAAGTCTAGCGTAGAGGAACTTACACGTTTTTCTATGTTTTTAGTAGCAGGTACCAGTATGGATTTTAAATCTGTTAATGAACATTCTTCTTTCCTTATTAAAAAAAGCGTCCGACGGAAAATTGAGGCCATTCTCTTTGTTATTCTTCTTAGTTCGTTGGTTACGGGCTGTTCTAAAACTGAACCCGTGGATAAAAATGTCGTTGCGATCCAAACTGTTCTTGAACATGAATTTAATGCACCCGATAAAGAATATATTCGAATGAAGAACGACCCAAGTAACATGGCAATTGTAGACCAAAACGGTCTGGTTTCAGCACCGGAAGAAGATAATGAAATCAACACCTACCTGGAGGATAAATTCATGCCTTATTTCACTGATTTTGGATATAGTGGCAAGGTTCTCTTCCTAACTTTACACTCACCGGCTGACAACAACGGCTATCAAATCGCCGTCGACAAGATTGATGTGGAACCTGTCGAGGGTAGACCCCGGGATTATGACTTTACCGTTCATATAACGTATCAAAAAAAAGATGGCGACAAAATGAAAACTGAAATTACTGGTCTGGCAACTTGTCCAGAAGAAGGGAAGATAGGGAAAATCCGCTACAATAAAGACTATTTTCTGTTTGGAGAAGTTTTAAGGGGCAAATGAAAACAGCAATAGACAATGTGAAAAAGAGCTAAAACCATTACGGTTTATAGCTTTTTTCTTATTTTCCCTTCACTATGGCACCTTAGGTTTATCTTATTCGTGCCTTTCATTCTGAATAAAAACTGGTGGAATTCCCTGATTTTCATTAACATTTAATTAACAATTATTTAAGACAGCTAGTTGAATGCCCGTCCTTCGATCCATCGCTTGAATATTATGTTAAAGATAGGTGGTGAAAAAATGAAATGTTACGACAATAATGATAACAATGGTTGGAAATACAAGACCTACCGTTGCTCTTACCAAGCTGAATGCAGAAGATGCTGCAAACCATGTTGCAAAGGATGCATAGGACCGATTGGACCTACGGGTGCTACTGGACCTGCTGGACCGACCGGAGCTAACGGGACTAACGGGGTAACGGGATCTACCGGACCTGCTGGACCGACCGGGGCTAACGGAACTAACGGGGCAACGGGATCTGCTGGACCGACTGGAGCTAACGG
>NZ_JADPRX010000078.1:0-1124 GCF_017347125.1 Sporosarcina sp. E16_3
TTGGTCGGTGTTATCGGTGATGCAGAAAGTATTGGTGTTATAGGTTTTTTATCTATATTACTTATATTTATTGTTTCGATAGATTCATTACCCGCCGTATCTTCTGCATAAACGGTGTATGTGTCATTTTCGCTTACTGTAAACGTGGTTCCATTTAATTCCACCCCTGCATTTTTGAAAAACTCAACAATCTGATTCCCTTTTGTCCATTTTTGAACAGGTACAACCCTTTCATAATCAAGTGAAATTTCATATTGGAAACGATCCTCATACGTCCTAGTATCTGTCGCAGGTTTTGTTACATTACCTTGATAGCGATATACGCGATTATCTGAAGCTGGTTTCGTAACCGTACCCCTATATTTATAGATTGGTTCTCCTGGAATTACTTCGTACAACTTACAAAACCACCCACCTTGGGGATTACCATTACTTGGATTACATTCATAAAAATATTGCCCATTACCTGACATTCCTGAATGGTCTTGTCCATACCCATGATTGCTTGATATTAACCTTAATGAAGATGGTCCTGGCCCATAATAGTATTGACTTAAAGTTCCGCTATACCCACCGGAATTATAGTAACTAGACGATTGACCGGTTACTTCTATAGAATGACTAGGAGTATAACTACCACTATATACATATTGTAAAAGATTACCTACATAGCCACCTGAGTTATAACTACTTGATGTTTGTCCTTCAACATACTTAGTATCTTCAGGTGTATAACTCCCACCCGTTTCTACTTTCCGTGACGGGTTACCTCCTGAAACTTTCACAGTAACCTTTTCTCCGTCTACATTAACAATTTCGGCGTTACCGGTATTAGCCTTAGCCCCATTTAACATTTTTAATCCAGGGATTGAAAACGTGTGTGTTTGTATGGTGCTAGTGCTTTCGGGTGTCTTGAACAACTCATTGTCAAGGTCTCGAATATCCGCTGTAATTGTTACATCTGTAGCTGTAAGCGTGGTAGGGCTTGCTGATAAAGATATGTCAGGGGCGGTTTTATCTATATTATTTAGTGAAATTGAACCAATTTCTGACCATTCCCCTTCAGAATTTTGCCCCTTAGCTTCAACCGTTCCGTTCTTTATTATAGAAATTGGTACTGTATA
>NZ_JADPRX010000079.1:0-1071 GCF_017347125.1 Sporosarcina sp. E16_3
GTCAAGCGGTTAAGACACCGCCCTTTCACGGCGGTATCACGGGTTCGAATCCCGTAGGGGTCACCATTACTTTTTCAAAACGAAGTTTTGAAAAGAGTGTTCCATATAGAACTTTATACAGCATCTTCAATTGGCTGAATATGGTATCGTTGGGGTATAGCCAAGCGGTAAGGCAACGGACTTTGACTCCGTCACTCGTTGGTTCGAATCCAGCTACCCCAGCCAAGATTTTAGCGTGTTGCCACGCGGAAATCTTTGCGACAAACACCAAAGGTGCTTGGAGCAATTGTTTTAACTGCACGAAGTACTTCTTCTATATAATAGAGAGCCATTAGCTCAGTTGGTAGAGCATCTGACTTTTAATCAGAGGGTCGCAGGTTCGAATCCTGCATGGCTCATCATTTACTTTAAATAAAGTATTGACAAAAGAATTGTATGGTGTATAATAAATTTTGTCGCTGAAGCAATGCGGTAGTGGCGGAATGGCAGACGCGCTAGGTTGAGGGCCTAGTGGGGGTTAACCCCGTGGAGGTTCAAGTCCTCTTTACCGCACCAAAAAAACTTGTTTAATAAAAAGGTCCTTTCACCTCGATGGACAGAGTGATACAATAAGAATAACTGGTTAACATTCAACTAACGTCGGATGTACCAATATTATGCGGGTGTAGTTTAGTGGTAAAACCTCAGCCTTCCAAGCTGATGATGAGAGTTCGATTCTCTTCACCCGCTCCATACTATTTTATGAAACAATTAAGTGATTATCACTTCGAAAGTTAATTTGAAATACTTGTTGACTTCGCGAAAAGGATATGCTAAACTTAAGAAGTTGTCGTTTGGTTGGCAACTAAATAAAGAGAGTGTTGGAGTTCGATTTAACTCCGATGCAAATGAACCTTGAAAACTGAACAGCAAAACATCAATGAAATACAGCGAGAGTGCTAACGCACTTGAGCAAAACGTTTCTAACTAAGTCAGCTTCGGTTGGTTGAAAAGAAACACACACAAGAATCTTCGGATTCGAGTCAGCAAGAAATGAGCTATTCATTTTCTTCTATTATGGAGAGTTTGATC
>NZ_JADPRX010000080.1:0-1036 GCF_017347125.1 Sporosarcina sp. E16_3
AAATGGCTGAACAATGTGCATACGAAACAAACCGACCAATGGATTAAAGAGGTTTCGAGTAAAGCCGTTAAAAAAGCCATTATGAACGGAGATAGGGCATTTAAGAACTTTTTTAAAGGATTGGCCAAATTTCCACGCTTCAAAAAGAAGAACAATCAAGATGTGAAAGCTTATTTTCCGAAAAATAATGCGACAGACTTAATCGTCGAACGTCATCGAATTAAAATTCCAACGTTTGGATGGGTGCGATTAAAGGAATTTGGTTATATTCCAACAGATGCAGCAGTCATAAATTGTACACTGTCACAAAAAGCCGGTCGCTATTTTATCTCTGTTTTGTGCGACGTTGAAAAAAGTGAAGCAGAATACAAGAGTGAAACGGACGGAATCGGCGTAGACCTTGGTCTTAAAGAGTTCGCGGTTTGCAGTAACCACCTTTTCTTTGGCACTATTAATAAGCAAGAACGAATCATCAAGTTGGAAAAGCGCTTGAAACGGCAACAACGGAAACTAAGTAGAAGTTACGAACAAAATAAAAATCGAAAGAGAGGTGAATTCTGCGCTAAAAACAGGCAAAAACAACTGTTGGTTGTTCAAAAATTGCACGCTAGACTCGCAAATGTTAGAAAAGAGTATATTCGATTTGTTGTGAGCGTACTGGTGAAAACCAAACCAGTATTTATCGCCATCGAAGATTTAAACGTCAAAGGCATGATGAAAAACCGCCATTTATCCCGCGCAATTGGCCAACAAAACTTCAGGCAGTTCAGGGAATGGCTCATCGCGAAGTGTTTAGAAATCGGAATTGAAGTTCGTCTCGTCGATCGCTGGTTCCCCTCTTCTAAATGCTGTTCGAGCTGTGGTGAGAAAAATGTTTCTTTATCCCTCGCCGATCGTATTTTCACTTGTGGAAATTGCGGGTTGGAAATGGATCGGGATTTCAATGCGAGTTTAAATCTGAAATATACGAAGGAATACACGGTTGTGACAAAATGAGAACCGCGTATCAATAGGGTGGGCTACATCCAAATTTACG
>NZ_JADPRX010000081.1:0-821 GCF_017347125.1 Sporosarcina sp. E16_3
AAATTATCGACGATGCGAAGTGACTTTTCACGGTCATCCCACTCTTCATTAGTGAGCGCTTCTTGTTTCAAGCGTTCAACTTCCTTCGCCCCTAATTTTAGCAAGGCATGTTCAAGGAGCTGCTCATAGCGCAACACTCTTACTTCCCCTACGCCTGTTACTTGCTCTCGCTCACAAATGACCTTGTAGCTATCGTTACACGCTGACATCGCGTCAATTGCCACTTGCTCAAACAAATCCATCACTTCGGATGCAGTACGCTTCATTAGGAAAACGTTATATAATGCAACTGCACGGTACGGCGTTTGCGTCGAGTATTGAAGTTTCAAATCTTTTTGTTGCAATGAAACCGGTAACGGTGTAGTTTCTCCGAGATCTGTCTCACGGAATAATTCGTTCCATTCCATACGTTGCGTCAGATAGGAAGCAATATAGTTCGCCGTCATACCTTTCATCGGCTCGCCGACATGTGTTTCTTTGCCATAGAACAATGCAGCAGGCATAATTTTTCCGATGGTACCCGAGTAGACATACTCAGCAATATCCGTTGGGTTTTGAGAAAACGATGGCTCGCTATTTAAAAATAGTTTATACGTTAACCCTTGCTGCTCACGAATACGGACAAGCTCCGTCACCGCTGCACGCATACCCGCTGAGTTCACCTCTTCATCAGGAACCGTCGTCAAGATAAGATTAATTGGCCATTTTTCGACGCTCGCTTTTTCGATGAGCTGCATATGGAGCGCAAGCCCCATTTTCATATCCATCGTACCGCGACCAAACAAGTAATTTCCTGTCTCAAGGTCAATACGTGCAGCTTC
>NZ_JADPRX010000082.1:0-710 GCF_017347125.1 Sporosarcina sp. E16_3
ACAACTTTTACCCAGGAGGATTAGCTCAGCTGGGAGAGCACCTGCCTTACAAGCAGGGGGTCGGCGGTTCGAGCCCGTCATCCTCCACCATTATATTTATAGAAATAACATTGTCGCGGGGTGGAGAAGTGGTATCTCGTCGGGCTCATAACCCGAAGGTCGCAGGTTCAAATCCTGCCCCCGCAACCAAATTTTATTATGATGTAGCAAATTAAGCTCATTATCAATTGAATACTTTATATTGTTGTCGCGGGGTGGAGAAGTGGTATCTCGTCGGGCTCATAACCCGAAGGTCACAGGTTCAAATCCTGTCCCCGCAACCAAATGGTCCCGTGGTGTAGCGGTTAACATGCCTGCCTGTCACGCAGGAGATCGCCGGTTCGATCCCGGTCGGGACCGCCATTTTTATTAAAACAATAAGGTTTAGAATAAGCTAACGACTTAATGTAAACCAAATATGTGGCTCAGTAGCTCAGTCGGTAGAGCAAAGGACTGAAAATCCTTGTGTCGGCGGTTCGATTCCGTCCTGAGCCACCATTATTATGCGAGTGTAGTTTAGTGGTAAAACCTCAGCCTTCCAAGCTGATGATGAGGGTTCGATTCCCTTCACTCGCTCCAAGAGGGCCTATAGCTCAGCTGGTTAGAGCGCACGCCTGATAAGCGTGAGGTCGGTGGTTCGAGTCCACTTAGGCCCACCATTCCGCAGTAGC
>NZ_JADPRX010000083.1:0-602 GCF_017347125.1 Sporosarcina sp. E16_3
ACCGGGATCGAACCGGCGATCTCCTGCGTGACAGGCAGGCATGTTAACCGCTACACCACGGGACCTTACTATGTAATAATTTTCGATTTTGCAAGTAACTTCATCACATAAATATCGAAAGTAGATATGTGAGACCGGCGACGTCCTACTCTTGCAGGGGGAAACCCCCAACTACCATTGGCGCTGAAGAGCTTAACTTCCGTGTTCGGGATGGGAACGGGTGTGACCTCTTCGCAATCGTCACCAGACCTACATCGTCTTTTCTTAAAGACAATACTTAGTATAGCATATCTTATGATAATTACAAGTTCTTTTTTCATCGATGTGTTTTATTCGTTAAAAAAGAATAAAATAGATTGATAAAAATCCTTTTCGAACATAATTAAGTTACCTATAAATTAGTATCTACTTCCAAGCTATAGTATACCGAAAACACATTGTCTAAGAAAACACGGTTATTTATCTCATAAAACAAAAAATCGACCCGGGAATATATCTTCCTGGAATCGGTTCTTAATTTTAAATAAAATGGCGGTCCCGACCGGGATCGAACCGGCGATCTCCTGCGTGACAGGCAGGCATGTTAACCGCTACACCACGGG
>NZ_JADPRX010000084.1:0-528 GCF_017347125.1 Sporosarcina sp. E16_3
TGCTACTAAAAACATAGAAAAACGTGTAAGTTCCTCTACGCTAGACTTTTCCTGCTTCTTCGTACCCCGCCTCGCCACTTGCCCGCTACTACGGTTGGTTTAGCACTCCGCAGGCGTAAATTCGGATGTAGCCCACCCTATTGATACACGGTTTTCATTCTGTCACAATCGTGTATTCCTTTGTATATTTCAAATTTAAACTTGCATTGAAATCCCGATCCATTTCCAACCCGCAATTTCCACAATTGAAAGTACGATCGGCGAGGGATAAAGAAACGTTTTTCTCACCACAGTTCGAACAGCGTTTCGAAGAGGGGAACCAGCGATCAACGAGACGAACTTCAATTCCAATTTCTAAACACTTTGCGATGAGCCACTCCCTGAACTGCCTGAAGTTTTGTTGGCCAATTGCGCGGGATAAATGGCGGTTTTTCATCATGCCTTTGACGTTTAAATCTTCGATTGCGATAAATACTGGTTTGGTTTTCACCAGTATGCTCACGACAAATCGAATATACTCTTTTCTAC
>NZ_JADPRX010000085.1:0-522 GCF_017347125.1 Sporosarcina sp. E16_3
ATTGCGATAAATACTGGTTTGGTTTTCACCAGTATGCTCACGACAAATCGAATATACTCTTTTCTACTATTTGCGAGTCTAGCGTGCAATTTTTGAACAACCAACAGTTGTTTTTTCCTGTTTTTAGCGCAGAATTCACCTCGCTTCCGATTTTTATTTTGTTCGTAACTTCTACTTAGTTTCCGTTGTTTCCGTTTCAAGCGCTTTTCCATCTTGATGATTCGTTCTCTCTTATTAATAGTGTCAAAAACAAGGTGGTTACTGCATACCGCGAACTCTTTAAGACCTAGGTCTACGCCGATTCCATCCGTTTCACTCTTGTATGCTGCTTTACTTTTTTCAACGTCGCACAAAACAGCGATAAAATAGCGACCTGCTTTTTGTGACAGTGTACAATTTATGACTATTGCATCTGTTGGAATATAACCAAATTCCTTTAATCGCACCCATCCAAACGTTGGGATTTTAATTCGATGACGTTCGACGATTAAGTCTGTTGCATTGTTTTTCGGAAAATAAGCT